>DATCQI010000174.1:0-7088 GCA_036569545.1 Rugosibacter sp. | reverse complement strand
GATTAAAAGTCCGCTGCTCTACCGACTGAGCTACCGACCCAGCTTCAAAGGCCGCGAATGCTACAAGTCTTACACCATCCTGTCAAACGGAAAATGGGTTATTCATGCCATCTTATTGTTGCCACAGATATTTTTATTTTTTAAAGCGATAATTAATTAATTATTCGCATGGCTCTGTGGGCAGCTTGTTCTGATGCCCACCGAAATGTGATCGAAAAGCCTGATTGTTAGAAAAAGTTAGAGTTGAGATATGTCAATGGCGAGCGAGCTTCAGTTGTTGGATAATGGAAAATTGTGTCGGATTTATTTACATACAGGTTAATTAGTGGTTCGTAAATTGGATGTTAATGCCATGAATCAAAAGCGTAATCTATGTATGGAACGAAAATTGCTTAAATTGAATCATATTTTTTCCTAATTTTTTCTTTCATGATATGGGGTAGCGATCTACAGCATAGCCTCTGATGACACTTGAGGGGGTTCTTCGGCTGGAGACCCTCTTTTTTTGCTTGCTGTTATGACTGGCTAAACGGTTTTGTTCACGCCGTTTTTTGTTAGTTCATCGTACTGCTCAAAACGGATTCAAGTTAGCGCCGACATTTTATGCCTCATTCATTACGAGCTTATGGATTATTGACGATTGTACTAAGGCAGGCGGGCATTGCTGCCGTGTATGCGTTTTTGGGCTGGGCATCGCTTGTTTTCTTTTCGCCTGAGAGGGGTAGCGGGGCCTTGTTTTTGGCGAGCGGATTTGCCTTGGCAATGCTTTTGCTCAACCTGCGTTACATTGGGGCGATTTTTCTGGGGGCACTTGCTACTAATGCACTGCTGGGCTATCCGGCGGAGACAGTTCTTCTTTTGTCAGTAGGCAGCACGCTAGGCGCGTATCTTGGCGCTTGGCTGCTGTCACAGGATAAGGTGTTTGATATTGCGCTCGTGACCGCGCGCGATTATCTGTTGCTCATTGTATATGGTGGCTTTATCGGTAGCGTTGTGAATGCGGGGTTTGGTGTTACGGGATTGTGGTTGGCCGGAATTCTGGCAAGTGAAATACAGTTAAGCCGTTTTTTTGTTTGGTGGTTGAACGATGTACTGGGAGTCATTGTGATTACTCCCCTGGTTCTTGTTTGGCTTCACCCACTCAAGGTGCTATTCCCAAAACAAAAATTGAACGAAGCGCTTTGGGTAACTGCTGTCGCACTTCTAGTGGGGCAGATTTTCTTTATGGGTTGGTTTGCTGCTTTAATTGGCTATTCAATTCATGGCTATTGGGTAGTCTTACCCATCATCTGGGCTGCTTTGCGCCTGGGAAAGCGCTGGGTAGCATTGTTCCTGGCTATAGCGGCCATTCAAGCAGTACTTGGGACGAATTGGGAAGCCGGGGTTTTCCCTCATGACATTGCAGCAAGCCGACTGGGCAGTTATTGGTCATTCATGATGCCACTAGCGCTGGCAGGCATGATGTTCAGTGTTTACATTGAACAACGTCAGCAAGCTGAAATAAGAATGCGTGAGCAGTCTGAAGAATTGAATTTTCGCAACCAGACTCTTCGGATGATTAATCGAGGAGCTTCTCTATCCTATGTCCTGAGAACTTTAGCGCAAGAATTTGAACGTTTGTATCCAGGGTGTTGGTGCGCAATATTGTTGCTCGATAAAGAGGGGAAGCATTTCTATTGCGGTGCAGCGGCTAGCCTGCCTGATTCTTATAAGCAGGCGATTAATGGTTTGCCGGTAGGTGAGGGGATAGGTGCATCTGGCGCGGCGGTATGTCTAGGTGAACGAGTGACCGTTTTGGACATGCAGAATTACACTTTCTGGCCCGTAGGCTTTCGTCTTCGTGATGCAGCAAAGAAAGCGGGTATTCAATCTTGTTGGTCTCAACCCATAAAAAACAGTGAACATCATGTTGTTGGCACATTCGATATTTATCACACCGCTAATAGCCAGCCATCCGCTGATGAAATTAACGGAATGGAGCGTATGGCTTATCTGGCAGCACAAGTCATTGATCAGGTAAACATTCAGGAAATTCTGCATTTGAAGGATGCGGCATTTAACGCGTCAGCGAGTGCCATGGTTATTACTGATAAAAATACGCTCATCCAGTGGGCAAATTCAGCTTTTAGTGAAATGACAGGTTATCGCTTGAACGATTTGATCGGGCTGACTTTGCATGATTTAGGGAGGTCAGAAAAACAAGACCCTGCGTTGTATCAGACCATCTGGAAAACGATACTTGCTGGCAATGTTTGGCAAGGGGAACTCGTGCATCAGCATAAAAATGGGGCAGATTATGATGGGGAAATGACGATTACGCCCATGAAGGATGCTGCAGGAAACCTGACCCATTTCGTTGCAGTCATGCGCAATATCAGCGAGCGTAAAAAATCGGAAGAGCAGATTCGTACCCTGGCTTTTTATGACACATTAACGCAGTTGCCGAATCGACGCCTGCTGGATGATCGACTTAGTCGCGCCATGATTTCGAGTAAGCGGAGTAACCGCTATGGCGCTCTCATGTTTCTTGATCTGGATAACTTTAAGCCCCTGAATGACAAATATGGTCATGGTACGGGCGATCTGTTGCTGATCGAAGTGGCGCAGCGCATTACGCGGTGTGTCCGTGGCACAGACACTGTCGCGCGGTTTGGTGGGGATGAGTTTGTAGTGATGCTTGACGGGCTGAGTACTGACAGAAACGGCTCTATCTCCGAAGCGGAGATCGTTGCTGAAAAGATTCGTCGAGCAATCTCCGAACCTTTTATGCTTAGTGCGCATAAGGAGGGGAGGGGGGAAGTCAGTATTGAGCATCGGTGTTCGACTAGTATTGGTGTGGCACTATTTATCGGCGATGGAGTCAGCTCTGATGATTTGCTCAAGCGGGCGGATATGGCGATGTATCGCGCCAAAGATAAAGGCCGCAATCGCGTTCATTTTTTTGATGCAAGACATGTTTAGCCGTCGCACCTGTCGCAGCTATTGTTTACACAAAGCAGACTATCGCACGTAAGTTCTTGACAACGTGCGACTTGCTGATTACGTCTGCATTGTCTTGATATTGGCAATGACATCGGCAATTGCCTGCTGCGCGCTGCCATAGAGTAACCGGGTATTCTCGCCGTAGAACAAGGAATTTTCAATCCCTGAGTAACCCGTACCCTTGCCGCGTTTGTTCACAATCACGTTTTGTGCGTAATCGACGTTCAGGATAGGCATGCCGTAGATTGGACTGGACTTATCCGTGCGCGCAGAGGGGTTGACGACATCGTTGGCCCCAATGACCAGGGCAACGTCGGCCTGTTTGAATTCTTCATTGATTTCTTCCAGATCAAAAATCATGTCGTAAGGAACGCCGGCTTCTGCAAGTAACACATTCATGTGGCCAGGCATGCGGCCGGCGACGGGATGAATTGCAAATTTGACTTCAACCCCGGCCTCCTGGAGTAGTTTTGCCATCTCCCATACTTTATGTTGTGCGCCAGCTACGGCCATGCCGTATCCGGGCACGATAATGACTTTCTGTGCAAAACGCATCATCGCTGCGGCATCCATCGCACTGGCTTCTTTCATGGTGCCGGTAATGGCTTCTCCGGCCTGGGCTTCGCCGGTGATAGGCGCGAAGATTATATTGGTAATCGGCCGGTTCATCGATTTGGACATTAACTGGGTCAGCAAGGTGCCGGATGCACCAACCACAATGCCTGCGATGATGAGCGCCGGATTGCCCAGCACATAGCCTTCAAGGCCGACCGCCAAGCCGGTGAAGGCATTGAGCAGCGAGATGACGACTGGCATATCCGCCCCGCCAATGGGAACGGTGAGAACGACGCCCAGTATCAGCGATACGATGAAAAATGCGATGAGCGTCGTTGTGTCGAGCGCTCCGCTCGCAATGCCTGTTTCCGATGCGGTACCTGTCATGACCAGTTTGATCGCCAGACCCAGTGCCACCAGAGCCAGCATTAAGTTGACCGCATTTTGTGCGGGTAGTCGCCAGGCTTTTTTCATGATGCCTTGCAGTTTTGCAAAAGCAACGCACGAGCCGGAAAAGGCCACCGAGCCGATCAAGGCACCCAGTACAGCCAGCAGCGTGACAACAACGCCATGCACATGGCCGCGCGAAAATTCAAGCGCCGCAATGGCGGCCGCAGCGCCACCGCCCATGCCGTTGTAGATAGCTACCATTTGCGGCATATCGGTCATCTTGACTACGCGACCTAAATACCAGGCCAGGCCGCCACCCAGCACGATTGCCACAATCATCAGAACAAAATTGTGCATCCCGGGCGTAGCAAAGGTAATTGCGGTGGCAAGTACCATGCCGATACCGGCCCAGGCAATGCCGCGCTTGGCTGTGACGGGCGACGCCATTGCTTTAAGACCGAGAATGAATAGAACGGCAACAACGAAGTAGGCAACCTGGATCAGTGCAGTCATTTCGCTTCCTTCTTGTTTAATTTGAACATCGCCAGCATGCGTTCGGTGACCACATAGCCTCCTGCCGCATTGGCAGCGCCGAGAAATACGGCGAAGAAGCCGATCGCCAGTTGCAGCGGATCATTCGGGTCTGCATTGCCCAGTGCGACCATGGCGCCGACGAGCACCACGCCATGTACAAAATTAGAGCCGGACATCAGCGGCGTGTGCAGAATCACCGGCACGCGCGAAATAATTTCGTAGCCCGTAAAGGCGGCCAGCATGAAGATATATACGTAGATGAAATTTTCCATGTCAGTTTCCTCCTGCTTGGGGAGCCGCGCCAGCGGCTGAAATACTGTCACCCCCCTTCGCGGAAGGGGGGGCGGAGGGGATGTAGTCAGCATCCAGTCCCAAGGCTTTTTTCACGCCTTCATGTATTAATTGTCCGTCGCGTGTGAGGCAAGCTCCGGCCAGTACTTCATCGCTCCAGTCGAGATTCAGCATGCCCTCTTTAATGAAGGGCGAAATAAAGTTGTAGAGATTTTTAGCGAACATTTCCGAGGCATGCACCGGCATTTGCGCGGGCAGATTAACTGCGCCGATGATAGTCACACCACCCACTTTGATCGTTTGCCCTGCCTCTGTACCTGCGCAATTGCCACCGCCTTCAGCAGCCATGTCAACCACTACGGCGCCTGGCTTCATGCCGGCAATCATGGCGGCGTTAATGATCAGCGGCGAGCGCTTGCCGGGAATGGCGGCTGTGGTAATCAGCACATCGGCATTAGCCACGGCACGGCCGAGCTTTTCGGCCTGCTGCGCTTTTTCCTCGTCAGTCAGCTCGCGCGCATAGCCGCCGCTACCGGCTGCTGAAACGCCGGTATCGACAAATTTGGCACCGAGCGACTCAATCTGCTCGCGTGTTTCAGGCCGTACATCGTAGCCTTCAACAATCGCGCCCAGCCGCTTGGCGGTGGCGATGGCCTGCAAACCCGCGACGCCCGCGCCTATCACCAGCACGCGTGCCGGACGGATGGTGCCGGCAGCATAAGTCAGCATCGGGAAGAACTTTGGACAATGATTAGCCGCGATCAGTACCGTCAGATAACCTGAAACTGCGGCTTGGCTGGACAGCGTATCCATGCTCTGCGCGCGCGAAATGCGCGGGATCAATTCCGTAGCAAACGCCGTGATGCGCCGGGTATTCAATGCGGCAATGCGCTCGCGGCTGGCATAGGGCCCGAGCGAGCCAATCAAGACGGTGCCCGGGGTCATGGCATTAATCTCGTCAAGGCTGGGTGGCTGAACAGTGAGCAATACTTGCGCTGCGGAAAATACCTGTGCCGCACTCGTCGCGATGGTGTCTGCACCAAAAGCTTCATCGCCGATATAGCAAGCCGATCCGGCCTGCGTTTCTATGCATAGCGCAGCGCCAAGTGCTTTGTATTTTTTTACAACATCAGGCACGCTGGCAACGCGCGTTTCGCCAGCAAGGCGTTCCCGAATCACGCCAATGGTTAGTGTCATTATTTTGTTTCTCCTGACGTAGGTTGTTGTGACCGGCAAGTTGTGAATAATACCCAAATAAACATCGTATATACGTTGCAAAAAGTCGGCGTTGGTGATGCGGCATGATTGGTAGCTGGCTGAAAAAAACGATTAGTTCTCTGCTATTTTCCTTTCACAATCATGTTGCTCTTATATAATCCTGCGTATGGCAGGAGTGTTCTGGTTTTCCTTGTCAAGGACACTTCACTCAGGAAAATTCGGCAGAAAACACCTCCTCGGATGGATGGGACCCAATGGACAACGCAGGCAATCTTTCCATAATTGAATCTATTTTGGCGGCGAGGCAATCCTTGCCCGGTGCTTTATTGCCTATCCTGCATGATATTCAGGACGCTATCGGCTACATTCCGCCGGACGCCGTACCATCCATTGCCGGAGCACTGAATCTTTCGCGTGCCGAGGTGCATGGCGTGATCACTTACTATCATTATTTTCGACAGTCGCCCCCCGGCCGTCATGTGGTGCGCGTGTGTCGCGCAGAAGCTTGCCAGTCAGTTGGCTGCGAGTCGTTGGCTGCGCATGCGCGAAGCGCATTGGCTTGCGACTTTCACGCAACGAGCGCGGATGGTGCTGTGACGCTCGAACCTGTCTATTGTCTGGGGCACTGTGCGGTAGGGCCGAATATTCAGATTGATGAAACCACTTTGCATGCGCGCGTGACGCCCGAAAAATTCGATCGGCTAATAGCTGAATTAAGAAGCAAGCCATGAACAAGTTATGACAACAACACTTTATATTCCGTGTGATTCAACCGCGCTTGCACTTGGTGCCGATACGGTTGCTCAGTCTTTCGCCGCGGAATTAGCGCAGCGGCAACTGGATGTCACCATTGTGCGCAACGGGTCACGTGGCTTGTTCTGGCTGGAACCGATGATTGAGGTCACCACCCCTGGGGGCCGCGTTGCCTATGGTCCGGTGACTCCTGCCGATGTGTCATCTTTGCTGGACGCCGGACTGCTTACTGGCAGCACGCATCCACTGTGCCTGGGACCAACTGAAGATGTTGCCTATCTCAAACGGCAGCAGCGCATAAGTTTACGGCGCGTGGGCGTGATTGATCCGCTATCGGCGGATGATTATCTGGCCCATGGCGGTAT
>DATCQI010000173.1:0-5035 GCA_036569545.1 Rugosibacter sp. | reverse complement strand
TCAACACGCGCCATGCGCCGGATGAAGAGCGGCATGGCGACATTTTCCAGTGCAGAAAACTCGGCCAGCAGATGATGAAACTGATACACAAAACCCAGCGTTTGATTGCGCAAGCGGCCGCGCTCGGCTTCACTGGCTTTAGCCAGGTCCTTGCCTTGCAGCCACACCGTGCCCGCAGTTGGTTGATCAAGCCCGCCGAGCAAATGCAGCAGGGTGCTCTTGCCAGAACCACTGGCGCCGACAATGGCCACCGTCTCACCAGCACCGACTTTTAGATCAATGCCGACGAGCACCGGCACATCCACTGCGCCTTGATGAAATATCTTGACCAGACTCGCACAGGAAATAATCTCACTCATAGCGCAAGGCCTCCGCCGGTTGCGTGCGCGAGGCGCGCCAGCTGGGGTACAGCGTGGCCAAAATAGTCAGCACGAACGACACTAAACTGATCGTGCCGACATCCAACCAGTGCATGTCCGAGGGCAGCTCACTGATGTAATACACGTCCTTGGCCAGAAATTGCATGCTGAACAGCCGTTCGATAAAGGGCACCACGACATCAATGTTCAGTGACACCGCCACGCCGAGCGCCACGCCGGCAAATAAACCGATGAAACCGATCAGCGTGCCCTGCACGATAAAAATACCCATGATGCTGGACGGGCTTGCTCCCAGCGTGCGCAAAATGGCGATATCGGCACGCTTGTCCTGCACGGCCATCACCAGCGTCGACACGATGTTGAAGGCGGCGACGGCGACGATGAGCAACAAGATCAGGAACATCATGCGTTTTTCAATATCCACGGCGCGAAAAAAGTTGGCATGACTGCGCGTCCAGTCAGTCACCCCGACATCGGCGTCCAAATAGCGCAATAACTCGCGGCTGATTTTGGGTGCGGCAAACAAATCATCCACTTTGAGTCGCACGCCAGATACACGATCCCCCATGCGATACATTTTTTGCGCGTCGCTCATTTCAATCAGCGCCAGACCAGAATCAAATTCAAACATGCCAACATCAAAAATGCCCACCACGCGAAACTGCTTTACGCGTGGCAAAATCGCCGCAGGCGTTACCATCCCTTGCGGTGCGAGCAGGGTCACCTTGTCACCTACGCGCACCTGCAAGCCATGTGCGAGTTCCGCCCCCAGCACGATGCCGAATTTTCCGGGCACAAGTTGCGACAGCTTGCCGGCCTGCATGTGGCGGCTGAAATTTGCCACCGTATCTTCCGCCTTGGGCACAATGCCGCGCACCATCACGCCGCGCACCTGGCCGTCAAAACTCAGCATGCCTTGCTGTTGCACGAAAGGCGCAGCCGCCCGCACCTGCGGATGGCGCGCCACGCCCTGCACCACGTGGCTCCAGTCGGCCAGCTCACCGGATTCGCCACTGATTTGTATGTGCGAGACCACGCCCAGGATTCGCTCACGCAATTCTTTTTGAAACCCGTTCATGACGGATAACACAATAATCAGTGCGGCCACGCCAAGCGCCAGGCCAAGCATGGAAATCAGCGCGATAAAGGATATAAATTGATTGCCGCCGCCTTCACGGGGCTGGGCGCGCGTATAGCGCAAGCCGATGAGAAATTCGTAATTCATGAAAGACGAGCGGGGAGCACCATCGGTAATTGCGAAGAAGGTCTGCATGTTAACATGCGGAGATGCTTACGTTTATTGTTCCAGGCTTGATTTGGCCGCATCAGGCACTTCTCGATCTCACTCGTGGTCTGAGCCATGATCCCACTCAGCACCACGCCCTGCCTGCTTTTTCCACCTTGCTGGGCCGTGGCGAACTCACCCGCTTGCCACCCTGCACTCTCCATCAAGCGGTATCACGGGTCTTTGACTTAGCTTCCCCCTTGCCTGCTGCCGCACTGCGCGGGTTAGCACTTGGCGCACAAGAGTCAAGCAACACTGACGACTGGCTATGCCTGGATCCTATCCATCTGCGCGTTGAGCAAACACGTTTGTGCGTCGAAGACCCGCAGCTTCTCGGCTTGAGCGCGGCAGAAGCTGAATCGCTCGCCGTCTCGCTAGCGCCGACTTTTTCAGCCCTGGGCACCTTGCAGATACTCACGCCTGGCACATGGAATTTTCGCCTGAATAAAAACACCCCTGCCCTGACCTTGTTGCCGCCCCTGGCCGAGCACATTGCCCGTGCAGCCCTGCCGCTGCCCAAAGGCGAAGCAACTGCTCCCTGGCGACATGCCATCAACGAAGCGAACATGGTGCTGCACACGCATCCAGTCAATCTGGCGCGAGAAGCCGCCGGGAAGCTCACCATCAACACCCTCTGGCCATGGGGAAACGGCTGCCTGCCAGTCTCAGCCATAAAAATGGCGCCTCCTTTTGAAGCTTTCCGGGGTAATGAGATAGTTGCCCAAGGCGCGGCAATTCATCAAGGTATACCGGTGAAAAATTTGCCATCGCATTTTGAAAACCTGATGATCCATAACGCACTGATACTGCTTGACCCGCTCGAACTCCCCGCCCGCAGCGGCGATACCGACGCCTGGCGAGCCGCGCTTTTGAGGCTTGAAACCGATTGGTTTGCCCCGCTGCTGGCCTCACTCAAGCGTGGCCAAATCAAACAGCTCTGCCTGATCGCCTCAGGCGAGGCGGCCAGCTTTGAGCTCAACATTCGCCGTCATCATCTCTGGCAATTCTGGCGCTCTGCTGCGCCCCTCACCGTACTCGCCGCGCCTTGAATTTAAAATGCACATGACACAGACACTCCAAACCAGCCAGACTATCCGCATCGCCCAGCGAGACATCCCGCCGCGCGCCACCTGGGTATTGCAAGAAGCGGGTGTGCATCCCTTGTTGGCGCGTCTGTACGCCGCACGCGGCGTGCGTTCCGGTGATGAGCTTGATACCCGCAGCGCCGCCCTGATTCCTCCTGACCAGCTCAAAGGCGCTGCTGAGGCTGCCTGCTTGCTGGCGGATGCCATTGCCGCCCAAAAACGCCTGCTGATTGTGGCCGACTACGACTGCGATGGTGCCACCGCTTGCGCCGTTGGCCTGCGCGCGCTGCGCATGATGGGTGCCACGGTGGATTATCTGGTGCCCGACCGCTTCAAGCTCGGCTATGGGCTATCCCTTGAAGTAGCCAAACTGGCCGCTGAACGCCAGCCTGATGTAGTCATCACAGTGGATAACGGCATCGCCAGCATCGAGGGCGTAGCCGAGCTCAAAGCCCGCGGTATCGTGACGCTGATTACCGATCACCATCTGCCAGGCGCGGAGCTGCCCGATGCCGATGTCATTGTCAATCCCAACCAGCCGGGCTGCACTTTTCCCAGCAAGGCATTGGCCGGGGTTGGCGTGATGTTTTATGTGGCCTTGGCACTGCGCGCTGAACTGCGCCAGCGGGGAGCTTTTGCGCAAAGCCAGGAACCCAATCTTGCCAGCCTGCTCGATCTGGTTGCGCTGGGCACCGTGGCCGACGTGGTGGCGCTGGATCGCAACAATCGCATTCTCGTCACGCAAGGTCTCGCCCGCATGCGCGCAGGCCACATGCAGGCCGGCGTGCGAGCCTTATTCACCATCGCCGGGCGTGAGCCAGCGCGCGCCGCCACATTTGATTTAGGCTTCATGCTCGGGCCGCGACTCAATGCAGCAGGCAGGCTGGCGGATATGTCGTTGGGCATTGAAGCCCTGATTACCAATGATGCCGCCCGCGCCATGAACATCGCGCAGGAGTTGGATGCCATCAACCGCGAGCGGCGCGTGATCGAAACCGACATGAAAGAAGATGCCGAGCTGATTCTCTCCTCACTCGACCCGGCTGATCACGCAAGCATCACTCTGTTTGACCCTGACTGGCATCAGGGTGTCATCGGCATTCTCGCGGGCCGCGTCAAGGAAAAATTTCACCGCCCGACCTTTGCTTTTGCACGTGGCGTCGAAGGCGAACTCAAAGCTTCCGGCCGCTCGATACCCGGCCTGCATTTGCGTGATGCACTGGATCTGGTCAGCAAACGCGTGCCCGGCCTGCTATTACGCTTCGGCGGCCATGCGGCTGCCGCCGGGCTCACGCTGGAAGAAGATCACCTGGCAGAATTTGAAGAGGCTTTCGAGACCGTTTGCCAGGAACTGATTTCGCCCAGCGATCTCACCCGCACGCTGGAGACCGATGGTCCGCTCGAAAGCGGCTATTTTTCGCTGGAAGCCGTCCGCCTGATGCAACAGGAAGTCTGGGGGCAGGCCTTTCCAGCCCCCTTGTTTAACGACACCTTCGAGGTGATACACCAAAAGCTGCTCAAGGATAAACATCTGAAGCTGCGCCTGAAAAAAGGCCACACACAGTTTGAAGCCATTCAGTTCAATTTTTCCGGCAGCGCACCCAATCTGATTCATGCAGCATTTCGCCTGGACATCAATGAATGGAATGGCACCCAAACAGTACAACTGCTCCTGGAACACTTCGAAGCGGCATAAGATTAACGATATGCCGCCGTATCACGAGCGCCGACTTTCTATGCGCATGGCTGCTGATGACTTGTGCGCTGGCGCTATAGCTGGCCCCCGCTGGCAATGAGCAAATCAGCGAATTCCTTTTCAGGCAAGGGTTTTGCCAGCAGATACCCCTGAAACTCGTCGCACCCCTGAGCGCGCAGAAAATCAAACTGCGCCTGGTTTTCCACGCCCTCGGCAACTACCGTTTTGTGCAGGCTTTGACACATCGAGAGAATGGCGCTGGCAATCATCGCGCCATCCTCTTCATGCTCGATTCCCATGATCAGCGATTTATCAATCTTGATGATATCGAGTGGATAAAAGATAAATAATTGCACGCTGCTCTGCCAACACCGACTTTTATCTTTCATCATTGCACAAAGTACGCTAATCTTGCGACATATGAGTCAGGCGTAGCTCCCATGAAACCTGCACATTCATTTTCTCTTCGGCGTTTTGCGGCATTTGCTTTGATGCATGTGACAATGGCATGCTGTGCCGCTATTGTTCCGGCAGCCCTGGCTGCCGCAGCTGTATCCGATTCGCCACTGCGCGTGGTGATGGACGACAA
>DATCQI010000172.1:0-8757 GCA_036569545.1 Rugosibacter sp. | reverse complement strand
AACTCCTGTTGCTACCGCAATAACATTGCCCCGCCCAACGGCTTCAGCAAAAACAGAAACTTATTCGGTCTCCGTGCGCAATATTCCAGTGCAGGATTTACTCTTTGCCCTGTCGCGCGATGCCAAAATTAACGTCGATGTACACCCCGGCATCAATGGCATCGTCACGATCAATGCCATAGACCAAACCTTGCAGCAAATTC
The DNA here is from genome assembly GCA_036569545.1 of Rugosibacter sp. GTDB lineage: Bacteria > Pseudomonadota > Gammaproteobacteria > Burkholderiales > Rhodocyclaceae > Rugosibacter. The sequence continues at coordinate 8,554 of DATCQI010000172.1, read as the reverse complement.
TCACCCGCATCGCCAAACAGGTGGATATGCGTTGGGAACTTGACGGGCCGAATCTGATCGTCATGCCGGATTCGCCTTTTCTGCGCACGTACAAAGTCGATTACGTGAATATGTTGCGCGATGTCAGTAGCTCCGTCTCCATCAATACCCAGATTGCTTCAACGAGTTCCGGGGCCAGCACGAGCACATCAGCCGGAGGGGGTAACAATTCAACCACTATAGTCACCAGCAAAGCACAAAACAATTTTTGGGCCTCTGTTGAAAAAAACATCAAGGACATCCTGCGCGAAACGGACAAGATTCTGCCAGAAGGCTCCAGCGAAACCACCATCGAACACGATAATCAACAAGCAACTACAGGAACGGGCGCCTCATCTTCTGGAGCAAGTAAAGGGGGCAAAGGGAATATACCGTCGCTGGCAGGAAGCCCTAACCCTGCCAGTCTGCAAGAACAAGGTACCACCGTCGTTAAACGCACCACCTTTCGTGAAGCGGCGTCTGTCATGGCCAACCCCGAAGCAGGTGTGATTGTTGTCCGCGCCACTTCGCGTCAACATGAAAAAGTTCAGGAATACATAGATCTGGTCACCCGTAATGCCGACCGCCAAGTCATCATCGAAGCGACTATTGCTGAAGTAACACTGAACAACAATTACAAGCAGGGCATCAACTGGCAAAGCCTACGTTCATTAAGATCCCCTGGAACAGCCGGATTCTCACTAGCGCAGTCGCCAACCGGTCTGATCAACAACGCCGTACCTGACCCTTTTACTACACCAAGCACTTCGTTTTTACTCAATTACGTGGCGCCTGGCCTGGGCATTTCATCCACGCTGACTTTACTGGAAACCTTTGGTAACGTAAAAGTATTATCAAGCCCAAAAATCAGCGTACTGAATAATCAGACAGCCATGCTGAAGGTAGTCGACAACGTCGTCTATTTTGAAGTCAAGTCGGATTCCACGATTGGTCAGGTGAATACACAAAAATCGTTTACCACAACCGCTAAATCCATCGCTGTCGGCCTGGTCATGAATGTCACACCACAAATTAGTGAAACAAACATGATTACCCTGAATGTGCGCCCCACCATCTCAAGAGTGACAGGCTTTAAAACCGATCCCAACCCGGATATTCCCTCGACCATACCCAATCGCGTGCCGGAAATACAAACCCGCGAAATGGAATCCGTATTACGCTTGGCCGATGGTGAAATCGCTGTCATGGGCGGACTGATGGAGGATAAAATAAATTACAACACCGATGCAGTTCCCGGCCTTGGCGGCTTGCCCGGCATAGGCAATTTCTTCCGTAATCGAGATGACACCAATACTAAAACCGAGCTAGTCATTTTTCTAAAACCAACAATCATCCGTGATGCCAGTCTGAATGGAGATTATCGTGAATTTCGGCAACAGATTCCCAAGCAGGATTTTTTCCTCAACAATCCTGGCCCCGACCAAAAGATGAGCGACCGTCCAGGGACTCGCACGCAATGAGTCTGCTCATGGATGCGCTCAAAAAAGCGGAATTAGCCAAGCGTGAAGGCCGCAGTGAAAACCGCCTCGATGCTGATGCTAACAATGAGGCAACTGAAAATTCGTCTGCCAGTCTGACACTGGAACCACTCTCTGCACCCGCAACAGGTATCGCATCACGAACCGGCACAACCGCCCAAGACAAGCAATCACCCGACCACTTATCTCATTTGTCATCGCATCTTGAATCGCTCGATGATGCATTTCTGGCAGAGATGCAAACCGCTGTCCGACGTACTCCGCCGGGATCAGTCGGAGCCACGTCCGCTGCCCCGAGACCACGCACCCAACCTGCCATCGTGCAACCTGTGCAACCTGCATTCAAAACTGAACCTGCCACTGCACAGAATCTGTTCACGGCAAAACAACCCGCCCCGGCGGTACGCAATAAAAATTTCGCCCTGTTACTGGGTGGCTTGACTGCACTGGCAGTAATCGCCATCGGAATTTATTTTTGGTGGCAGCTGCAACCCCATGCACCGCCGCCCGCCACCATCCTGCCTCATGAAGTCCCGCTTGCAGCATCGTCGCCCCTCTCTCCTGTCGCCGTATTACCAGCGCCGAGTTTTCCTGGATCAGCACCCTTGGCCGCCAGTGCAACAGCAACAAACGAGAATGACGGCGATAGCCTCATCGCAAAACCAAAAAACTCTTTGCGGGCACCTCGCCAGTCATCTCAAAACTCCAGACACAGTAAGGGTGATGCAATAGGTGTAGAAAATGCAACTGACGCCAGTGATCCCGTGCACCTAACAAAATTCCCTCCGCAGGTGAATCCTTCTGTGATGCGCGGCTTTGATGCATTTAATCGCGGTGACCTGGCCAGCGCACATGCCGAATACACTCGCGCCCTGCAATCTGATCCTCGTAATACCGATGCTCTGCATGGATTGGCTGCCATTGCCCAAAAACAGGGGCATTGGGATCAGGCAGCCCGCGGCTACCAAAAAATACTCGAAGCCAATCCGCAAGATGCCGTGGCACTTGCTGAACTAATCAATATCCGCGGTCAGGCGGATCCGGCAACGGCCGAGAGTCGCTTGAAAGCACTGGTTGCTGCCCAGCCAGAACTGGCCGCTCCCGCTTTTTCGCTAGGCAATCTGTACGCCAGGCAAGGACGCTGGAACGAAGCGCAACAAGCCTATTTCCAGGCTTACAGTGCGGAACCGAACAATCCCGATATTCTCTATAACCTTGCGATCAGTCTTGAGCACATTCGACAAAGCAAATTAGCGGCTCAATATTATGGCCAGGCGATAGCTGCGGCAAAAATCCATCCGGCTAACTTTGACAGTGTGCAAGCCGCCGCCCGCTTGCAAGCCTTGCAGCCTTGATTACTTGTCCCGCAATAAGTTATATATGAGTCAATCCACTCCCCTGTCAGTCCAGCGTCGACGCGTCGGCCAGATACTTATTGCACATGGCGTGATAAGTGAAGATCAATTGCGTATCGCCTTGCTAGAACAGATGAAGTCCAACCAACCCGTCGGTCGGCTACTGGTCTCTTTGGGCTTTGTTTCGGAAGCCACACTGCGCGATGCATTAAGCGAGTCCCTGGGCCATGAATCGGTTGACCTTGCCAACACCATCGTCGACCCGGAAGCGGTCCAACTCATTCCGCGCGACCTCGCAAAACGGCATCTGCTTTTAGGTCTGAGCTACTCACCAGCAACACACCATTTAAAAATTGCCATTGCCGACCCCAATGATATTGTCGGGATAGACAAACTACGTGCATTAATTCACCACGAAATCAACATCGAAACCCTGCTGGCGGGTGAATCAGAAATCAGTCAGGCAATTGATCAATACTACAGCCATGAATTATCGATTGACGGCATTCTGAATGAAATTGAAACTGGCGAAATTGACTACCGCAGCATCACCTCCACACTCGATGAATACAGCCAACCGGTAGTGCGGTTAGTCGATGCGTTACTGACTGATGCGGTCAAGCGCAGTGCATCAGATGTTCACTTTGAACCCGAAGCCAGTTTTTTACGTATTCGTTATCGCATTGATGGCTTGCTGCGCCAGATCCGTGCCCTGCATAAATCATATTGGGCAGCAATGGCAGTACGTATCAAAGTCATGAGTGGCATGAACATCGCCGAGACCCGCGCCCCGCAAGATGGCAGAATTTCACTCAATATCAGTGGTGACACGATTGACTTTCGGGTGTCAGCCCAGCCCACCATCCACGGCGAGAACATCGTGCTACGCATTCTCGACCGAAAAAAAGGCATTGTTCCTCTTGATGGGCTAGGCTTGGACGATCATCAAATCAACTTGCTCAAGTTGATGGTCGCCCGCCCGGAAGGCATCATTCTGGTGACAGGCCCCACCGGCAGCGGAAAAACCACGACGCTATATTCAGTGCTTAACCATATCAATCTCGAAGGGGTCAACATCATGACCCTGGAGGATCCGGTGGAGTACCCCATGGCGATGATTCGCCAGACATCGGTTGCTGAATCTGCCAAGCTGGATTTTGCCAACGGCATTCGATCCATGATGCGGCAAGATCCTGATGTCATTTTGGTGGGCGAAATTCGTGATGCGGATACAGCCGAAATGGCGTTTCGTGCTGCCATGACCGGCCATCAGGTGTATTCAACGCTACACACCAACTCCGCCCTCGGTGCCATTCCGCGTCTGCTGGACATTGGCGTGCTGCCAGACATCATGGCCGGCAATATCATCGGCATGATCGCCCAGCGCTTAGTGCGGCGTTTATGTGTCCATTGTCGCAAATCTTATCCGGCCGAGGCTCACGAGAAAAAACTGCTGGGTATCGATGCATCGCATCCTGCTCCGCTTTTGTATCGCGCCGTTGGCTGTCTGGAATGCGACAACCAGGGTTATCGCGGCCGCATGGCGATCATGGAGTTATTACGTCTGGATAGTGAACTGGATGATCTCATCAGTCGTCGCGCCAGCTTGCATGAGATTCGTCGCGTAGCAGTTGCCAAAGGGTTTCAACCACTGGCAACCGATGGCCTGCGTCGCGTACGGGATGGCTCCACCTCTATTGAAGAAATCGGTCGAGTAGTTGACCTGACCGACCGCATGTAACCCTGTCCGCTAAAGACTTCTTTCGGAACCATGGCGCTGTACTCATACAAGGCAATTGATGCAAGTGGAAAAATGGCCTTTGGTAATATCGAAGCCATCAATCTGGTTGATCTCGAAATGCGCTTAAAGCGCATTGGTCTTGATTTTATCAATGGCGATTTGATCAAGAAACGTAGCGGTTTGAATCGAACTCGTATCACCCGGCCAGAACTTATCACCTTCTGTTTTCATCTGGAGCAACTTAGCCGCGCCGGTGTTCCTTTGATAGAGAGTCTGGCCGATTTGCGAGATAGCCTGGAAAGCCCCCGCTTTCGAGAAATCATCGCAGGAATGGTTGAAAGCATTGAAGGCGGGAAAACGCTCTCGCAAGCCATGCATGAACACCCCCACACGTTTGATGAAGTCATGGTCAGCCTGATTCGTGCTGGGGAAGAAACCGGCTCAGTGCCGCAAGTGCTGAACAACCTGCTCGAATCACTCAAATGGCAAGATGAACTAGCCGCACACACCAAAAAGCTCATCATGTACCCCGCGTTTCTAGGTACTGTGGTTGTCGCCGTCGTTTTGTTCATGATGATTTATCTGGTGCCGAAAATGGCGGGCTTCATTCGCAACCTGGGCCAGGAACTTCCGCTACAAACTAAAATTCTTATCGCCACCTCCGATTTTTTTGTCAACTACTGGTACGTCATCATTGGCTTGCCAATCTTGCTTGCCGTGAGCATCACCCTGCTGGTAAAACAAAATCCCGCAGCGCGCTATCGCTTTGACGACATCAAACTGCGTCTGCCATGGATAGGCTCGATACTTAAAAAAATCATTCTCTCGCGGTTTGCCTCTGTTTTCGCCATGATGTACGCCTCGGGCATTACCATACTTGACTCCATCAAAACCACCGAAGACATCGTCGGCAATGTCGTCATAAAAGAGGGATTGAGGCGAGTTGGCAATCTGATTTCCGAAGGGCAAAATGTCACCGCTGCCTTCCAGCAGGTGGGGCTTTTCCCGCCACTGGTTTTACGCATGCTGCGTGTGGGCGAAAATACCGGCGAACTCGATACGGCACTGACCAACGTGAGTTATTTTTATAACCGTGATGTGCGTGAATCGATTGAAAAAGTACAAGCCATGATCGAACCTGTCATGACCGTCATCATCGGCCTCATTCTGGGCTGGATCATGCTCGCTGTGCTTGGGCCGATCTACGACATCATCACCAAAATGAAAACCTGAGTGAACAATTGATGGCAACCAAACGCATTCTTCTGTTTAACGGCTCACGACTCACGGCTTATCTATGGCGTAGTGGCCAGTTACACACCGAGGGCGAATTTCATCCTCATGTCGATGGTGCCGATGGATTTATTGCCTTTGCAAACTACCTCACCCGGAACCGCACCAGTCATTTTTATTGGCTCGCAGACATTATCGAAGAAAGCTTTCTGCTCGAAACAATTCCTCCCGTTAAAGGGCGTGATCGCCGTGCGCTCATAGAACGTCGCTTAAAGCAGAATTTTTATGGCACTCCCTTCGTCATTGCATTGTCGCTCGGTCGATCCAGTGAGGGGCGCCGCGATGAAAAAATGCTCTTTGCCGCACTCACCCGGCCGGAAGCCATCAATGCCTGGCTAGAGATTATCAGTAAAAATGACATCATCCTCGTTGGCATTTATTCTGTTCCCTTGATTCTTGCTGAATACGCTCCGCGCTGGTTAGTTGATACGCGGCCTACCCTGTTGATCAACCAAACTGCGAACGGCATACGCCAGAGTTTTTTTGACCAGGGCAAACTGCAATTCTCCCGCCTTACCTTAATAACGCCAGCACTTAACGCGATAATCACCGCTGAATATCCTGGCAACGAAGCCATTGCTCAGGCGATCGTCAGGGAATCAGTTAAAACGGCCCAGTATCTCATCAGCCAAAGGCAACTCGCCCCCAATACCCCCATGCGGGTAGCTGTGCTTATCTCAGCAGAACAAACATGGGCGGCACAAATCCACTTTCAAAACCTGGATCTGCTTCACTATGACTTCCTTGATCTGGAAACCATTGCTCAGAACGAAAAACTCAAGTCATCACCCGCCAAGCTCACTACCGAGCAGTTATTGATGCATTGTCTGGTGACAAAACCACCCGCGCTGCAATTTGCTCCTCCCTTCGAACGCCATTTTTATCGGCTTGCGCAAATACGCCTTGCGCTCACTACGGTTGCCATCATCACGCTGGTCAGTGGATTGTTATTCGCCTTCAAAACTGTCTTGGATACCTCGCGCCTGAAGCAAACGACGAGTAGTGCCCAATTACAAACAACCGTTGCCACACAACGCTACAACGCATTAATGGATAGCCTGCCAAAAACCAGCATCACACCAGAAAACCTACGCGCCTTGATGACCCGTTATGAAGCCATCCAAAAACGTACTACTGATCCAGCCCCCTTGCTTGCACACTTGAGCCAGACACTGGATGTCATGCCACAAGTTGAGCTTGTTACCCTCGACTGGAAAATCGAGACCACCCTGAGCAACGCGCTAAAAGTATTAAGCCCGTCGCTGGACGGTGCTGGTAATACGCCGCAGAATCTTCCATCGACCTCCCGCAATGTCTCAGTCGACATGAACTCTGCCAGCAGCGGCCCATGGGCAACGCTAAAAATCCAAGCGCGACTGCCGCTTGGATTAGCGGCAGATATGCGCAAACAAAAAGCGCTCATTGATGCTTTTGTCCAGCACTTGCAAGATGCCAAAACCAGAGTCCATCTATTGTCCATGCCTTTTGATATTGAGTCCGGCAAGCCGCTCAAAAGCATGCAGGAAACTAGCGATGGCCCTGGCGAATCAGCACCGATATTTTCGCTGCTGATAGCACAACCACTATAAACAATAAAAAAATGATAGCCTTCTCCAATCAGGATTTCAAAAAAATACAGTGGGCCTTGCTCCTGCTCATCATTTGCCTGCTGCTTACCAGTGCCGCCATATGGGGTGCACTCTCCCAGCAAAAAGCCACGATGCAAACCCATAAGAGCACACTTGCCGCAGAAAAAGAAATGGCCGCTAACCTAGCGCGCGCGCGCAATGAAGAGCAAGAACTACGTGACAAAATCACCCGCTATGAAACCCTGAAACAGCGCGGCATAGTAGGTTCTGAGCAGCGTCTGGATTGGATTGATCTCATCAATCACATTAAAATCGCACGTCGCATACCAAAGTTAGATTATGAATTCTCACCCCAAAGAAAAATCGACGCTACCCTCTTGCCTGAAGGTGCAGAAGCCGGCGGCATGAGCTTCATGGCTAGCCAGATGCATCTGCGACTCTCACTTCTGCATGAAGGCGAACTTCTCGGCTTTCTTGATGACCTCCGCACCACCGCCCCGGCATTGATTCAGGTACGAGCCTGCAGTCTGGCACGCAGTCTGCCTGATCCAGATGACGCATCCCAACACGGCATCAGGCCGCAACTCAATGCAGAATGCACCTTGGAATGGATAACACTCAAGGCGAGTGCGGGATAATGAAGCACATCACTTTCTTCATGCTGTGCTTGCTCATCGCCAGTAGCTCATGGGATAGTCACGCACAAGTGCCCCTTCCATCCCCACTCGGCCGGCTCTTTTTTACACCTGAAAAACGCCTCGCGCTGGAACATCAGCGCCTTTCCAATATTCAGGAAACCCAAACGCTGGAAGGTGCCATCATGAGTCTTGATGGCATCGTGCAGCGCTCCAGCGGAAAATCCACCGTGTGGATTAATGGCCACGCACAAGATGAACACGAGGCTGCCCGCACCGGCGTTACCGTTCGCCTCACTCCCAAAAATCCGGGCCAAGCGCAACTCTCCCCTGGCGAAGAATCGCCCACGCAACTCAAAGTCGGCGAAGCCATCAACCGTGCCACCGGCGAGCGCAACGACCACCTTGGTGGTGGCATCGTCAA
>DATCQI010000171.1:0-11916 GCA_036569545.1 Rugosibacter sp. | reverse complement strand
GTAGGACAGAAAAAATCTATCGTGGACAAGGGTGCTGCGACATAAAACGGCACGCCATGCGCATGCGCCGCGAGGGCCTTCAGGTAAGTGCCTATTTTATTGGCCGTATCACCATTGGCAGCGATGCGGTCAGCGCCCACGATGAGCAGATCCACCTTGCCTTGCATGATCAACAAGCCAGCGGCATTGTCGGCGATCAGCGTGTGCGGCACGCCCGCTTCTGCCAGCTCCCACGCGGTAAGCAGCCCCTGATTGCGCGGACGCGTTTCAGATACCCATACATGCACAGGAATGCCTGCAGCATGCGCGGCATAAACCGGGGCCAGTGCGGTGCCATGGGCAACCGTCGCCAGGCGGCCGGCATTGCAATGCGTCATGATATTGAGTACAGCTTCTTTTCGCTGATACAGCGTCAGCATGCGCAAACCATGCTCGCCGAGCATAGCGTTCGTGCTTGCATCTTCTGCAGCTATTGCACGCGCTTCTGTCCATGCCGCTTCGCGGCGTGTCACCAGCGCCAGTGCGTTGCATCCCTGCGGGAACTTTTCCAGCACACGCTGCATGCGGGCCAGCGCCCAGTGCAAATTAACCGCTGTCGGGCGGGTTGCGGCCAGCTGAGCGATCACCTGCGCCAATTGGCCATCCGATGCATCGTGTGTTAGCCCCAGCGCTACGCCATAGGCGGCAGTGACGCCGATCAGGGGGGCGCCACGCACCTGCATGCTGCGTATGGCATGCGCCACATCATCTATCGTGCTTAACCGAACCTGCTTTATCTCTTGCGGCAAGCACGTCTGATCCAGAATAAGGACGCTGTTACTCGTGCCACTCGCGCAATCCTCAATCAACGTCGGGTGCAGCAAGTTAGGCACCGACGTGTATGACCCCTAGCTCAGCTTGCCGTGACAATGCTTGTATTTTTTGCCACTGCCACAGGGGCAAGCGTCATTACGACCCACTTTGGGCACAGCATGCACAGGTTGAGGTTTTTTATCAACGACTGCGGCCAGTGTTTCGTCAAGATCAGAATGATGGTACTCAACATGATCAAAATGCGGTGGCTCTTCAATTGCGTCGAGTTGTGATTCGTCACGAACTTCAGCCGTCATTAACAGCTTGATGACATCCGCACGCACGGCTTGCAGCAAGCCTTCAAACAGGTCGAATGCCTCGCGCTTGTATTCCTGCTTCGGGTCTTTCTGCGCATAACCGCGCAAATGAATGCCTTGTCGCAAATGATCCAGCGCTGAAAGATGCTCGCGCCAGTGGTTATCAAGACTTTGCAGCATGACATTGCGTTCAAATCCTGCCCACGCCGCGGCATCCACAGTGGCAGTTTTAGCCGTATACGCGGCATCGGCTGCATCAAGCAAGCGCACAAGAAGCTCGTGGTCGGTAAGTAGCGGCTCGGCTTTTAGCCACTCGCCAATAGGCAGTTTCAGTTGCAGTTCGCTAGCCAGCATATTTTCCAGACCGGCAATATCCCATTGCTCTTCCACACTGCCTTCCGGAATGTAAATACGAAACGTGTCGTGAATGGAACCCTGGCGCATGCCGGTGATTGTTTCGCTGATGTCACTCGCATCCAGTAGTTCATTGCGTTGCTGATAGATGACTTTGCGCTGATCGTTGGCAACATTATCGTACTCCAGCAACTGCTTGCGAATATCAAAGTTGCGCTGTTCCACTTTACGCTGCGCGGATTCCAGCGAGCGCGACACCAGAGGATGCTCAATGGCTTCGCCCTCAGGCATTTTGAGCCGCACCATGATGCTGTTGAGCCGGTCGCCCGCAAAAATCTTCAGCAACGAATCGTCCAGCGCCAGATAAAAGCGCGATGAGCCGGCATCGCCCTGCCGCCCTGCACGCCCGCGCAACTGATTATCGATACGCCGTGATTCATGCCGCTCAGAGCCAATGATATGCAAACCACCCGAAGCCAGCACCTGATCATGCATGGTCTGCCATTCGGCTTTCATGGTGGCAATACGCTGCTCTTTTTTTTCATCTGATAAGACCGCATCTTCCTTGATCGCATCCAGCATTTTTTCGATATTGCCCCCCAGCACAATATCGGTACCTCGACCCGCCATGTTGGTCGCAATGGTAATCACGCCTGGGCGACCGGCCTGGGCGATGATTTCCGCTTCGCGCGCATGCTGCTTGGCATTGAGTACTTGGTGCGGCAACTTTTCCTTATCTAACAGGCTGGAGAGCAATTCGGAATTTTCAATCGACGTGGTGCCAACCAGCACCGGCTGCCCCCGCTCTTTACAGCTACGAATATCGGCAATGATCGCGGTATATTTTTCTTGCGCCGTGCGGTAAATCTGATCATGTTCGTCGCGCCGGACCATCGGCCGGTTAGTTGGAATGACAACGGTTTCAAGACCATAGATCTGCTGAAACTCATAGGCTTCCGTGTCGGCCGTACCGGTCATGCCGGCCAGCTTGCCGTACATGCGGAAATAATTCTGGAACGTGATTGAAGCGAGTGTTTGGTTTTCGGCCTGGATAGCCACACCCTCTTTGGCCTCGACTGCCTGGTGCAGACCTTCAGACCAGCGCCTTCCGCTCATCAGGCGTCCGGTAAACTCATCGACGATGGTGACTTCACCTTCTTGCACGACATACTGCTGGTCACGGTGATACAGATTGTGCGCACGCAATGCAGCGTACAAGTGGTGCATGAGCAGAATATTGGCGGGCTCATACAGGCTCCTGCCTTCCGGCAGAAGGCCACGCTGCGCAAGAATAGTTTCGGCTTTTTCATGCCCTTCATCCGTCAACAATACCTGGTGCGCTTTAAGGTCAACCGTGTAGTCGCCGCTATCTTTTTCAGTATCATTTTTGGCGGCTTCGCCCCGTGTCAGCAGCGGCGGGACAACATTCATGGCAACATATAACTCGGTATGATCTTCGGCCTGGCCGGAAATGATCAGTGGCGTGCGGGCTTCATCAATAAGAATCGAGTCTACCTCGTCGACAATTGCGAAATTCAATCCGCGCTGTACCCGTTCAGCCGTGGAGTACACCATGTTGTCACGCAGATAGTCAAAACCGAATTCGTTGTTCGTGCCATAAGTGATATCCGCTGCATAGGCGGTTTGTTTCGCCTCATGCGGCATTTGCGAAAGATTGATGCCTATGGTCAGCCCCAGAAAACGGTACAGGCGGCCCATCCATTCCGCATCGCGGCTGGCCAAATAATCATTCACTGTCACCACGTGAACACCTTTGCCAGACAAGGCGTTGAGATAAACCGCCAAGGTACCGGTCAGGGTTTTACCTTCACCCGTACGCATTTCGGCAATCTTGCCATAATGCAACACCATACCGCCCACCAATTGCATATCAAAGTGGCGCATTCCCAAGACGCGACGGCCCCCCTCACGCACAACAGCGAATGCTTCCGGCAGAAGGGCATCCAATGATTCCCCCTCGGCATGGCGACGACGAAACTCATCTGTTTTTGCCTGTAATGCGCCGTCATCCAGTGCCTGCAAGCCACTTTCGAGCACATTGATTTGTGCAACGGTTTGACGATACTGCTTGATCAGCCGATCATTGCGGCTGCCAAAAATCTTTCTGAGAAATCCGGAGATCATGTAGGTTACGCAGCCTGCTTTGTTAAGCCAAAGGCCGACAAATACAAAAAAGTAATTTTAGCATGGGGTCGCGCTTCATCTACTCCTCTGACGCCGTCATTAATTTGCTGCTCAGCTAGGCACCATTTACGCCAATTCTTCTTGTTATTGCCAATCGATGCAGGACAAGAATAATATGCATACTTTCTCTCCTTCCGGAATTATTTAAACTGATGGCAAAGAGCCTCCAGGAACACTTGGTCTCAACGGAGGGTTTAGCACGGCTGGCGGCCCACGCTCATCGCCTCCTGGAATTTCAACGCATCCTGGAAACCGTACTTCCTGAGGCGCTGCGCCCCCATGCACGGGTAGCAAATTTTCGGATGGGAAAGATTTTTATTCATACAAGCAACAGTGCAGTCGCCGCAAAAGTGAGGCAATTAGGCCCAAGAATCGCCTCTGCATTAAGTTCTTCAGCAGCAAAAGTTACTGAAATTGGTGTCAGTGTGCAGGCCAGTCCCTCGACACGCCCCCCAGAGACTTATCAAAGACCTGCTTTGCCTGGCAATCAACAAAAGCAGGGGCTCACTTTGCTGGCGCAAAATTTGCCGCCAGAGTCTGCACTCAAGCGTGCAATCGACCGGCTGATAAAGGTAGTTACAGAATAATCAGTCGCTCAGCTGCCATCAATAACAGGATGGTCAGCGCCACGATCAGAGCGCCCTGGGCCACACGACCAGCCAGGTGCAAATAGCGACGGTCATGCGTAAATAACCAGGCCAGAACACTACAGCCTATGGTTATTGCGGTAAGTATGCCAATAACTCGGAGGAACAACATGGCTGGAAACCCCTAGGTGACTCAGTTTGATCAAGCCAGTTGCGGATACAGTCTCGCTACTTTGGCCGGTGTCTCTTCTGCATGCAGAAAACTCACCATCTCCCATGCTGATACATCACTTAGCAGAGCGCGTAACAAGGCATTATTTAGCGCATGGCCAGATTTATGCGCAGAAAATGCAGCAAGTAGCGGGTGGCCTGCCAAATAAAGATCACCGACGGCATCCAGTATTTTATGTTTGACGAATTCATCTGCATAGCGCAGGCCATCATTATTCAACACCCGATACTCGTCCATTACGATGGCATTTTCAAGGCTGCCACCCAAAGCCAAACCCTGCTCACGCAATACTTCGACATCCTGCATAAAGCCGAATGTCCGCGCGCGCGCGACTTCGCGAATATAGGATTGATCAGCAAAATCAATATGTGCACTAGACCCCGACTGAGCAAACGCCGGGTGGGCAAATACTATGGAGAACTCGAGACTGAAACCATCGAAGGGTGACAGCCGAGCCCATTTATCCCCCTCTCTGACTTCAACCATTTTCTTGACGCGAATGAATTTCTTCGCAGCCGGCTGCTCTTCAATGCCTGCAGACTGCAACAGAAACACAAAAGGCGCAGCTGACCCATCCATGATCGGCAATTCAGCTGCATCAACATCAATATAAATATTATCAATGCCTAAACCGGCCAGTGCGGACATCAAGTGCTCTACAGTAGAAATTTTCGCCCCGTTTTGTTCGAGGCAAGAAGCCATGCGTGTATCGCCAACGCCAAAAGGGTCTGCTTTCAGATCGATTGGGGGCGTTAAATCCACTCGGCGAAAAACAACACCTGTATCAACCGGCGCCGGACGCAGCATTAACAAAACCTTTGCCCCCGAGTGAAGTCCCACCCCGGTAGTTTTAACCGATGATTTTAGTGTTCGTTGACGCAGCATAGTGAGTTTGAGCGGAGCTGTAGATTAGGCGTCGGGAAAAACTGATGTCAAAAAAACAATCCCTTACCCATGGCATGTTGTTGATTTTACCATGCGAAATTGACTCCACTAAGCAATACCAAACGCCACGAGGAGGAGACGTCCCGGTGGCGCATGTTCCTTAAACCAACACTGCTCAATCAGATTGACGGCGCAAAAAAGCAGGAATGTCATATTTATCAACCCCAGAGGCAGCCATTGCTTCGGCTTGGCTGTTACGTGGCATGCTGCTGCGCAAACTTGATGCGACGCTCGACAAATCAACCTGCCCCATCGTGTTGTCAACCACATGGAAACCATCGGTGCCGGTGCGCAGCCCAATTGTCTCAACAACTTTCACCTCCGGCTTGCGTGCTTTGCTCGAAATTGCACCTAAGCCGGTTGCAACCACCGTCACCCGTAATTGGTCTTGCATTGATTCATCAAAAACGGCGCCACAAATCACCGTCGCCTCGGCAGCTGTGTACTGGCGAATGGTGTTCATCACATCCTTGTACTCTTTTAAGCCCAGTGTGTTACTCGCCGTGATATTAACCAACACGCCCCGGGCACCGGATAACTCAATGCCTTCCAGTAACGGACTAGCCACCGCTTCTTCAGCAGCAATACGCGCGCGATCAACGCCAGAAGCAACTGCGGAACCCATCATGGCCTTGCCCATCTCGCCCATGACCGTGCGCACGTCTTCAAAATCGACGTTAACCAAGCCTGGCACATTGATGATTTCAGCGATACCACCGACAGCATTCCGCAACACATTGTCTGCTGCTTTAAATGCATCCAGCATGCTGACGTCATCTCCCAGAACTTCTTCGAGCTTTTCGTTAAGAATCACAATTAACGAATCAACATGCTTTTCAAGCTCAGTCACGCCCTCTTCAGCCAGACGCTTACGCCGGCCTTCGTATTCAAACGGTTTAGTCACCACGGCAACAGTCAGTATGCCTAACTCACGCGCGACCTCAGCGATCACAGGCCCGGCACCCGTGCCAGTGCCCCCGCCCATACCGGCGGTAATGAATACCATATGCGCGCCTTCGAGCGCTTCAGCAATGCGCACTCGATCGGCCTGTGCAAGCTCTTTGGCTTTGTCGGGCTTGCCACCTGCACCCAAACCTGGCCCGAGTTGCAGCTTGACATGTGCACTGCTTTTATCCAACGCCTGCGAATCCGTATTGCAGCAAATGAACTCCACACCGCCCACGCCTTCACGGATCATGTGTTCAACCGCATTACCACCCGCGCCACCAACACCGATCACTTTAATAACCGTGGTGCCGGATGCAGCTTCCTGCGATGTAACTTCCTCTAATTCAAACATTGTTGTCTCCTTTAAAAATAACGACATAATCAAAACCAATTAGAAACTCGATAATTCACCGACAATCACTGACACCCTTAAAAATTCTTACCGAACCATGCCCGCATGCGCCCCAGAACCTGTGCAAATGTCCTGGGGTGTTGTACCTTCATCCCTCGCTGACGTTGCGCTACGCCTTCCAACAGCAAACCCATCGCAGTGGAATACCGCGGGTTGCGCACAAAATCCCGCAAATTTCCCTCATAAATCGGCGTCACCAACTTCACCGAGTTATGAAATATCTCTTCGCCCAACTCAGTCATACCTGGCATTTGCGCAGCACCTCCGGTGAGCACAATGCCTGCACGCAAAAGGCGCTCATAGCCGCTACGATGCAGTTTTTCTTGCACCTGCTGAAAAATCTCTTCAATACGCGGCTGAATAAACCCCGCCAGGGTTTGCCGTGAAAGCTGGGATCCCGGTCGGTCACCTACCCCGGGGACTTCAATCATTTCGTCTGTACTGGCTAGCTGCTGAAGCGCAACCCCAAAGCGCATTTTTATTTCCTCTGCGTCCTGCGTTGAGGTGCGCAAAGCGATCGCAATATCGTTAGTTACCTGGTCGCCGGCAATCGGAATCACTGCCGTGTGCCGAATCGCTCCCTGCACAAACACCGCAATATCCGTGGTGCCGCCGCCGATATCTACCAGACAAACACCCACATCCTTTTCATCATCTGTCAGCACGGCATACCCTGAAGCCAGGGGTTGCAACACCAGATCAACCACTTCCAACCCACAACGGTGTACGCATTTAACGATGTTCTGTACCGCGGTCACTGCACCCGTGACGAGATGCACTCTTACTTCCAATCGTCGTGCATCCATGCCGATAGGCTCTTTGACGCCATCCTGCCCATCCACGATGAACTCTTGCACCAGCGTGTGCAGAATCTGGTCGTCAGCAGAAATCGGCGTGGCATTGGCCGCCTCAATGGCGCGCTCCACATCAAATGATGTAACTTCTTTATCGCGCACCACCGCCATGCCGTCTGAATCCTTGCTTTTTATATGACTGCCCGCAATTCCCGTGTATACCTCGCGCACCTTGCAACCAACCATCATTTCAACTTCGGCAATGGCTTTGGAGATTGAATTCACCGTCGCTTCAATGTTGATTACCATGCCGCGCTTGATGCCGGTGGATTCCTGCATGCCCATTCCCAGTACAGAAAGGCGGCCTTCGACATCAACCTCGCCGACGATGGCGACGATTTTTGACGTCCCGATATCGAGACCAACAATCAGGTCGCGTTTTATGTCTTTACTCATGGGTATCTTTACTCATTAACTTTTTCTTGCCTTAAGGGCAAATCCATTGGGATACCGCATATCCACCACGCTCAGTGCGTGCAGACGATCCTTCACCTGGGCATAGTGGGTGGTAAATCGCGCCAGACGTTCAGCCAGCGGCGTTTTAGGCTGATCACGCCCCAGCTCGAGCACCACACCATCATCCAGCTTGATCTGCCAGGCTTCACGCGGGGAAAGTCGCAGCGTCACCAGACCACGTTGCACCGTCGCCAGTTGCGCTGAAAATTCACCATAGCGCGTGAGCATTTGGGCCGATGAGCCTTCCGGCCCCGAAAAAATGGATAGCGACATTCCTGCGGGTGCTGCAGCAACAAACACTTCACCAAGGTCATTGACTAATCGGGCTTCACCATTCAGTGACGACCACTGCGCCACGGGATGTTGCCCCTCAAAAGACAACACCAGGCTATCCGGCCACTGACGCCGCAAGCTGGCGCGCCGCACCCAGGGCAACTGCTCAAAAGAACGCTGCGCTGCGGCCAGATTAACGGTGAGAAAATTCCCACTAACCATCGTGCGCGCTACCTGCTCAATCTGCGCAGCAGAGACCTGTTGAACCGCTTCCGTTACAATGATCGTTCTTAGTGGAAAGATCGGCAAACGCTGCAATACCATGACCCCGGCCCAGGCTAGAAGAACGCTGCCCAGAAAAAAAACGGCGTTAGCCACTGAGTTGATCATCCAGGGAGAGTTCCAAAACAGGTTACCGCTGCCAATTGCCGGCGCACGCATATTGCCGGCCTTGCTGGCAGCGCCCTTGTTCCGACCACTGCGATCATTACCGCGCAAGCGAACCTTAATCACAGCGCGCCTCCTCTAGCAACCTGACCACCAGATCACCGAATGAAATTCCCGCAGCCTTTGCCGCCATAGGCACCAGCGAGTGATCCGTCATGCCCGGCGAAGTGTTGGCCTCCAGACACCAGGCGCGGCCCTCGGCATCCAGCATCACGTCAATACGCCCCCAACCGCGACCACCCAATGCCTGAAACGCACGCAGCGCCATGGCGCGGATTTCCGTCTCTCGCACTTCGCCTAAGCCACTCGGAGTCAGGTATTGAGTGTCATCACGTGAATACTTGGCGGCAAAATCATAAAACTCGGTTTGCGGAACAATGCGGATCACCGGCAACGCCTGATCTCCAATAATCCCGACTGTAAATTCGCCACCAGACAAAAACCGTTCTGCGATGACGCATGCATCATATTGCGCGGCCAGCGCAAACGCTGCGCGCAGACCGCCAGATTCTTTTACCTTGCTGATACCGATACTGGAGCCTTCATTGGCTGGCTTTACAAACAGCGGCAAGCCCAACTGCGTTTCAATTTCAGAAAAATTACTCGTCGGCCCCACAATCTCGTAGTCAGGCACAGGTAGGCCCGCTGCAGCCCAAAGCAATTTGCATCGCCACTTATCCATCGCCAGAGCGGAAGCCAGAACACCACTCCCGGTATAAGGAATATTCAGCAGATTGAGCGCGCCTTGCAGGCTGCCATCCTCGCCTCCACGTCCGTGCAGCGCAATAAACACGCGGCTGAAATTTTCACCATGCAAGGCCTCGAGTGGCTTGTCTTGCGGGTCGAACGGGGCGGCATCAATTCCCGCAGAACACAACGCCGACAGCACTGCCGCTCCGCTTTTTAACGAAACTTCACGCTCTGCCGACTTGCCGCCCATCATGACGGCTACTTTGCCAAAATTCACAGATTTTCCCCAACCGCATTTATTCCAATAATTCGGACTTCTGCTACGAGCTCTACAGCAAACTTTTCACGCACTTTCAATCGAATTTGGTCAATGAGCATTTCTATCTCATTTGCCGTCGCCTTGCCGTCAGGATTAACGATGAAATTCGCATGCTTTTCAGAAACCTGTGCACCACCCAACCACGTGCCTTTAAGCCCTGCCGCCTCAATCAAGCGCGCCGCGTGATCTCCCGGCGGATTTCTGAAGACCGAACCCGCATTTGGCAAACCCAGTGGCTGAGTGGCAATCCGCCGCGCCAGCAGCTCACGAATCCGTGTTCGCGCTGCACCAGATTCGCCACGCGGAAAGCGAAACCATGCGGCAACAAAAATTTCATCCGCGTCAAACCTGGGCTGCACGTGACGATAACCAATCTCAAAATCTTCCACGCTGCGCAACACACATTCGCCTTGCCGATTCATCATCAACACGCGTGTCAGGTAACGCCAAGCCTCCCCACCGTGACACCCGGCATTCATGGCCAGCGCACCCCCGACAGTGCCTGGAATACCCGCGAAAAATTCCGCTTCGGAAAAATCATGATTCGCTGCAAAGCGCGCAAGCTTGGGTGTCGCCACGCCGGCCTCGGCGTACACTGTGCCATCGTCTTCCAGCGCTAGTCGTGACAAGCCGGCCAAGGCGCCATGCGTAAAAATAACCGTGCCGGCAAATCCGCCATCGCGCACCAGCAGATTGCTGCCAAGACCCACCATCAATATCGCCTCATCGCGCGGCAAGGCATGCATGAAGCTTGCCAAATCATCCCTATCCACCGGGAAAAATGCATGCCGCGCCGCGCCGCCCGCGCGCCAGGAAACATGCCGCGCCATGGGCTCGTTCTCGCACAAGTGGCCACGAGGCAGTTCAGCCATGCGCATGGTCCGCCTCGGCTACCAACTGCATCGGCACCGTGCCAATGGATCCGGCACCCATGGTGATCACCACGTCACCCGCTTGCGCTGTGTCGCGAATGGTTTCTGCCATAGCGGTAATGTCTTCAACAAAAACCGGCTCGACCTTGCCCGCAACACGCACTGCGCGAATTAGCGTACGCCCGTCGGCGGCCACAATCGGTGCTTCGCCTGCGGCATAAACTTCCGCCAGCAATAACACATCGACGCTAGACAGCACTTTGACAAAATCTTCAAAGCAGTCGCGCGTGCGGGTATAGCGGTGTGGTTGAAACGCCAGCACCAATCGCCGTCCCGGAAAAGCGGCGCGGGCAGCGTTGATAGTTGCCGCCATCTCCACGGGATGATGGCCATAATCGTCAACCAAAGTGAAGTGCCCCTCTGTGGCTGTCGCCAGTTCGCCATAGCGTTGAAAGCGTCGCCCCACACCCTTGAATTCGGCTAATGCGCGAATAATCGCCGTGTCACCAACGCCGACTTCTGTGGCCACTGCAATCGCTGCCAATGCATTCAATACATTGTGCAGACCAGGCAAATTCAGCACGATGGGCATGCGCGATACGTTGCCATTCTTGCGCACACAATCAAAGCGCATCACGCCGCCGTCGGCCTGAATATTTTCGGCACGAAAATTAGCCTCAGCGTCGATGCCATACGTCACCACTTGCTTGGCCACACGCGGCAATATCTCGCGCACATTCGCGTCATCCCCGCACACCACGGCCACGCCATAAAACGGCAGGCGATGCAAAAAATCCACGAAGGCTTGCTTGAGCCGTGAAAAATCATGCCCGTAAGTTTCCATATGATCGGCATCAATATTTGTCACCACCGAGATCACCGGCGAGAGAAATAAAAACGAGGCATCCGACTCATCTGCCTCTGCCACCAGAAACTCACCCGTGCCTAGTTTTGCGTTGGCACCCGCTGAAACCAGGCGGCCACCAATCACGAATGTCGGGTCTAACCCGCCCTCGGCCAGACAACTTGCCACCAAACTGGTTGTCGTGGTTTTGCCGTGCGTGCCCGCAATGGCAATGCCTTGTTTGATGCGCATCAGTTCAGCCAGCATTTGCGCTCGCGGCACCACCGGCACACGGCGCGAGCGCGCCATGACCACTTCGGGATTTTCCTCCGCAACCGCAGTCGACACCACCACGGCATCGGCCTCTGC
>DATCQI010000170.1:0-33675 GCA_036569545.1 Rugosibacter sp. | reverse complement strand
TGGGTGCCAGCGCGGCCAGTTCAGGCTCGAGTCGGCCATTCACGTCGAACAGTTCCTCCGGCCGGTAAGAGCGCATCCATTCTTCCAGCAGGCTCACGTGCTCCGGCTTATCCATGTCGCTGAATGGCACCTGGTGCGAACGCCAATAACCTTCGGTTTTCTTGCCATCGACTTCCTTCGGCCCGGTCCAGCCCTTGGGCGAACGCAACACGATCATGGGCCAGCGCGGGCGACTGTTATCACTGCCATTGCGCGCCTTGTGCTGGATTTCGCGTATTTCGGCAACCACCATATCGACTGTGGCAGCCATCAACTGGTGCATGGCTTCGGGTTCGTCGCCTTCTACAAAATAAGGTCGGTAGCCATAGCCCACCAGCAAACTTTCCAGTTCGGCGTGGCTGATGCGCGCGAGTAGGGCCGGATTGGCGATCTTGTAGCCATTCAAATGCAGGATCGGCAACACCGCGCCGTCCGTGCGCGGATTCAGAAACTTGTTGGAATGCCAGGACGTGGCCAAGGGGCCGGTCTCCGCTTCACCATCCCCCACCACGCAACAGGCGATCAGCTCCGGATTGTCGAACACCGCACCATACGCGTGAAACAATGCATAACCCAGTTCGCCTCCCTCGTGGATGGAACCGGGGGTTTCCGGCGCGGCGTGACTGGGAATGCCGCCCGGGAAAGAAAACTGGCGGAATAGACGCCGCATGCCCTCCTCGTCCTGCGAGATATCGGAATACAGCTCGCTGTAGCTGCCTTCAAGATAGGTGTTCGCCACCACCGCCGGCCCGCCATGCCCTGGACCGGCAATAAAGATCATGCTGAGCTCTTGCTGCTTGATTACCCGATTCATGTGCACATAAATAAAGTTCAGCCCCGGCGTGGTGCCCCAGTGACCGAGCAGACGCGGCTTGATGTGCGCCAGTTGCAGCGGCTGCTGTAGCAGCGGATTGTCCAGAAGATAAATCTGCCCCACCGAGAGGTAATTGGCGGCACGCCAGTAGGCATCCATCTGCTTGAGCTCTTTGGTCTCGAGTACCACAGCAGTTGAGGGCATGTCATTCTCCTTGAATGATTAACGGCGATGCTTCATCTTTCTAAGCATACCGTAGGCGTCAAAGTCAAACAGTTCGGCAGCGCACCTAAAGTTGGGGCTCTTTTGCGCTGTCGCGTATTCCGGTGCCAGACATAGCCTCGCATATGTACCGAAAAGTCGGCGCTGGTAAGACGGCAATCAGTGATGCGTACGTGTTTGCTAGGCCATCAGCGCAACGGTTTTCACCTGAACCCAAACGGTTTGCCCGATGTTTATTTGCAGCGCTGCCGCCGCGCGCCGGGTTACGCGTGCTAACAATTGGCTGCCGCCCACCTGAACGCGCACCAGCAACAGCCCGGGGTGAGTATCATCGGCAAGGGCATCCACCTGCCCGCGCAACACATTTTGAATACTGCTTTGTTCGGGTGGCGTGGCAGCCAGGCTCACATCGCGCGCCAGCACACGCACGCGCACGGCGCAACCGAGGGGTAATGCGGGGTTGGGTGTCCATAGGCTGCCACCGGCAAAATCCACTCGCGCCAAATGCCAGGCAGTGTCAATTTCACCAACAGTAGCATCCAGTACCGTGCCGACATCCTCTCCCAGAGGTAACGGAGAATCCAGCTGGGTGAGGGTTTCTGCCAAAAGGCCTTGGGCGCGCACGCGGCCGTTGTCGATGACAACCAGATAATCGGCCAGCCGCGCTACTTCATCCGCCGCATGGCTGACATACAACACTGGGATATCGAGTGCACGATGCAGTTGTTGCAGGTAGGGCATGATTTCCTGTTTGCGCGGGTAATCGAGTGCAGCCAGCGGCTCATCCATCAATAGCAGGCGCGGACTCAACGCCAGCGCACGGGCCATGGCGACACGCTGCCGCTCTCCGCCTGAGAGCTTGTCCGGCAGACGATCAAGCAAGGTCCCAATGCCGAGCAGCTCAATGGCATTATCCAGCGCAGCGCTGCTTTTATCGGCCACTCGTTTAACGCCATAACGCAGATTGCCCAGCACAGTCAGATGCGCAAACAGGCTGGCTTCTTGAAACACATAACCCAGCGGGCGCTGATGCACAGGCACGCGGCGAGTATTGTCTTGCCAGATTTCGCCATTCACCACCAGCCGCCCCTGCGTCACTTTTTCAAGTCCGGCAATGCAACGCAAGAGCGTGGTCTTGCCCGACCCGGAAGAGCCGAACAAAGCGGTGATGCCACGCGCGGGCAAAGCCAGATCAACATCCAGCGAGAAGCCCGGCCAGTCAAGTTGAAATTTCGCCTGAATGCCACTCATGTCATTCATGCGATGCGCCCGATCTTTTGCGGGCGGCGCCTGGTGTAAAGGGCTAATAAAACAAAAAAGGAAAACAGCAACATCACGGCAGACAGTCGATGCGCTTGCAGGTAATCCAGCGCTTCCACATGATCATAGATTTGTACCGAAGCCACGCGCGTCACGCCGGGCAAGTTGCCGCCGATCATCAGCACCACGCCGAACTCGCCCACGGTATGCGCAAAGGTGAGCACCGTTGCGGTGATAAACCCGGGACGCGCCAAAGGTACGGCGACACTAAAAAATGCATCCAGTGGTGAAGCGCGCAAGGTGGCCGCCACTTCTAGCGGACGTTCGCCCAGCGACTCAAATACGGTGTGCAGAGGTTGCACCATAAAGGGCAACGAGTAACACACCGAGGCCGCCACCAGACCCCAAAATGTAAAGGGCAAAGCCGCGATGCCCAGCGCTTGAGTGAGTTGCCCCACCACACCCTGCGGCCCCATGGCCAAGAGTAAATAAAATCCCAGCACTGACGGTGGCAGCACCAGTGGCAAAGCGACGACTGCCGTGACGGGGCCTTTCCACCAGGCATGGCTGCGCGCCAGCCACCAGGCGATGGGGGTACCGAGCACCAACAGGATCAGCGTAACGCACGCCGCCAAGCGGACCGTCAACCACAGCGCTTCGAGATCACCGGGGGTTAGAAACATGTCGCCTGATTCCTATTTTGCAATCGCTTTGCCCGGCAGCACAAATCCATAGCGAACCAGCACGGCACGCGCGGCAGATGTGCGCAGATAATCGGCAAAGCGTCGCGCCAGAGCATTGTTCGCCGCGCGCCGGGTAATGATGAAACCCTGTTCCAGCGGTTGATGCAACGTGTCGGGTATGAGCCAGTAGCTACCTTGCTTGGCGAGCGGCGGGCTGAGCGCCAGAGACAAGGCGATCAGCCCCACTTGCGCATTGCCTGTCTGCACAAATTGCGCGGTCTGCGCGATGTTCTCGCCATACACCAACTTGGGGGCGATCTGCGTCCACACGCCGGCCTCACGCAGCGCTTCTTCCGCCCGCTGGCCATAGGGCGCGTGCTGCGGGTTGGCGATGGCGATATGGGTGATTTTCGGGTCGGTCAAGCTGGCCAGAGTCATCTTTGTGACGTCATGCTTCAAACTCCACAACACCAGACGGCCCACAGCATAAGGCGTGACGTCCGATGCGGCAAACCCGTTCTTTGCCAACATGCGCGGCAAGGCAATGTCCGCAGAAAAATAGAGGTCAAATGGTGCGCCCTGCTGAATCTGCGTGAAAAATTTGCCGGAGGAGCCATACGTCACCGCCACCTCATCCGTACTGGAATTCAGCGGGAATTCGGCGATCATTTCATCCAGCGCGAATTTTAGATCGGCTGCCGCAGCGATGTTTATTTTTTCAGCATGTGCAGTAAGCGAGAACAGCAGAAAACCCATCCATGCGAGGCGTTTTAATATATCACTTGACATCCATTGAGGGCACATTTTAAAAGTGTTCATGTCACGGTAGAGGATCAATTGAGAGGGTCAAGAGTGTCCGTTATCACGGTATTTTCTGTGGCAATTTTTTCTTGCTGCTGTAACGCCCACATCTGCGCATACAGCCCGCCTTGATCGAGCAAGGCGCGATGCGTGCCGCGTTCAATAATACGCCCCGCATCCAGCACCAGAATTTCATCGGCGTTCATGACGGTGGAGAGCCGATGCGCGATGATCAACGTGGTGCGGCCAAGGGCAGCCAGATCGAGCTCCGCCTGAATGGCTTTTTCTGTTTTCGAATCCAGCGCGGAAGTAGCTTCGTCAAAAATCAGGATAGGCGGATTTTTGAGCAGCGCACGAGCAATCGCCACACGCTGCTTTTCACCGCCCGAAAGTTTCAGGCCTCGCTCACCTACACGCGTATCGTAGCCATCCGGCAAGGATTCAATAAATCCGTGAATGTGCGCCGCCTGGGCTGCGGCAAGCACTTCGGCGCGCGGCGCATCGGGGCGGCCATACTGGATGTTGTAAAAAATCGTGTCGTTGAACAGCACCGTATCTTGCGGCACGATACCGATGGCAGCACGCAGCGACACCTGCTGCAAGGCACGCAGATCGTTGCCATTGATTTTTACGCCACCGGAATTGACATCATAAAAACGAAACAGCAAACGCGCGAGCGTGGATTTGCCCGAACCGCTATGGCCCACCACCGCCACCGTCTTGCCAGCGCCGACTTTTAACGACACATCAAACAGAATCTGCCGCGCCGGGTCGTAACTGAAATTGACATGATCAAACTCAATAGCGCAAGGGGTCATCTTGCCTTCCGCAAGCTCGTTAAACAGCGGCCGCGCGTCCGGTGCGTCGCGCACTTCGCGATTGGTATCGAGCAGAGCGAACATGCGCTCGATATCAGTCAGCGCCTGGCGAATCTCGCGATAGAGCACGCCCAGGTGATTCAGCGGCAAATAGAGCTGAATCAGAAATGCATTCACCAGCACAATGTCACCCACCGTCATGCGTCCCGCAGCCACGCCGTCTGCCGCGCGCCACATCATCAGGCTGACACCCGCAGCAATGATGAGCGACTGGCCAAGATTAAGCCAGGAAAGCGAAATCTGGCTCTTGATTTGCGCGGCCTCCCATTTTTTCAACTGCTCGTCGTAACGAGTACGCTCCCATGCTTCATTGTTGAAATACTTCACTGTCTCGAAATTGATCAGGCTATCAACCGCGCGCACATTGGCCGCGGAATCCAGCTCGTTCACCATGCGCCGCAGATGCGTGCGCCAGTTGCTGACCACCACCGTGAAGGTGACATAAGCACTCAATGTGATGAACGTGATGAGGCCGAAATCCCACGTGTAGCGATAGAGCAAAATGCCCAGCACCAGCGAAATTTCAACGAAGGTCGGCAGGATCGAATACAGCGTGTAGCTGATGAGCGAACTGATCGAGCGCGTGCCCCGTTCGACATCGCGCGTAAGTCCTCCCGTTTGGCGCTCCAGATGAAACCGCAATGAGAGCGCATGCAGATGCTCGAATACTTGCAGGGCGATGGTGCGCACCGCCTGTTGCGTGACACGGGCGAAAAGAATTTCGCGCAGCTCGGAAAACAGCGCGGTAGAAAAACGCAGCGCGCCATAGGCGGCGAGCAAGCCAACCGGCACCAGAAGATAAGCCTGCTCACGCGGCAATGTAAAAGAATCGATGATGTCCTTGAACACCAGCGGCACCGCAATGTTGGCAAGCTTGGCGATGATCAGGCAGCTCAGCGCAAAAATTACCCGTGCCTTCCACGCCCACAAATAAGGCAGCAGCGTTTTTATCGTGTGCCAGTCGTGGCGGGTGCCGGTTGCGGCGGCAGGCAGTGAAACAGAAGAGGAACGCATGGATAAAGAGAAAGCAGCCAGAGATGAAACCAGATAAAAAACTAAGCGCGAGTGAGTGCGGCCACCATGGGTTCTGTTGGCACAACTCGCTTGCTGCCATCAGCATTGAGCGCAACGTACACTAGCTGCGCTTCGGTTACTTTGACGATCACCGGATCTTCAGGGTGGCGTTCGGCAAACACCTGCACGTCCACCGCGATGGACGTTTTTCCGACGCGGATAATCTGTGTATAAAAGCTCACCTGGTCGCCCACGGAAATCGGCTGCTTGAAGGTGAATGACGTTACTGCTACCGTCGCCACTCGCCCGCGAGCGCGGCGTTGCGCGGCAAACCCGCCGGCGATATCCACCTGCGCCATCACCCAGCCGCCAAAAATATCGCCGCCGCCATTCACGTCCGACGGCATCGGCACCACACGCAATTCCAGTGCGCCCTGTGGTGGAGCGAGTAAATTTTCATTAACTTTCGTTGCGGTTGTCATAGCAGTTTCCTTGTGGCTGATTGCGCTCATTCATCGAGCCCCAGTATACAAGGTGGTGCTTGGCATGCCGGGTCTCGCGTTTTACTTCCGCGCGTATTTACCAACTTACTTAGCGAGGCTCAATCCTTGACAGCAACACCCCTATACAGATAAGTCAGCAATCGCGGGCCGGGATGATAGCGCTCTGTCAATCGTCCCATCCTGAATCCAGCCGCCTCCAGTAAAGCAGGCATCTCGCGGTTTAGGTGGCACCCCCCTGCGATAGTTTTCCAATAGGGCGTCAGGCGATCTTGCCAGCGCCGCACATTATGATCCGGCGCTGCCCCGTGCTCCAAAAACAATAAACGGCCACCAGGCGCCAGCACACGATGCACTTCTTTGAGTGCAGCGTCGATATCAGGAATCGTGCATAGCGTATAAGTGGACACTACACAATCAAAGCTGTGATCCTGCAGCGGAATGCGCTCGGCTGAAAGCGGCATGGGAAAAATAGCCAGCCCCGCCGCCTTGGCTCGTTGGTCAGCTTTGGGATGCAGCCCTGGGTCAAGCCCGCACAGACAGGTCAATTTTTCCGGCCGGTAATACGGCAGATTACGCCCCGTCCCCATGCCAATTTCCAGCACCCGGCCTGACGCTTCCGGCAGGAGGTCAGCACGGCCTCGCTCAAAAGTGGGCAAGCCACAAGCAAAGTCAATGACACGCGGCAAAACGTAAGTATCGTAAAAATATTTCATGGCGAGTGCTGGCCAAAAAGTCGGCGCTGGTAATACGCCCCGAGGGGGTACCCTTGGAGTGCCCCACGAAAGAAACTCGCTTCCTGGACGGCGGCCAAGCAATTGACATGGTGAAACAATGCAGCGGTCACTCAGTGTCAAGATGCTGCATACGGTAATTCATCGGTCCACCCGTGTAAGGCGCGAAACCCGTGCCGAAAATGACCCCGGCATCGGCCAGATCGGCATCTTGCACCACGTCTGCGGCAACGCGCTCGGCGGTAGCGGCCAGCAGTGGTTTGAGCAGCCGTTGCATCAACCCGGAAGGAATAATGCCTGCGGACGTTTTTTGCGCTTTGCCTGCCACCCACACATAAAAGCCCTGCCCGCTTTTTTTACCCAGATGACCAGCGGCGACCAATTCCCCCAGCTTCTTTGGCTGCATGTCCGCGGCGACCAGTTGCCGACCCACGGCGAGTGCAATATCGAGGCCTACGGTATCGGCCAATTCAATCGGCCCCATCGGCATGCCAAAAGCCAGTGCGGCGGCATCTACGATTTCTGGCGCAATGCCTTCATCAACGCAGCGCATGGCTTCGTTCAAGTAAGGTGCCAGGACGGCATTCACCAAGAAGCCCGGCGCGTCCTTCACGGGAAGAGGCAGCTTGTCTATCCGGCGCACGAAGGCGGCGGCCTGTTGCGCAGTAACGATTGATGTCATATCACTGGCGACCACTTCGACGAGCGGCATCTGCGCCACGGGATTAAAGAAGTGTATGCCTGCCAGCCGCCCTGGTTGTTGCAACGCGCTGGCGATGTCCGTCAGCCTCAATGATGAGGTGTTAGAGGCCAACAGCGCCTCCGGTTTGGCCCGCCGTTCAATATCGGCAAACAGTTTTTGTTTGGCTTCGAGGTTTTCAAAAATGGCTTCGATAATGACATCGGCCTGGCGCACACCGTCGCCCTGCGCATCGGCAATCAGTCGGTCAAGCGCAAAATGTGCAGCGGTTTTATTGCGCAGCTTCTTCTCGAACAGTAGCGCTGCACGAGCAATGGCCGGAGCGATGCGTTCCACGCTTTGATCCTGCAAAGTCACCGTCAGACCAGACAAGGCGCACCATGCGGCAATATCTCCTCCCATGACGCCCGCGCCGACGACATGCACATGGCGGGGAATAAAGACAGGCGCTTCTTTGCCGAAACCCTTAAGCCGCTCTTGCAAGAAAAATACACGCAGCAGATTTTTAGTCGTCGGTGACGCAATCAGCGCGTCAAACGACGTGGGCTTTTCTGTAGGCACGGCCAGCGCATTGCCACCGTAATTCGCCCACATATCAAGAATCGCATACGGCGCGGGATAGTGTTCCGGCCGTGCGCGTCGGGCGACTTGTTTTCTTGCTTGCGCGGTAATGATGCTCTTTAACGGGCCATTCAGCAGGCCCTGAAAAAATGACAAGGCGCGTGGTGGCTGGCCGGAATTCACCAGCATGCGCGCGGCATTGTCCATCACGCGTGGCGGCACGCAAGCATCCACCAAACCCATTTTTTTCGCGCGGCGCGCATCGATGCTTTTGCCGGTAAGCATCATGTCCAGCGCGGCAGCAGCGCCGACTTTTTGCGGCAAACGCAACATGCCGCCCCAGCCGGGCACTATGCCCAGCATGACTTCCGGCAGCGCAATTTTGGTTGGCACTTCATCCACCGCAATGCGATAGCGACAGGCCAGCGCCAGCTCGGTGCCGCCGCCCAGACAATGTCCGCGGATCAACGCCAGTGTCGGGTAGCTGACTGCCGCCAGCCGGTTGTATAAATCCCAGCCGCGCTTGATCAGCGCATGGGCTGCCGCACCGGAATCCAGCCGGGCCAATTCTTCGATGTCTGCTCCGGCGATGAAACCCGCGACCTTGCCTGATTTGAAAATCAGCGCTTTCGGTGCTTGCCGATCGCACTCGTCAAGCAGAGCGGCAAGCTCGGCCATCACCTTGGCAGTCAGCACATTGGTGGAAGCATCTTGGCGATCAAGAACCGCCCAGGCGGTGCCGTCGGCATCGCGTTGCAGTATCCAGTATTTTAGATTCATCACAGCGCCTCCACCAAAACCGCGCCGCCTTGTCCGCCACCGATGCAGATGGTAGCGATGCCGCGTTTCTTTTTCTCGCGGCGCAAGACATGCAACAGATGCAACACGATACGTGCGCCCGATGCGCCCACCGGGTGGCCGATGGCAATTGCACCGCCATCGACATTGATCTTGCGTTGGTCGAGCGGTCCCAGTGCCTGCGGCAAACCAAGTTCATTACGGCAGTAGTCATCATCATTCCATGCGCGCAAACAGCCCAGCACTTGCGCGGCGAAGGCCTCGTTGATTTCCCATGCATCGATGTCGTTCAACTGCAAATTCTGGCGTTGCAAAATCGGCGTTGAGGCATGCACGGGGCCCAGACCCATCAGCGCCGGGTCCACCCCGGCCCATTGCGTATCCACGATGCGGCCCAGCGGTTGCAGCTGCCATTGCTCCACCGCAGCGGCAGAAGCCAACAGCAACCAAGCGGCGCCGTCGGTGATTTGCGAGCTGTTGCCTGCGGTGACGGCACCATAGGTGCGATCAAAAAAAGGCTTCAGGCGTGCCAGATTTTCCGTGCTCGAATCACGCCGCAAGCCATCGTCATTTTTATACACCGTGCCATCAGCGCCGACTAATGGAATGATTTCTTCAAGGTACCCGGCATCTTGTGCAGCCGCCAGGCGGCGATGACTCTCGACTGAATAGGCGTCCATCTCCTGCCGCGTAATGCCAAACTTCCACGCCAGATTTTCTGCCGTCTGGCCCATCATCAAGCCGACCACCGGGTCGGTCAGGCCACGCACAATGCCGATGACCGGCGAGAGCAAGGTGCCCGGCCGCAGGTGGAGGAACAACTTCAATTTTTCGCCGAAACTGCGCGCAGCAGCCATGTCCGAAAACCACTTCACCATGGGTTCGGAATAAAACAACGGGGTGCGCGACAGTGCATCGACACCACCGGCCAGCACCAGGCTGGCGCGTCCGCGCTGGATATTGGCAATGGCCGAATCAATCGCCTGCATGCCCGAGGCGCAATTACGCATCACTGTCCAACCAGGCACCTTGTAGCCACAACCCAGGCGCAGCGAAATCACGCGGCCGATATTGGTTTCATCCACGCCGGGACTGACGCAGCCCACAATCACCTCATCCAGCGCATCGGGGACAAACGGTTGTCGTGCAAGCAATGCGCGGCCAGAGAGTGTGGCCAGGTCGGATGCGGAAAACGGCCCTGGCCTGTTGCGCGATTTTAAAAACGGTGTGCGTGCGCCGTCGATAATATAAATCGGTTCGCTTTTTATCTCAGCCATCCTTCATCTCCCGTGGGCGACGCATTCCACCAATGCACCGCTATGAAAAAGCCTGTATGCCCGTTTGCGCACGGCCCAGAATCAAGGCATGCACATCGTGAGTGCCCTCATACGTATTCACTACTTCCAGATTCACCATGTGGCGGATCACGCCGTATTCATCCGAGATGCCATTGCCGCCCAGCATGTCGCGCGCGACACGAGCGATCTCCAGCGATTTACCGCACGAATTGCGTTTCATGAGCGAGGTGATTTCCGGCGCGGCCTGACCTTCATCTTTTAACCGGCCCAGCCGCAAACAGCCTTGCAGGCCAAGCGTGATCTCGGTTTGCATGTCGGCCAGTTTTTTCTGCACCAGTTGATTCGCCGCCAGCGGGCGACCAAACTGCTGGCGATCCAGCACATACTGCCGCGCGCGAAACCAGCAGTCTTCCGCCGCACCCAGAGCACCCCAAGCGATGCCGTAGCGTGCCGAATTGAGACAGGTAAAGGGCCCTTTCAAGCCGCTGACATTGAGCTCATTTTCATCCGGCACGAACACCTCATCCATCACAATCTCACCAGTAATGGATGAGCGCAACCCGACCTTGCCGTGAATCGTCGGAGCGGATAAACCCGCCATACCCTTCTCTAAAATGAAGCCGCGAATCACGCCCTCATCATTCTTCGCCCAAACTACAAACACATCGGCAATCGGCGAGTTGGTGATCCACATCTTTGCACCCGATACGCTAAAACCACCCGCCACTTTTTTCGCGCGGGTAATCATCGAGCCAGGGTCAGAGCCGTGATTCGGCTCGGTCAGACCAAAGCAGCCGATCCATTCGCCACTGGCAAGTTTGGGCAGATATTTTTGCTTTTGCGCTTCGGTGCCGAACTCATTGATCGGCACCATGACCAGAGAGGATTGCACGCTCATCATCGAACGATAGCCGGAATCAACCCGCTCGACTTCACGGGCAATCAAACCATAGCTCACGTAGTTCAAACCCGCGCCGCCATACTCTGTGCCTATCGTCGCGCCAAGCAAGCCCATCTCACCCATCTCGCGGAAAATGCTCGGGTCGGTGGTCTCGTTGCGAAAGGCCAGCTGGATGCGCGGCGCCAGTTTGTCTTGGCAATAGTCGCGCGCGGCATCGCGCAGCATGCGCTCGTCCTCATTGAGTTGCTGCTCCAGCAACAATGGGTCGTCCCAGCAAAATTTAGCGGTGCGCATTCTTTACTTCCTTGTCCTGAAAAATTGTTTATTCTAACTGTGCGCTGCCTGCGAAAAATCAGGCGGAAAATCATCCACACGAATGACCTTGTCGCGCAAGTCATAACGACGCGTGATCAAGGCGGCTTCTTCCCCAGTCAAAATGCCTGCCTGTTGCGCCTGATACAGACGTTCACGCTCGGTGTTTGCCGCATCACCAGCGCCGACTTTTCCGGCCTTCCCGGCGGCTCTCAGCTTGGCCTCTGCGCTCTCTGCTGCGAGCGTCGCCTCCAGCGCGAGTTCTATCACACCCACCGCATCGTTCATGGCTTCGGCCTCAGTCTTCGGCAGATACATGCCATCGGTCAGCCGGTCGCGCATGGCAGAAGACTCGATCAGGCATTTGGCCACGTCATGCCCCAGCGCGTCCGAGGGCACCACATACGGCCGGCCCAGCGGAAAAATAATCCGCGCCAAAAGCCACGCCACGACCCTGTTCGGAAAATTGGCGAGCACACCTTCAAACGCATTTTGCGCACGGAACATCGCATCCCAAATCGCCCAGTGCACTAGCGGCGCATCCGCACTTTGGCGACCTTCGTCCTCGAAACGCTTGAGCGTGGCCGAGGCAAGATACATCAACGACAAGATATCGCCCAGTCGCGCCGAGAGTTTTTCGCGGCGTTTCAAGCCGCCGCCCAGCACCAGCATGGACACGTCGGAAAGAAACGCAAACGCCGCTGAAAAGCGCGTGAGTTGCTGAAAATAGCGCTTCGTTTCCGATGCCGTATTTTCCGGCACGCTCACAAAATTCGAGCCAGTGAGCCCCAGCCACAACGCGCGCAGCGCATTGCCCACGGCGAAACCGATGTGGCCAACCAACGCTGCATCGAACGCCTGTAAACCTGCCTTGGCATCAGCATGCTGAGCTGCCTGCATCTCGCGCAATACATAGGGATGGCAGCGTATTGCACCCTGACCGAAAATGATGAGGCTGCGCGTAAGAATGTTTGCACCTTCAACGGTGATGGCAATGGGAATCTGCTGATACGCGCGGCCCATGAAGTTGCTTGGCCCCAGGCAAATTCCCTTGCCGCCGAGAATATCCATCGCATCATTCACCACCAGGCGCGCGCGTTCGGTGACGTGATATTTGACAATGGCCGAAGCCACCGAGGGGTGTTCGCCCAGATCCACCGCACCTGCGGTCATCATCCGCGCTGCGTCCATCAAATAGGTGTTGCCGCCCATCCGCGCCAGCGCTTCTTCGATGCCTTCAAATTTGCCAATCGCCAAATTGAACTGGCTGCGCACGCGCGCATACCCGCCCGTGGCGCGCACGGCCAGCTTGGCCATGCCAGTGGAAGATGAGGGCAGCGAGATCGAGCGCCCTGCTGCAAGACATTCCATCAGCATGCGCCAGCCTTGGCCGGCCATCTGCGGCCCGCCAATGATCCAATCCAGCGGCATGAAAACATCCTTGCCCGAGTTCGGCCCGTTCTGGAACACCGCATTCAACGGCAAATGACGGCGGCCGATAATCACGCCCGGGTGATTGCTCGGCACCAGCGCGCAGGTAATGCCAATGTCTTCGACATCGCCCAGTAGATGATCCGGATCGTGCAGATGAAACGCCAGGCCAAGGAGAGTGCATACCGGCCCCAGCGTGATGTAGCGCTTCTCCCAGGTGACACGCATGCCGAGCACTTGCCGGCCTTGCCATTCGCCCCTGCACACGATGCCGGTATCGGGAATCGCCGCAGCATCTGAACCGGCATGCGGATTGGTTAGCGCAAAGGCAGGCACTTCAAGCCCTTTGGCCAGACGCGGCAGATAATGATTTTTCTGCTCTTCCGTGCCATAGCGCAGCAGCAGCTCGGCCGGGCCCAGCGAATTGGGCACCATCACCGACACTGCGGCAGCAGATGAGCGCGTGGACAATTTTTGCACCACCTGCGAATGCGCATAGGCCGAGAATTCCAGCCCGCCATAGTGACGCGGAATGATCATGCCAAGAAATCCTTTGTCCTTGACGAACTGCCAGGCAGCAGGCGACAGATCGTGGTGGCTCTGCGTCGACTCCCAGTCATCGACCAAGCGGCACAACTCGGCACATTCGTTATTGAGAAAAGATTGCTCGGCAGACGTGAGCTTTGGCACCGGATAGGCCAGCAATTTTGCCCACCGGGGTTTACCTGAAAACAGCTCGCCTTCCCACCACACCGTGCCTGCTGCGAGCGCATCGCTTTCGGTTTGCGACATCCTTGGCAGGATTTTTTTGTACAGCGCAAACATCGGGCCGGTGATCACCCGCCGCCGCAGACCCGGCAGGACAAACACGGCAATAACGATTATCGCAATAGAGATAAACAGCAGCCACAGCATGATCTTTTCCTCCAGACCAAAATTGTCGGCGGAAAATCCGTCGACAATCTTTCAAGCAGAGACTGGGGCAGAACTAACCAGCTGTCAAGCGGGCGAAAAGAGCGTCAGTCGGCCGCCGTCTCATCAGGGTCCGCACCGTAAGACTCGCCAGCACCGGGTTTATCTAGGTCGCGCAAGACGCGAAACAGCTCGCGATAAGCGCGCGGCGGCTTGCTTTGTTGCGCCTCTCTGATCGCATTGCGGCGCAACTGGCGCAGATGCTGGATATCGGCTTCAGGATAATCGCGGGCGATATCGCTGCCTACGGATTCATCTTCCATGAACTGGGTGCGCAAGCGTTCGATCTGCTGCAGGCGCAATGTGGCTGCACCAGATACGCCGTTGATTTCATCCATCGCCGCCTGCAAGGGGCCGGTTTCGATCTCGCGCATGATTTTGCCGATATATTGCAACTGTCGGCGCTTGGCTTCGTTTTGGGTGAATCGTTGCGCATCATGGATCGCTTCACGCAAGCGCTCGGGCATATCCATTTTTTTCAGCCGCTCACGCGACAGGCCAACAAGCTCGGCGCCCAGCTTTTGCAGCGCCGTCATCTCGCGCTTGAGCGCCGACTTGCTCGGCCCGAGGTTTTCTTCTTCATCGTCGGGCGTGCTGTATTTCATGTGTTTTGTTCCGTTTGTTTTATGGGTTCCACGGTTATGATTATAACTTCGTCACTTGTCACGCAAAGGGTTCTCGCATGCCGCATCGTTCCGCACCGGATTCCGCCTTCAGTTTTTCGCAAGAAGCCTTGCGCAATTTGGCACAAAGCGTGCTCGATCACGCGAAAAAAAACGGTGCTACCGCCTGTGAGGTGGATGTTTCCGAAGGGTTTGGGCAATCTATCAGCGTGCGTCGACAAGCGGTTGAAACTATCGAATACAACCGCGATAAAGGTTTAGGCGTCACGGTATATATGGGCCAGCGGCGTGGTCATGCCAGCAGTTCCGATTTTTCACTGACTGCTATGCAAGATACTGTTAACGCTGCGCTCTCTATCGCCCGCTTCACGGCGGAAGACAATTGTGCCGGACTACCGGAAGAAAAACTGCTGGCAAAAAAATCCATGGATCTGGATCTTTTTCATCCGTGGGCTATCCCGGTCGATGAGGCTATTGCCTTGGCACAACGCTGTGAACAAGGCGCGTTTGATGTCAGCCCGCAAATCACGAACTCCGAAGGCGCAACGGTATCTACCCATCAATCTCATTTCATTGCCGCCAACAGCCTGGGCTTTATGGATGGCTTTGCCAGCACGCGGCACTACGTATCATGCTCGGTGATTGCCGGCAGCAGCGACGATATGCAGCGCGACGACTGGTACACCTCCAGCCGCAATGCGCAGGATTTTTCAGCCATTGAACGCATTGGCGATTACGCGGCACACCGCGCGTTATCACGACTTGGTTCACGCAAATTATCCACGCGCAAATGCCCCGTGATTTTTGAAGCGCCGCTGGCCACCGGCCTGATCGGCAATCTCACCTATGCGTTATCTGGCGGCGCGCTGTATCGCAAAACATCATTCCTGCAAAACAGCCTGGGGCAGAAAATATTTCCGGAATTTGTCAACATCAGCGAGCGACCACACATCAAAGGGGGTATTGCCTCTTCAGCGTTTGATGATGATGGCGTCGCCACACATGATCGCGAACTGATCAAAGGAGGCGCAGTGCAGGGCTATCTGCTCTCCACCTATTCCGCGCGTAAACTGGGCATGCAAACGACAGGCAATGCAGGTGGCGCGCATAACCTGCGCGTGGAGACTGGAAAGCATAATCTGGCCGGGCTATTGCACAAGATGGGCAACGGCCTGCTTGTAACCGAACTCATGGGCCAGGGCGTGAATTACGTGACGGGTGACTATTCGCGCGGTGCAGCAGGCTACTGGGTAGAGAACGGAAAAATCGCCTATCCCGTGGCAGAAATCACTATAGCCGGCAATCTGCGCGACATGTTCGCCAATGTGGTCGCCATAGGGAACGATGCCGATACGCGTGGCTCAAAACATGTAGGCTCGATATTGATAGGCCAGATGACGGTAGCCGGCAGCTAGACCACAACTGACTTCCACAAAAGCTCTCGAAAGCGACCCGAAGGTGATACAGAGCAAGTCCCGCGTTGACGCTGGTTATATGGTGACGATTAAATTTTTTACATCATGCACACGCCCACTGAAGAGAAACTTCCTTCAAAAGGCGTTATTTTTATCAAGCTAATTCTCCGCTAATTCTTGGTCCCTATCCTGCTAATCACGCGAATACTCGCGTGATTTAAAGGAGTGACTATCATGCACCGCAAAATCTTTCTGGCAGCGCTGGCTGCGCTTTCTGTAACCACCATCAGCAGTGTTTATGCTGCCAAGAGCATCGAAAATGATGCGTTGACTATTGAATCTGCAAAAATCAGCCTGACACAAGCCGTCACCACGGCCGAGCAACATGCCAATGGTAAGGCGGTCCGCGCAGAATTTGAAAAGCACAAGGGGCAGTGGCTCTTTGATGTCGAAGTAGTGAACGGGGAAAAAGTCATGGACGTGAAGGTTGATTCAATGAATGGCAAAGTCATCTCAGCCATCGAGGATAAAACCGATAAAAATGATGATCACGACCAGGCTGATTGATCCATCGCGCATTACCAAAACCCGGGGCAGTATCAACGCCCCGGGTTTTGCCTGTACTTAAAACCGCTTGTCTTGCTCCGGATCGGCTGATCAACGCCACAACAGCATAAGCTTTGAAAAAGAGAGAAAATCCATGAACAATCCTTCCACAAAAACGTTGAGCAAAGTACCCGAAGTGACATTGCTCTTCTGGGTTATCAAGATCGCCGCGACGACCTTGGGTGAAACTGCAGGCGATGCGGTGTCGATGTCAATGAACCTGGGCTATTTACTGGGAACCGCTATTTTTGCTGCGATTTTTTTTGCCACCGTGATTGCTCAAATCCAGGCAAAGGGCTTTCATCCCTTCCTCTACTGGATCACCATCATCGCCACAACAACAGTCGGCACGACACTTGCCGACTTTGCTGACCGCTCGCTGGGAATAGGTTATGCCGGAGGGACCTCCTTATTGCTCGCGTTATTGATGGCCTCATTGTTGATCTGGTATCGGTCACTCGGCTCGATAGCTGTTGAAACCGTCAGCTCTTCCAAGGCGGAAATGTTCTACTGGGTGACAATCATGTTTTCACAAACGCTGGGCACAGCCCTGGGAGACTGGACCGCCGATACAGCCGGGCTAGGCTACGCTGGCAGCGCAATGATATTCAGTGCCTTACTCGCACTCATAGTTGCAGCCTATTTCTGGACGAGTTTGTCCCGTACTTTATTATTCTGGGCCGCCTTTATCCTGACGCGCCCGCTAGGTGCAGTGGTGGGTGATTTTCTCGACAAACCAGTAGCTGCGGGTGGTCTGGCATTAAGCCGCTACTCAGCTTCGATGGCACTCCTGATTTTTATCGTAATCTGCATTGTGTTATCAAAACAACGAGCGGCAGCCAAGAGCCACTGATGCCACTGAAAATACGCGAATTTTCTCATTAAGGAACGCATTTGGAACATTTCAATCAAGCGCTTTTTCTACTCATCAACGCTGCACCAGGAAGCGCCGACATTAATATTTATGTCGCTAGTGTTATAGCGGAATATCCGATTTGGCTCATTCCCGTAGTGTTGATCTTTGGCTGGCTATATGGAACTCATACCATCCGCCAACAATTGATCGTGGCCATTGTTTCCGGCTTTACGGGTCTGCTGATCAATCAGATCATTGGCTGGCTTTGGTATCACCCCCGTCCTTTCGAAATGGGAATCGGTCATACATTCATCTCACATGTGCAAGACAGTTCCTTCCCTAGCGACCACCTGACTTTTATCTGGGCTTTTGCATTTAGCCAGCTTCTGTATCGAAAAACTAGTTTCGCAGGATGGGCATTCGCTCTATTAGGCCTGCCGGTGGCCTGGGCACGCATTTATCTGGGCGTTCATTTCCCACTGGATATCCTTGGTGCTGTCCTTGTCGCCTTGAGCAGTAGCTGGCTGATCTCGCAGCAAGAACATCGTTTCATAGAACCCTTAACACGCCTGCTGCTACGAATCTATCAGGTGCTATTTGCCGGATTGATTCGAAGAGGTTGGGCGCGTCAATGAATCATTTCGGATAAGCGATTAGTGATGCGTATTTTGCTGGTAGAAGATGACCCCATGATTGGCGAGGCGATATCTGTCGCACTCAAGGATGCGGCCTATGCCGTGGATTGGGTAAAAGACGGCACTGCGGCAAGCAGCACATTGGAGTACGGTGAACACCAAGCCGTTCTGCTTGATCTGGGCCTGCCCAAGCGCGACGGATTGGAAGTGCTGCGCCGTCTGCGCCAGGCAGGTAACTCCGTGCCGGTCATTGTCATCACCGCCCGTGATGGCTTGGAAGATCGCATCAAAGGACTGGATCTCGGCGCAGATGACTATCTGGTGAAACCCTTTGATGTCCACGAATTGCTCGCCCGTCTGCGGGCGATCATCCGCCGTCAGGGCGGACAGGCTGCCCCCGTGCTCACCAACGGCGAGGTCAGTCTCGACCCGGCAACGCGCGAGGCCCGCTACGGGGATAGTGTAGAGCTTCTTAGCGCAAGAGAATTTGCTCTGTTGCATGCGCTGTTGCTGCGTCCTGGCAGAATTTTGACCCGAACGGAATTGGAAGAGCATATTTATGGGTGGAACGAGGAAGTGGAAAGCAATGCTGTGGATTTCCTGATCCATGGCGTGCGCAAGAAGCTTGGCGCCAGGGTTATCAAGAACGTGCGTGGTGCAGGCTGGATGGTAGCGCGGCCCGCCGGCGGCAAAGAAAGCGCAGAATGAACGTACGCTTTCTCGTTGTTGGTTTGACGGTCCTAGGCCTTGCCGGTTGCGTAAGTTATGCGCCCAAACCTCTGCCCAGGCACGTGGCTTTGCCGCAGTCCGCCTCCGCCATCTTGGTCGAGCCGACGCAGCTTCCTTTCTACGGACTATCTTCTCACCCGTTCAACCCGGATGATGGTCTGGACATGGACGAGGTGGCGATGCTGGCGGTGGCCAATAACCCGCAACTCAGGCAGGCACGGGATAGCTTGAACGTTGCCCGTGCCCAGTCATTTGCCGCTGGCTTGCTACCTGATCCTCAATTGGGCGCCACTTCCGACCATCCGACCAATGGCACGGCGGGTAATACCAATTCCTTCAATTTCAATCTGAACTACGACGTCAATGCGTTGTTGCTGCGCTCCTCGCGCAAGGGTGCGGCGCAGGCGCAAGCGCAGCGGGTGAACCTGGATCTGCTGTGGCAGGAATGGCAGGTAGTAAGCCAGGCGCGTCTGCTGTTCACCCGCCTCACCGCCCAGCAGGCGTTGATGGGGCAGTTGCAAGCTGCGCACAACTTGCTGGCGGAGCGCTACCGACGCAGCCAGCAGGCACTGACGGCGGGCAATGTCACTCTCGATCTGGTCAGCGCCGATCTGGTTGCCTTGCAAAATATAAAGCGCCAGATCAACGAGCTGGAACGCAGCCGTCTGCAGAATCGCGCCAGTTTGAATGGCTTGTTGGGGCTGCTGTCTACGACGCCCTTGGAACTGGTGGGCGAGCCCCGCGCAGCGCTGATAGACGCCGCAGCGGTGCAAAGCGGGCTGGTCGAGCGGCTCAATCAGCGCCCGGATTTGCAGGCACTGCAAGCGGGCTACCGCTCCCAGGAAGAAAAATTTCGCGGCGCGGTACTGGCGCAGTTCCCGGCGCTCAATATCGGGCTGACCCGGGCGCGCGACACCAGCGGCTTGTATACCATGGGCTTTGGCTTGACCATGAGCCTGCCGATTTTCAACCGTAACCGCGGCAATATCGCGATTGAAAATGCCACCCGCACACAATTGTTCGATGCATATCAGGATCGTCTCAACAGCGCCTACAGTGAAGTCGCTATCGCGCTGGAAAATCAGCCCTTGTTGCAAAGCCAGTTGCACCGCACACGCGCAGGCGAGCAACAACTGCAAATCGTTGCCCAGCGCGCTCAAGCCGCGTTTCAAGCGGGCAATCTAACCGCCGCGGATTATGTGCGGCTGCAAACCGCGTTGCTGGATAAACAAACCGAAGCCATCAATTTGCAGGAGGCTTTGATGGAACAACAAATCGCGCTGGAAATCTTGCTGGGCCCCGGCCTTCCCGCGCAAGCCGATAACAGGAGAACGAATAATGCGCCGTAAATGGATTTTGCTGGGCTGGTTGCTTGCCGTCCCGGTGTGGGCGGCCGATGCCCCCAGCGTAGCCGTGCAAACCGTGGCGCTGAAACAGCAGATGATGAGCGATACGGTATCCGGTTATGGGGTAGTGTCGCCGGATACGCACAGCCTGCAGAACATCAATTTGCCACGCGCCGGGCAGGTAGTCAGCCTGCTGGTGAGCGCCGGGCAAGTGGTGAAAAAAGGCGCGCCGCTGCTGGAATTTGCTACCGGCACGGATGCCGCGTTGAGCTATCAGCAGGCCGTTGCGGCCGTGCGTTTTGCCGCGAGCGAATTGACGCGCATCGAGCAACTGGTGAGCCAGCAATTGGCGACGCAATCGCAACTGGCGGCGGCGAAAAAATCCCTGGCGGATGCACAAGCCGCCTTGCAAGCGCAGACAAAAATCGGTTCGGATCGCGCGCTGGAGCGCGTCATCGCGCCTTTCGACGGCGTCGTCGTGGCGGTGCAGGCAGCGCAGGGAGACCGTCTGATGGCCGGCGCGCCGGTGCTGCAACTGGCGCGCGCGCGCGGGCAACGGGTATTGCTGGGGGTGGAGCCGGACGAGGTGAACAAAGTGCGCGCCGGTATGCCGGTGAGCGTGGCCTCGGTGTTTAATGCCGAGCACAGGGTGATGGGACGCGTGGCGCAGGTGTTTGGCATGATTAACCCGCAAACCCAGTTTGTCGACGTGCTGGTGCAGGTGCCCAGTGGCGGCTTGCTGCCCGGCACGCGCGTGCGCGCGGAAATTCAGGTGAGCCAGCAAAATGCCTGGGTGGTACCGCGCTCGGCGGTGCTGCGCGATGCGCAGGGCTCCTACATTTTTCAGGTGCATCAGGGCAAAGCGCGCCGGATCAATGTGCAACCCGGGCTGGAGCAGAGTGGTCTGGTCGCCGTGCGCGGCGCATTCACGGCAAACGAGCCAGTAGTGAACCTGGGCAACTATGAATTGCAAGACGGCTTGGCCGTGCACGGGAGCGGACGATGAATTTTAGCCAGTGGATGCAGGGCCATCGGCGCTCAATTCTGTTCCTGCTGGTGTTGCTGGCGCTGGCGGGTGCGCTGGCCGCATTCAAGCTGCCTGTAACGCTGTTCCCCAATGTGGATTTCCCGCGCGTGCTGGTATCGCTGGACGCGGGCGACCGCCCTGCTGACCTGATGATGCTGGTGGTGACCCAGCCGGTGGAGGAGGCGGTGCGGCGCGTACCCGGCGTGCGCGGTGTGCGTTCCACCACCAGCCGGGGTACGGCGGAGGTATCGGTGAGCTTCGACTGGGGCATCGACATGGGGCTGGCAACCTCGCAAGTGAATGAAGCGATTACCCAAATCCTGCCCAATCTGCCGCCGGGAACTCAGATGTCGACCAAGCGAATGGACCCGACGATATTTCCGATTCTGGCGTACAGCCTGACCTCGACCACGCAATCGCAAACCGCGCTCTACGATCTGGCGCGTTACCAGTTGCGCCCGCTGCTCTCCAGCGTCAATGGCGTGGCGCGCATCGGGGTGGTCGGCGGCGCGCAAGAAGAATACCAGGTTACGGTAGACCCGGCGCGGCTGCTGGCTTACGGCCTCACCTTGTCCGACGTGGCGCGCGCGCTGAGTGCGGCCAATGTGGTCACCGCGGTGGGACGGCTGGAAGACCATTACAAGCTCTACCTGGCGATTTCCGATACGCGCTTGCGCAATGCCCAGCAAATCGCCGCTACCGTACTCAAGACCAGTACCGGTGGCGGCATCGTGCAGCTGGAGGACGTGGCGCAGGTGAGCGACGGCGTCGTACCGCAATGGATCAAGGTGAATGCCGATGGCCGCCCGGCGGTGCTGTTCAATATCTACCAGCAGCCCGGCAGCAACAGCGTGCAGATTGCGCGCGATGTGCATGCCAAACTCGCCGCCTATCAGCCGCAACTACCGCCGGGGGTAAAGCTCGCCAACTGGTATGACCAGAGCGTGCTGGTACTGGATTCTGCCGCCAGCGTGCGCGATGCGATCATGATCGGTACCGGGCTGGCGGTGTTGGTGTTGTTTGCCTTTCTGCGCAACGTCAAAATCACCCTGATCGCCACGATTGTCGTGCCCACCGTGCTGGCGGCGACAGTGGTGCTGCTGTATGCCCTTGGCATGAGCTTCAACATCATGACCCTGGGCGGCATGGCGGCGGCGGTGGGGCTGATAATCGACGATGCGATTGTGATGATCGAGCACATCGTGCGGCGGCTGCGCGGTGCCAGCGGCGAGCATCATGGCCGGGTGATGGCTGCGGCGATGGAATTTTCGCGCCCGCTGGCGGGTTCATCGGCTTCTACCATTATCATCTTTTTGCCGCTGGCGTTCTTGACCGGCGTGACCGGCGCGTTTTTCAAGGCGTTGTCGCTGACCATGGCGGCAGGGCTGATCATTTCCTTCTTCGTCACCTGGCTGGCGGTTCCGCTGCTGGCGGATCATTTTCTCACCGAAAAAGACGCCACCCAAAAAGAAGGGGGACGCCTGACTAAATGGATGCATCGCCGCTATGCCGCGTTGATGCAGCGCGTGCTGGCGCGGCCGGTGTTGATTCTGCTGCTGGTCGTGCCTTTGCTCGGCGTGGGGTTTGTTGCGTTCAATCAGGTCGGCTCCGGGTTCATGCCCGCCATGGACGAGGGCGGTTTCATTCTCGACTACCGCGCCGCACCGGGGACGTCTCTGACTGAGAC
The DNA here is from genome assembly GCA_036569545.1 of Rugosibacter sp. GTDB lineage: Bacteria > Pseudomonadota > Gammaproteobacteria > Burkholderiales > Rhodocyclaceae > Rugosibacter. The sequence goes on along the minus strand of DATCQI010000170.1, from coordinate 10,833 downwards.
CGACCGCCTGTTGCAGCAGGTGGAGGCCATCATCAAGGCCAACCCCTATGTGGATACCTATTCACGCCGCACCGGCACACAACTCGGCGGCGGTATCACCGAGGCCAATCAAGGCGACTTTTTTATCCGCCTGAAAGCGGGCCAGCGCCCGCCTATCGATGCGGTGATGGGCGACATCCGCAGCCAGGTCGAACAGCAGGTGCCGGGGCTCAGAATCGAAATGGCGCAATTGATGGAAGACGTCATCGGCGACCTCACCTCGGTGCCGCAGCCAATCGAAATCAAGCTGTTTTCGGATAGTCCAGAGGAGCTGCAAAGCACTGCAACAAAAGTGGTGGCGGCGATCAACAAGGTCTCCGGCGTGGTGGATACGCGCGAGGGCATCAACCCGGCCGGCGACGCGCTGGAGATCCGTGTGGATCGGGTCAAAGCGGCGCTGGAGGGGATGAATCCGGACAGTATCACGCAGATACTTAGCGGCTATTTGTCTGGCGTGGTGACCACGCAAATGCAGAAAGGACCGAAACTGGTCGGCGTGCGCGTATGGATTCCACAGGATCAACGCGCCATCACCCCGGACGTGGGCAAGCTATTGATCCGTGCGCCCGATGGGCATGTGTTCCCGCTCAGACGCGTGGTGCAGATTGTGCCGATCAGCGGCCAGCCGCAAATCCGGCGCGAAAATCTGAAACGTATGGTGGCGGTGACTGGCCGCATCAGTGGCCGCTCGATGGGGCCAGTCATTGCCGACATCCAGAAAGCGATGGCAACACCCAAGCTGTTGCCGAAGGGGATGTACTTCGAATTGGGCGGTCTCTATCAACAGCAGCAAATCGCCTTCAAGGGCTTGATGGCGGTGTTCGTCGCTGCAATCGGGCTGGTATTTCTGTTGCTGCTGTTTCTGTACGAGAGTTTCCGCATGGCACTGTCTATTCTGGCGATACCGCTGTTAGCGGTGTCGGCGGTGTTTGTGGGTTTGTGGCTGGCCGGCATTGAGCTCAATATCTCAGCAATGATGGGCATGACGATGATTATCGGCATCGTCACCGAGGTCGCCATTTTCTACTTCTCCGAATACCGCGACCTGATCCACGACATGCCATTCCATCAGGCCCTGATCGATGCCGGCAAAAACCGCATGCGGCCCATCGCCATGACTACATTCGCCGCAATTCTCACCCTGCTGCCGCTGGCATTCGCCATTGGACAAGGCTCCGCTATGCAGCAACCGCTGGCGGTGGCCATCATTTCAGGATTGGTAGTGCAATTGCCGTTGGTTCTGATTGTCATGCCGGTGCTGTTCAGCATTCTGGAACGGGGATCTCAAGGGAGTGAGAACACCGAACGAAGTAACAACTTTCCCGGCACGCCCTAATTCTGGGCTAATTATCGCGGCGTACATTGATTGTCAGGGCGGACGCCAATACGCCTGCCCGATTTCAATCAACTCTATAGGAGCATCATCATGACAGCATCGAAGAAACACGTAATAACCCTGCTGGGTCTGGTTCTGGCGGTGGCCGCAGCCAACGCGCTCGCCTACACGGGCCAGAAATTCGCCGGGGAGGCCAAAATCAGCATGGAACAGGCGCGGGAGATCGCTCTCAAGGCCAATCCCGGCAAAATAACCGATGAGGAACTGGAGCAGGAGAAGGGTGGCAGCGGCCTGCGCTATTCCTTCGACATCAAGCACGGCAAGGTTACGCAGGAAGTCGGCGTGGACGCCAAAACCGGCGATGTGTTGGAAAACGCACCGGAAGGTCCTAATCCGGACTAAGCGCCTAAGCGGAGATACCCCCGTTCCTCGTTATGAGTACCGGGGGCTTTTCTTTGGACCCCAAGGCCACGTAAGGAGGAAACGATGCTGGTCGAAATAAATAAGCTGAAGCTCAACCTCTACTCCCATGCAGTATTGCGGGACGTCAACCATCTCGGTACAGATGACTATCTGGTTAAGCCCTTCTACAGTCATGAGCTGCTGGCCAGGTTACGTGCAATCATCCGCCGTCATGGTGGCCAAACGGCGCCTATGCTTTCTAACGGAATCATCAGCCTCGACCCGGCAACGCGCGAAGTGCGACGCGGCCATGTAGCAGAGGTGCTAAGCGCCCGCGAATTTGCCTTGCTGCATGCGCTACTGCTGCGGCCGGGAAGGATCCTCACTCGTACCGAACTGGAAGAACGGATTTACGGCTGGAACGAGGAGGTGGAAAGCAATGCGGTTGATTTTCTGATACACGGCGTACGCAAGAAACTGGGTGCCGATGCCATCAAGAATGTGCGCGGCGCTGGCTGGATGGTTGAGAAGTCACCATGAAGCGTTCCCTGCAACGGCGGCTCTCGTTGATGCTGGGCGGCGCTATCCTGCTTGCGGGCCTCGTCGCAGCCGCTGCGTCGTTCATCCTGGCCTATGGCGAAGCGAAGGAGTTCCAGGACGACATGCTACGGCAGACTGCTTTGCTGGCAATACGAAATATCGGCATTCCCGCGCGGGTAGATGCACGGAACCAAAATCGTGCCGAGGTCGCATTGGGTGATCCTGAATCACGCATCAGTGTGATTCGCTTACCAGACGATCCTCGTCCTGTTTGGCTTACGGGCGATTTATCATCCGGATTTCATACGCTTGAGGCTGGTGACGAACATCTCAGGCTGTTCGTGCAAAGAAGCGCCTCCGGCAAAACAACCATAGTGGCCCAGTCGACGGATACGCGCGATGAAATTTCGATCCACAGCGCCCTGCGTACACTTATTCCCCTGCTGATGCTGCTGCCCGTAATGGCGTGGCTGATCGTGCGTATCGTTCGCAGCGAGCTTGCGCCCGTCAATGATCTGGCCAGCCATCTGGATGCGCAACGGGCAGATCGGCCTCTTCCCCTTTCGGACGAGAGAGTTCCAAACGAAATAATGCCTTTTGTGCATGCCATCAATCATCTGCTTAAACGAGTCAGTGATTTGATGATCCAACAGCGACGCTTTATCGCTGACGCTGCCCACGAACTTCGCAGCCCGCTAACCGCACTATCAATACAAGTGCAAAACCTGAAACAAGCCGGATCACTGGAAAACATGCGTGATCGCGTTCTGCCGCTACAGGCGGGTATCGAAAGAGCACGACAACTGACGGAGCAGCTTTTAAGCCTTGCCAGAACTCAGGCAGGTACGTTAGAAAGCAAGGAAGTCGATGTCTCGACAATGGCTCGAGAACTGATTGCGGAATACCTTCCGATGGCGGAGGCGAAAGGCATCGATTTGGGACTCGACGAGGTTGAGCCGCTGAAGCTGAATTCTGCGTCGGAAACACTGCGACTAGTACTTAAAAACGCACTGGATAACGCATTGAAATATGTTCCCGAAGGCGGCCAGGTCACCCTCAGGCTTTATGCGAATGACGCTAATGCGCTCATCGAGATCGTCGACAATGGCCCCGGCATTCCTGTCGCGGAACGACAACGCGTGTTCAACCCATTTTATCGGCTGGCAGAAACAACAGGCGAAGGCAGCGGACTGGGACTTGCCATTGCAGCAGAAGCCGCCGCAAGTCTTGGTGGGCGCATAAGTCTGCTGGATGGGCCTGAAAGTCGCGGGTTGGTCTTTCGCTACCAGCAGAGTCGCAACACATGATCACTGCGTTTATCGCATCCTATGGTTATCTTGCAATCTTCATTGGTACCTTGCTCGAAGGAGAAACCATCTTGATTGCTGCCGGGTTCGCCGCTTATCGCGGATTGCTTTCCCTGCCAATAGTGATTCTTGTGGCCATCGCGGGCGCAACACTGGGTGATCAGCTGGCATTCTTGCTTGGACGCTGGAAAGGCGAAGCGTTGATTGCGCGCTTCCCCTCTCTGGCAAAACAAAAGTCGCGCATCCATGCTTTTCTTGAGCGTCATGATTTCTGGCTCATCCTGATTGTTCGTTTTCTTTACGGATTGCGCATTGCTGGTCCGGTGATCTTGGGATCAAGTCAGGTGCCGCTGCTTCGCTTTACGGCGCTCAACCTCATAGGCGCCTTCATGTGGGCCATGCTCATCTCTGGCGCTGGATATACTCTCGGCCTAGTTATCAGCTCCTTGGTTGTCGATGTCGAGCGAATTGAAGCAATCGTTCTGGTAGTCATACTTTCGCTTGGCGTAATCTTTGGGTTGTGGCAAAAGACTCGTGCCCGTATGAGGAATAAGGCACCCATAAAAAAGGAGAGGTAATGTCCTGGCAACTGTTTGCGCTCGGTTCAGCATTTTTTGCAGGCTTAACGGCCATCTTCGGGAAGCTCGGAGTAGAAGGATTGAACTCCAACCTGGCGACATTGATACGCACTGTGGTGATTCTTGTAATGACTGCTGGCATCGTCAGCTTTCGTGGCGAATGGCAGGTGCCTCGATCGTTAGAACTCCGTTCCGTAGCTTTCCTTGTTCTTTCTGGCCTTGCAACGGGGTTATCCTGGCTTCTCTACTACCGTGCGCTCCAGCTTGCACCCGCATCCTTGGTGGCTCCCATCGACAAGCTGAGCGTTGTATTTGCCATCGTGCTTGCCATTGCGTTCCTTGGCGAAGCACTAACGGTGAAACTGGCGCTCGGAGGACTGCTCATCCTTTCTGGCGTGCTGATTCTCGCGTGGCCTTGAACGAGTCTGCCTACCTGCTTGTGAAGGAAAAATGACCAGTCGACTTTTACAAACATATGACGGCTGTGGTGATCTCACGCAGAAGAACTGGGCAATGCGCTCATCAGGAATAATGACTACCAAACATCCACATACGTTTAATTGCAGGACTCAAGAAACCCAACGAAGCATGCACTCAATGAGGGAAGGGCCAACGATCCGTTCGTATCGTGATGCCGAATCCGTGACTTTTCCGATGTTGCACACATTGCGGTGGCCATCGCATAACTGTGGCCTTGAGCATGCGGAGGCACTCAGTCACTCGAACTACTCAGCGTTTATTACGCCCCGTTTGCATGAACTGATCAAAACTCGCTTCAGCAAACCGCGCCCACAACACCTGTTCGTCGCGGAAGGCGGCATAGTCGGCATAGATTTTTCGCCAGGCCGGATTTTTGGCGGACAGGTCACTGTACAGCGTCATCGAGGCGTCATAAGCGGCTTGCATGATTTGCGGGCTGAAGCGATGCACCTGCGTGCCCTTGGCCACCAGGCGTTTTAATGCCGGGGGATTGACGACGTCGTAGCGCGCCTGCATGTGCACATGGGCGTGCGAAGCAGCGATTGTCAAAATGGCTTGGTAGTCGGCAGGCAGTTGCTCCCACGCTTTTGAGTTAACGTACAGCGCGAGCTGCGGGCCGCCCTCCCACCAGCCGGGGTAGTAGTAATGCTTGGCCACTTTATAAAAGCCGAACTTTTCATCGTCATACGGCCCTACCCATTCAGCCGCATCGATCACGCCTTTTTCCAGCGCTTGATAGGTCTCGCCACCGGGGATGTTTTGCGGCACAGCACCTAGCGCGGCGAACACTTTGCCGGAAAACCCGCCAATGCGAATTTTCAAGCCGCGCATATCGGCCAGCGTTTTAATTTCATGACGATACCAGCCGCCCATTTGCGCGCCAGTATTGCCCATCGCAAAATTCACGATGTTGTAATTGCGATAGAACTCGCGAAAGAGTTTCAAGCCATTGCCTTCATATGTCCACGCGCTCATCTGACGCGAATTCAAGCCGAAGGGAATGGCGCAGTCAATGGCAAAGGTGTCATCCTTGCCGAAAAAATAATACGGCGAGGTGTGCGCACACTCCACCGTGCCCTGCTGCACAGCATCCACCACACCCAGCGGCGGCACCAGCTCACCACCCGCATGCACCGAGATGATAAAGCGGCCGTTAGTCGCTTCAGCCACTTTTTTGGCGAACACTTCGGCGGCAATATAAATTGTATCCAGCGTTTTAGGAAAGCTGGATACCAGCCGCCAGCGAACTGCGGTTTGTGCGTGCACTGCGGGGGCCACGCCTGCGGCGAGAATGCCGCCCAAGCCTGCCTGCTGAAGAAATTTTCGTCGTTGCATGGGATGTATTCCTTGGTTTAAATGTCAGCGCACGTTTAGCGCGAATGCGTTGCTGCTTGCTCCCTGCGAATAACCTCGAGCAGATCGCGCATCGGATCATCTTCTCCGTTAGCGTCCACGGCATCTGGCAATTGCAGGTTTTGCCCGCTCAAAGCAGCGGGTGCTGCATCAATTTGATTCAGCACCAGGCCAGGCCAGCAAATAATCGCTATCACCATGAGAAGCTGCAGCAAAATAAATGCGATTGAGCCTTTATAGATTTGCGCCGTTGTCACCGCAGGAATCCGTGCGCCGGTGATGCGATCCGTCGTGTCGCCATTAGGCGCCACGCTGCGCAAATAAAACAGGGCGAAGCCAAACGGGGGCGTTAAAAACGAGGTTTGCAGATTCATTGCCAAAATAACGCCGAACCACACCAGATCAATGCCCAGTGCATTGGCAACCGGCACCAGGAGCGGCACCACAATAAAGGCAATTTCAAAAAAGTCGATGAACATGCCCAGCACAAACACGAGCACATTCACGACCAGCAAAAAGCCCATTGTGCCGCCGGGTAATTTATCAAACAGATGCCCGATCCAGGCTTGGCCATCCGCCGCATTGAAAGTAAATGAAAACACCGTTGAACCGATCAGAATAAACATCACGAAGGCAGTGAGCCGCGTGGTGTTATCCAACGCTTCGACGAGCAGTTTTTTCGTCAGGCGGCGTTTGGCCAGCGCCATGCATAGCGCACCGAGCGCGCCGAGCGCGCCGCCTTCGGTGGGCGTAGCTATGCCGAGGAAAATCGTGCCGAGGACGAGAAAAATCAGCACCAGTGGCGGAATCAACACAAAGGTGACGCGCTCGGTCAAGCGCGAAAAAAACTTCAAGCCCAACGCGCGATTGAGCAGCGCCAAGCCTAAGGCAGTGAGCGCGGCAATAGCGAGGGAGAAAATCACCACTTCATCTCCCGGCGCAGCACCGCTGCGATCCAGCCAGTGGCCAACCAGCCCGCTGTGAACCTGCGACCAGGCAATGCCCGCCGTTGCCGCAATCATTAACAAGACCAGCAGCGAGGCATGGCCGCTGGCGCCATTGGCTTCACGATAAATGCGTGCCTCGATGGGTAATGCAGGCACCCAGGCGGGCTTTATTATGGCAACGGCAATAATGAACAACGCGTACAAACCCACCAGCAACAAACCCGGCAACATGGCACCGGCATACATGTCGCCCACCGGACGGCCCAGCTGATCGGCCATCACGATCAACACCAGAGAAGGAGGAATGGCCTGCGCCAAGGTGCCGGACGCCGTAATCACGCCGGTGGCAATGGTGCGGTGATAGCCATAGCGCAACATGATGGGCAAGGAAATCAGGCCCATCGAAATCACGGCAGCAGCGACCACGCCGGTGGTGGCCGCCAAGAGGGCGCCGACAAAAATAACAGCCAGCGCCAAGCCACCGCGCAAGGGGCCGAATACCTGGCCGACCGTTTCCAGTAAATCTTCCGCCATGCCACTTTTTTGCAGCAGGCCGCCCATGAGCGTAAAAAACGGAATTGCCAGCAAGGTATCGTTTTGCATGATGCCCACCACGCGCAACGGCAAGGCTTGAAATAACACAGGCGGGAAAAGTCCCAGCTCGATACCTAATACACCAAACGTTAAGCCCGTAGCCGCCAGAGCAAAAGCGACAGGAAAGCCTGTCAGCAAAAAAACGAGCAGGCCGGCAAACAACAGCGGCACAAAGTTGTGGGCAAGCAGAGCCATCATCGGATGTCTTTCGATGCTGTTAGCGCGTGGGCGTTGATTTCATTCTCTGCTGCGTTGCCTTCGCTACTACTTTCACTCTCTTCACTGGGCTCAACCAGCACACCGCGCAAATAAGCAACTCGTTTAACCAGCTCGGACACGCCTTGTAAAAAAAGCAATGCCAAACCCACAGGCAGTAGTAGATAGACCGGCCAGCGAATCAACCCGCCCGCATTTTGCGACATTTCTCCACTCACCCAGGCATTCGTCACCAGCGGCCAGGAAAGATCGATCAGCATGAAACACAGCGGCAGCAAAAACACCACAATGCCGACAATCTCGATCCAGTGCACCGTGCGACGAGAAAGACGGCTGGCGAAAAAGTCGATGCGCACATGCGCATTTTTAAGCAAGGCATAACCCGCCCCGAGCAAAAAAACCGCAGAAAACAAATACCACTGCACTTCCAGCAAGGCATTCGAGCTGATCTGAAACACCTTGCGCACCAAGGCATTGCCTGCACTGATCAACACCGCAACAAGAATCAGCCACAATATGCTGTTGCCCACGCGCTGGTTGAGGCGATCAATAAGACGGGATACGTAAAGCAAACGCTGCATGAGACCATTTCCTCCTTGTTTTTCTTTGTATCAGCTTGCAAACCGTTAAATTTGCCGCATGCATCTTTAATGTAGTGAATATCCACAACGAATTTTGTCTAGTTTAATCAATTTCCTCTACCCCCTCTATTCCTGATATTCGCAATCAAATGACGATCACCCGCTTTTGCATTGTGCGTCACGGTGAAACCGACTGGAACACTGAAAAGCGTTTACAGGGGCAAATCGATATTGCGCTCAATGCTGTCGGCCAGGCGCAGGCGCTAGCCATACGTGCCCACTTGAAAAAAGCGCCCGCATTTGCTGCGGTGTATAGCTCAGACCTTGCCCGCGCCTGGCATACCGCTGAAATTGCAACTGCTGATCTGGGCCTTGCCGTATTGCCAGCGCCGAGTTTTCGCGAACGCCATTACGGCACGCACCAGGGACTAACCTCTACCGAGGCAGCACACGCCCATCCGGCGATGTATCGCTTGCATCAGGCACGCGACCTGCATTACACCTATGACACCGGCGAATCGCTCGCGGCTTTTGCCGAACGCATACAAGACGGTTTGGGCGCACTGGCTACACAACACTGCGGCCAAGCGGTGCTGATCTTCACCCACGGCGGCGTGCTCGATATTATTTACCGTCTGGCCACCCAGCGTCCGTTGAACATACCGCGTGACTTTCCTATCCCCAATGCAGCGCTAAACTGGCTAACCCATGACGCAAACCCCTCGGCAAACTCCTGGAAAATCATCACTTGGGGGGATCAAACGCATCTTGCTGGCTCGCTAGATGAATTAACGTAGCCCCCAGACTGCACGGCTGGAACCTGGTTTTGCACACGGTATCGCCAGCGCCACTTTTAAAGGAATCTATCGCGCATTATTCACGCAATGACACCCGGCGCAATCTTATTTCACGCTAGGCGCTAGCTAGCCACATCAATCGCCAGATAGCGGGAGTCCCATTTGCAGCTTTGCTTTATGCTCTCGCACTCGATCAATGACATACTCAGACTTTAAACCATTGTCTGTAATACTTTGGATTCGGCGCAGGTCGACAATCAGAACATCACCTTTACCAAAGCGCTCGTCACCCGATTCGATTCGGGCACGAAATGATTCGTCAGATATCTCGGCAAAAAACGAGGCCATGCCGTCATTGAAGCGCCATTTATTTCCGTCCTTGAATACCGCTGACTCAATTTGTAGCAGCGTGCCCTCGCCGGTTGTATCGGAAACAACATCAGCACCACTTGCGGCAACTGCAAAAAACTCAGCCTCTCCTGCCGTGATGACTGACTCCGTAACGCCTTCTCGTCCGCAAGCGAATAAATCAATACCCTCTGTTTCGAGTGGTTTAACGACACGAGCAAGAGACTGACGGACAATACGGCTCTGATACAACCTACCCGTTGCCAGATCAACCTCGAACGTCTCTACTGTTTCATCGCTTTGAATCTCAAAAATAGTTTTGTCGCCATCAATCCGAATCGCACTTGGCTTACGGCCACGCAGCCATTTCACAACACCGATGAGTCCGCCAGACCCAAGTAGTCCGATACCACTCAAAATCGCAAATAAATTTGCAGCAGCCGTAGCGCCAGACCCTGAAAAAATAGAAACTATTTGATCTTTAATGCTCTGTAGTGCAACAAAATCAACACCAAAAGATCCCCCTTTAAACGTGCCACTCACGTTGACACGCACCTCAGCAGCTTCCGGAAAAAGGGCACGATTCGCCTCTTCAAGCAGAGAAGAGAGCGCGATCAGCGCAGGTGCAAGCTCGCGCACATCCATCTGATGGCTAGCAAGTGCGGGGCCATCGTATTTGATTGAAAAGTGAATGGAAGAATTCATAGATCGATTTTACCCAGACTGCTAACGGTTAATTGTATAAGCTGAGACCTAAAAAATCCCCTCTACTTAAAAATAAGCTGCTGCACCCTGAATGCTAAAATCATCGAGTGCTTTAGTTCACTTCGCTATTTCCCCTTCTTGACAGGACCTCGCCATGTTCTCCAAACAAAACACCCTCGCTAAAACCGACGCCGAATTGTGGACAGCGATACAGAATGAAAATACCCGTCAGGAAGAACACATTGAGCTGATCGCTTCAGAAAACTACGTGTCGTGTGCGGTGCTTGAAGCGCAGGGCTCGCAACTCACCAACAAATATGCCGAGGGCTACCCGGGCAAGCGTTACTACGGTGGCTGCGAGTTTGTCGATGTGGCCGAACAACTCGCGATTGAACGCGTAAAAAAGCTGTTCGGTGCCGATTGCGCCAACGTGCAGCCGAACTCGGGCTCGCAGGCCAATCAGGCGGTGTTCATGGCTTTTCTCAAACCCGGTGACACCATTCTCGGCATGAATCTGGCCATGGGCGGGCATTTGACGCATGGCGCATCAGTCAATATGTCGGGCAAGTGGTTTAACGTCATTCCTTATGGCTTGGATGCCAGCGAAGCG
>DATCQI010000169.1:0-19554 GCA_036569545.1 Rugosibacter sp. | reverse complement strand
ATTGGTCGGAGCAGTTGATGGCGAGCTTGGGGCCGCGGCTGCATGTATTGCGCTGTGGTGGTCAAACGCGTGCGCAAAGCGTGCTCAATGGCTTGCGTGCAATGGCGCTCATGCTGGGTGATATAGCTGAAGATTGGGTGTTGGTGCATGACGCCGCGCGGCCTTGTTTGAATATTAGCCTGCTTGAAAAATTGATGAGCGAGGTTGGAGAAGATGCTGTTGGCGGTCTGCTGGCGATGCCGGTGGCCGATACTTTGAAACGCGCCGAAGTCCCGTGCGGTGAGGTCATTCGCAGCGTCGAAACGGTGCCGCGTGACGGCTTGTGGCAAGCGCAAACGCCCCAGATGTTTCGGCATGGTTTGTTATTACGTGCGCTCGCAACAATGGACAACACGGCAGGCAAAGCACTTGCTATAACTGACGAAGCCAGTGCTGTCGAGGCGTTGGGTTTGGCACCGCGCCTCGTGACATCCACAACAAGTAATCTCAAGGTAACCTATCCTGCCGACCTGCAGCTGGCGGAATATCTTGTGAGAAATTTTAACGATCAGGAGAGAGCATGACGTCTGCATTCCGTATTGGTCAAGGCTTTGATGTGCATGCGCTGGTAGCTGATCGCAAGCTGATTCTTGGCGGCGTGGAAATACCCTACCCCAAGGGTTTGCTGGGCCATTCGGATGCCGATGTGTTGCTCCATGCGATCACCGATGCGCTACTGGGCGCGGCCGGTCTTGGCGATATTGGACGACTGTTTCCGGATACCGATGCGCAATGGGCGGGCGCTGATAGTCGTCATCTGCTGCGCCTTTCTGTGGCAGCAGTGAAAAATGCCGGCTGGCAGGTGGGTAATGTCGATGCCACGATCATTGCGCAAGCACCCAAGGTTTCGTCTCATGTATCCATGATGTGTACAAACATTGCCGCTGATCTGGGCATTGCCGCGACCGCAGTCAATATCAAAGGCAAAACGACCGAGCATCTGGGATTTACAGGCCGCGGTGAGGGCATCGCTGCCGAGGCGGTGGTTTTGCTGATAAGCCTCGCATGAAATCTGAGATAAATAAACATCGCGTATTTTTTGCGCTATTGCCTGATGACGAAATTGCTTCGCATTTACTGGCTTTAGGTCATCATGTGGCGGCGCGCGGCGGTGGCCGTTTGACGCCGGTGCACAACCTGCATCTGACGCTGGCTTTCATGGGCAGCGTCACTTCAACACAGAGGGAGTCTTTGATTGCGTGTGCGCACACGGTGAGTAATGCATTCATTGCATCGCTTGCGGCAGCAAATGAGCGTGCAGGCGAAAGGGATTTGCGCGTGCACCTGAATCGTCTTGGTTTTTGGCCCCAAGGCGGCGTGCTTTGGGCGGGGTGCCGTTTGCCACCGTCTCATCAGCGCCGATTTTTTACAGATTCATCGGCGATGATGTCTGCGTTGAATGCCGGTGCGCTGCCCTGGATGCTGGCGGCCCAGCTCAGGAGTGCTTTCCTGGCAGCGGGCCTGCCTATAATGTTGACGTCTTCACATTTTGTGCCGCATGTGACGCTTGCGCGAGGGGTGCGGTGCGCGTCGCTGCCACGTCTCGGCTCACCGCTTGGCTGGTCTGTGCGCGAGTTTGTGCTGCTCGAATCGATTCCGCAGGGAATGCATCGTCGCTATGAAACGCGGGACGTATTTCCGTTGTACCCGAACAATTAAGTTTGTTGCCGATTCATGGTACTGGCGTGGCTTGATCCTGTCGGTTACGCAAATGCAAGGCAAGTTCGGTCAGCGAGATATCGAGTTGCGTACGCAAGGCTTCGTTCGTTGTTGTTTCAGCCAGAGCCTGGCGCATGCAGTCCGTCCACTGGCTGGCTTCATTCGTGCTGATCGCAAAAGGAAAATGACGTTGGCGTAGCATCGGGTGACCATGTTTTTCGATGAACAGTTGCGGGCCGCCTAGCCAGCCAGAAAGATACATGAATAGTTTTTCTTCTGAACCGGTGAGGTCTTGCGGATGAAGTCGGCGTATGCCCTGCGCTTCGGGCCGGGTGTCCATCAGCGCATAAAAGCGTTTCACCAATTGATGTACAGCAGCTTCACCACCCAGCAAAGTGTACGGAGTGGCATCGATGGGGGAAGCGTTATCGTTTGTGGGCATGTTCATGAACCAGGCAGTGTGATGCGGGCAATTAGTCCTTGTTGGGGGCGAGGGAGCAGATCCAGGCGGCCGTTGTGCGCGCGGATAATGCGATCGACAATGGCCAGGCCAAGGCCGGCGCCAGAGGTATTGCTGCGGGCAGAATCCAATCGCGTAAAGGGGCGTTTCATCTGCTCGACGGCGTCTTCCGGTATGCCCGGGCCGCGATCACTCACGTCGATAACCAACATCCGTTCTGCGCGAGCAAGGGTGAGTTCAATAGGCTGCTCTTGGCCAGCGTAGCGCAGGGCATTGTCGATCAGATTGCCCACGGCACGGCGTAAGGCCTGCGGTTGTCCTCGCGTTAAAGCTTTGAATCGGTCACCCGGCAATGTTGATGGAATAGCTATGACAGGAAACCCGCGCCGTTGGTATTGTGTGGCTAGATCGTTGAGCAGGGCGCTTAGATCAACTTCTAATAGTGCTTCACCATGGTCGATACGTGCGAAATCGAGAAACTGGCCGATGGTTTTATCCATCTCTTCGACATCGGCCACCATGCCTTCGCGCATGGCATCTTCTGTCGTCATTTCGATACCCATGCGCAAGCGTGTGAGAGGAGTTCGCAAATCGTGCGAAATGCCAGCCAGAATCAGCGCGCGATCTTGATCGAGCTGGGCCAGGTCTGCGCTCATTTGATTGAAAGCGTGGCTGACGGTAGCTATTTCTGTAGGCCCCTGTTCGGGCAAATGTGGCGGCGTCTCACCAGCGCCGACTTTTTTGGCCGCATGCTCAAGTAATTTGAGTGGTCGTGTGATGCGGAAAACAATCAGCCATGCGCCCAGGAGCGAGAGCAATAAGGCCGCAACACTCCAGCCGATCCAGCTCAAGGGCAAAACCCGCTCTAGCCGGTCACTTGGCAAGGCCAGCCAATATTCGCCATCGACTGTATCGTCAATACGGAAGCTGATGAAGAGCGCTTTTTCCCCGTCACGCTCCAGCGTCAAGCGGGTGCTTGGCCCAAGATATAATTTGACTAGCGTTTCTACGCGCTGCAAAAATGGATTGTCTGATAAAGGTTTTATCTGATCACTTACTTCTGCAGGGTAGAGGTGGATCCCTTCGTGGTCAGATAGATCGCGGATGAGTTCCACACGTGCGTCCACTCGAGCTGAAATCAAGGCGGCTCGAGTAAGATTGGCCACGCTGGCCAGAGTTTGTGCGAGTTGTCGAGCGCGTGGTTCACGCTCGTAACTATGAAAAATGGCAAACCATGCGGCTACAGAGAGCAGCATCAACAATGCAACGAGCAAAAAGGTGCGCCAAAGCAAAGAGCGCGGCCATAGTTTTTTTAGTGAATCGATCATGGGCGTCATTCTTTCCCCCGATTGGGGACTGCTGTCATTGACTTTGCTTGGCTCCATCGGGGATAAACACATAACCCAAGCCCCACACTGTTTGGATATAGCGCGGTTTGGCAGGATCTTCTTCGACGAGTTTGCGCAGACGTGAAATTTGCACATCAATGGCGCGGTCGAACACTTCGTACTCGCGGCCTCGGGCTAATTCCATGAGTTTGTCACGACTCATGGGTTGGCGTGGGTGTTCCAGTAAAGCGCGCAGCAAGCCGAATTCACCCGTTGTCAGCAAAGTGGTTTCGGGGTTCTTGTTGTCTTCGTCGTCCCCGGTGTTGCGATGTAATTCGCGCGTAGCTAAATTTACTTGCACCTTGCCAAATTGAATAGTGGTTTCAGTCGTGGCCGGTGCTCCTGGGGCAGACATGGCACTGCGACGACGCAGTACCGCATGAATTCGCGCTACCAGCTCGCGCGGATTAAATGGCTTGGGCAGATAATCGTCGGCGCCCATTTCCAAGCCGACAATACGCTCGACTTCATCACCTTTGGCGGTGAGCATGATAATCGCCACCTCATTTTTTTCAGCCCGCAAACGGCGGCAAATGGCCAGACCATCTTCGCCCGGCAGCATCAAATCAAGGACAATGAGATCAAAGCGTTCGCGCTCCATGGCGCGGTTCATGCCAGCACTATCGGGCACTACTTTGACAGCGAAGCTCTGGTCAGAGAGGTAGCGATCCAGTAATTGACGCAGGCGCAAGTCGTCATCAACAACGAGGATTTTGCTGCTTTGAGTAGATTCTTCATTCATGGGACAAATCGTAGCCGGATTTGCGTGAGTTTGCTCGCCCAGCTTACAAAAAATTACAAAGCGTCACACTCATGTACCGATGCCGGGATTAAAATTTCATCCAATTAGTGTGCTGGGAGTTAGTTGTTAATGAAATCAACAATGAAATTAATTCAGCGAAAATTTTATCGGGTTTTACTGTGCCACATGGCCGGGTCGATATGCTTAGTGAGCCTGACTGCCACTGCGCAACCCTCCAGGTTTCTTGAGCTTGCTGGTTGGAGTGGAGATGACCGCGCTATGGGGCTTGAAGCGGATGCACGCGTGCAGGATGAGCGATCGGCAAAGCATGGCGATGGGACTCCTGAATATCAACCCCAAGAAAGAAGCGCACGCATGTCGCGAGAAGATCGGCTTCAGTTGCGGCGTGATGTGCGCGATGCAGGACGTGAAATTTATCCTGAGGAAAGACGTGGACGCCACCTTGGCGGGCGTGGTGGGCAGCGTAACTAGGCAGCAACCACGTTAGTGCGTTTTGCGCCAAAATTTTTGTGTTCGTGAATTAAACGCGTTTTTCGCGCATGACGCGCGCTTTTTCGCGAACCCAATCGCGCTCTTTTTCTGTCTCGCGTTTGTCGTGTTGTTTTTTACCTTTGGCCAGGCCAATCGCCAATTTAACGTGTCCTTTGCTGTAATGTAAATCCAGTGGTACCAAGGCATAGCCTGCGCGTTCGACTTTACCGACGAGCTCATCAATCTCGCGGCGGTTGAGCAAT
The DNA here is from genome assembly GCA_036569545.1 of Rugosibacter sp. Lineage (GTDB taxonomy): Bacteria > Pseudomonadota > Gammaproteobacteria > Burkholderiales > Rhodocyclaceae > Rugosibacter. Next base: position 14,511 of record DATCQI010000169.1, on the reverse strand, counting down.
AATTTGCGCGTGCGAACCGGGTCGGGCAGTACATGGGTTGAGGCAGACAGCAGTGGGCTGATGTGCGCGCCGATCAAAAAAAGCTCCCCTCTTTTTATTAGCACATAGGCTTCTTTGATTTGAGCACGTCCGGCACGAATCGATTTGACCTCCCAACCTTCAAGTACCAAGCCGGCCTCAAAGCGCTCTTCGATGAAGTAGTCGTGGAATGCCTTCTTGTTATCAGCGATGCTCATGGGGGGTGGCAAGACGATGCGCTAAAATGAAATCAATTCTACTTCACCCCCGCAGCAACATCGCTGCCTCCGACGATGGCTCTGATTGAAAAATCCGTATTGATCGAACGCACGCCAGCACAAATGTTTGAATTGGTTGATTGTGTTGAAGATTATCCCCAGTTCTTGCCCTGGTGCGGCGGGACAGAGGTACTTGTGCGTACACCAACGCGAACAGCGGCCACACTGCATATAAATTATCACGGCATAAAATCGTATTTTTCGACAGATAATGCCAAAGAAGCGCCACACTTAATGCATATCACGCTAACCGATGGGCCGCTTAAACAGATGGATGGTCAGTGGTGTTTTTTGCCGCTGGGTGATGCGGCTTGCAAAATCGAGTTTCGGTTGCATTATGAATTTTCAAATCCCGTGCTGGAAAAAGTGCTAGGCCCCGTGTTTAGCCATATCACCGAGACTCTTGTTGAGTCATTCGTTAAACGTGCCCAAAAAGTGTATGGCTGAAAAATTCGAGAACATGATTAACAACAAGTCGCAAGCAGGTGAAACAGAGCTGCTGAACATTGAGGTGGTTTATGCCTTGCCCGCGCAGCAAGATGTCATCTACATCCAATTGCCGCCGGGCAGCACTGTGCTCAATGCCATTGAACAATCGGGCATTTTGATCCGTCATCCAGAGATAGATTGTGCCCAAGCCAAATTGGGCATATTTGCCAAACTGGTCAAGCCCGACGCCCTGTTGCGTGACCGTGATCGTGTCGAGATTTATCGTCCATTGCTTGCCGACCCCAAAGAGGTCCGCAAGCAACAGGCGAGCAAAGGCCGTGCTATGAAAAAAGGCGGCGGTAGCGAAAGTATGACTGCTTGATCCCGTCGTGGCGCTATCACCATAGTGCAAAAAAGTCGGCGCTGGTGAGACGGCACGATAGGGCGTAATTACCACCGTGAAGTGATGCGAGGAGCAACGTATGTTGCTTTTCGTCAGGGGCATTGGCTACTGCACTGGTCACTGTGACAGCGACTACGTGGTCTACAGGTTAGCCTCTCCGCGTATAATGCGATTTTGGTACCAAGGAATTTACCTGCTATGCGACTCATACAGAAGGCACTGACCTTTGACGATGTCCTCCTGGTTCCCGCTCACTCGGCGATCCTCCCACGTGATGTTAGTCTTGCAACACGCTTTACACGCAACATTCAGTTAAATATGCCGCTGGTGTCTGCGGCTATGGATACGGTTACCGAAGCACGTCTGGCCATTGCGCTGGCTCAAGAAGGCGGGATTGGCATTGTGCACAAGAATCTTTCTCCCGTGCAGCAAGCGGCGGAGGTTTCCAAAGTCAAGCGGTTCGAGTCCGGTGTCTTGAAAGATCCGATTACCATTCCGCCCTCCATGACTGTGCGCGAGGCCATTGCGCTGACACGCAAAAACCGTATTTCAGGTTTGCCTGTGGTTGAGTCTGGTCGGGTGGTAGGTATTGTGACCAATCGAGATTTACGCTTTGAGACGCGTATGGACGACCCGGTAGCTTCCATCATGACACCGCGTGAGCGCTTGGTTGTGGTCAAGGAAGGCGCAACAGTTGAAGAAGCCAAATCCTTGATGCATAAGCATCGGCTGGAGCGTGTGCTGGTCATTGGGGACAATTTTGAATTGCGCGGCTTGATGACGGTGAAAGATATTCTCAAGTCGTCCGAACATCCGCTGGCAGCCAAAGACAGCTTGGGCCATCTGCGCGTTGGTGCGGCGATCGGTGTGGGCGAGGGTACTGAAGAGCGCGCTACACTGCTGGCAGAAGCGGGTGTCGATGTGATTGTGGTTGATACCGCGCATGGCCACTCGGAAGGCGTGCTCAAGCGTGTTCAATGGGTCAAGAAAAATTTTCCGCAAGTGGATGTGATTGGCGGCAACGTGGCCACAGCCAGTGCGGCCAAAGCACTGGTTGATCATGGAGCTGATGGCGTCAAAGTGGGTATTGGGCCTGGCTCGATTTGCACCACGCGTATCGTCGCGGGGGTTGGCATGCCGCAGATTACCGCTGTGGATATGGTAGCGAATGCGCTTGCCAGCAGCGGTATACCGCTGGTTGCGGATGGCGGTATACGGTATTCAGGCGATATCGCCAAAGCGATGGCGGCAGGCGCAAGTGCTGTCATGCTGGGTGGTTTGTTTGCAGGTACAGAAGAGGCCCCGGGTGAAACTGTCTTGTTTCAAGGGCGTTCATACAAAGCATATCGCGGCATGGGTAGCCTGGCGGCAATGAAAGATGGCGCGGCGGATCGTTATTTTCAAGAGTCCGATGCGAACGTTGAAAAGCTCGTGCCCGAAGGCATTGAAGGCCGCGTGCCCTACAAAGGCCCAGTGGGCGCGGTGATACACCAGCTCATGGGCGGTTTGCGTGCGGCCATGGGTTATGTAGGGTGCGGCACGATAGAAGAAATGCGTACACGGGCCGAGTTTGTCGAGATTACGTCAGCGGGCATTCGTGAGTCACACGTGCATGATGTCGAAATTACCAAAGAAGCACCTAACTATCATATCGATTGATATTTTCCACCCCAAACAGGCGGCTGAGCTTTTAGTCTTTGCCGCCTTTTTTATTTTCAGGCCGCATCCATGCCAACAAATTCCCGGATTTCCAAAAATAAGTCCCATCAAAAAATTCTCATCCTCGATTTTGGCTCGCAAGTCTCTCAACTGATTGCCCGTCGCGTGCGTGAGCAGCAGGTGTATTGCGAGCTGCATTCGTTTGATGTGACTGAAGACTTCATTCGCGAATTCAACCCGCGCGGCATTATTCTGTCTGGTGGACCCAACTCGGTTTACGCCGATGAAGAATGGCAAGCGCCAGATGTCGTGTTCAAACTCGGCGTGCCGGTGCTGGGTATTTGCTACGGTATGCAAACCATGGCCAGGCAATTGGGTGGCGAAGTGGAGAGCGGTACAGTGCGCGAATTTGGCTACGCCGCTGTGCGCGCGCGTGACCACTCTAAACTCTTTCGCGATTTGCAAGACCACACCAATGCCGAAGGCCATGGTTTGCTGGATGTGTGGATGAGTCACGGCGATAAAGTGACGGCATTGCCACCGGGCTTTGCTGTGATTGGCAGTAACGAATCCACGCCGATTGCCGCCATGGCTGATGAGGCGCGTGGGTTTTATGGCGTTCAGTTTCATCCGGAAGTCACTCATACGTTAAAAGGCCGCGAGATGTTTTCTCGCTTTGTGCATGATATTTGCGGCTGCGATACGGATTGGACTATGCCTAATTATGTGGATGAAGCCATTGCTGCGATTCGTGAGAAAGTGGGCAACGAGGAAGTCATCCTGGGTCTTTCAGGCGGGGTGGATTCGAGCGTTGCCGCAGCGCTGATTCATCGCGCGATTGGTGATCAACTCACCTGCGTATTTGTCGATAATGGCTTATTGCGCCTGAATGAAGCCAAGCAAGTCATGGAAACTTTTTCCCAGCACTTGGGGGTTAAAGTGATTCATGTGGATGCCACCAAGCAGTTCATGGGCTTTTTGCAAGGTGTCACCGACCCGGAACAAAAACGCAAAATTATCGGACGCGAGTTTGTCGAAGTGTTCCAGGCCGAATCGCAAAAACGGCTTAACGTCAAGTGGCTCGCGCAGGGTACGATTTACCCGGACGTGATCGAATCGGCTGGCGCCAAAACCAAAAAAGCCCACACCATCAAGAGCCATCACAATGTGGGCGGTTTGCCCGAAACACTCAAGCTCAAATTGCTGGAGCCCTTGCGCGAACTGTTCAAGGACGAAGTGCGCGAACTAGGCGTGACGCTCGGCTTGCCGCACGAGATGGTATACCGTCATCCCTTCCCCGGTCCGGGTTTGGGCGTGCGGATTTTGGGTGAAGTCAAACAAGAGTTTGCCGATCTACTACGCCAGGCAGACGCGATTTTTATTGACGAACTACGTGCTGCGGGTTGGTATGAGAAGACCAGTCAGGCGTTTGTTGTTTTCCTGCCCGTTAAAAGCGTGGGTGTGATGGGCGATGGGCGCACTTACGAGTACGTTGTGGCTCTGCGCGCGGTGGAAACGTCGGACTTTATGACTGCCCGCTGGGCTGAGCTGCCGCATGAGCTGCTCGGTCGCGTATCCAACCGAATTATTAACGAGATTCGCGGTATCAATCGTGTGGTGTATGACATCTCCGGCAAGCCACCAGCGACCATTGAGTGGGAATGATTTTAGGTCTTTCGGCAGCTTTCACGGACTATCGGAAAAGTAACTTAACTTATTGATTTATATAATCTTATATCACGATATCTATCGGCATCTATCGACGACAAGCAAAACTTTTTGTCGGTAATTCTGACGGTAAGGAAAACCAAGCTGGTCATTCAAAAAACTTTACCGTCTGATGGATTTCAGAGATGACGGTAAAAAAATAGCCTGAAAAGCTAGTATTCATAAGGGTTTAAGAGCATTCTGTGTATTTCGAGCCGTTGACGGTAAAATTACCGTTCTCAGGAGGACACAATGCTGACCGATACCGCACTGAAGAATCTCAAACCCAAGGACGCGCCCTACAAGGTGACGGACAGGGATGGCATGTATGTCACGGTCTCGACGGCGGGTACCGTCACGTTCCGTTATGACTACCGGATCAATAGCAGGCGCGAAACGCTGACGATTGGCCGTTATGGGCCAGGCGGTCTGTCGCTGGCCCGTGCACGCGAAAAGTGCATCGACGCGAAGCGGGCAGTTTCGGAAGGACAGTCCCCGGCGCAGGAAAAGCAGCGAGAGAAGAGGCGCCTTTCTGACGCCAAAACCTTCCAGGAATTTACCGACGAGTGGTACGAGGGTGCGCGGATGGCCGACAGCACGCGGTCGATGCGCAAGAGCATCCTTGACCGGGACATCCTGCCTGTGTTCAAGAGTCGCTTGCTGAGCGAGATCAGTCCTGATGACTTGCGCGATCTGTGCGACAAGGTGAAGGGGAGGGGCGCGCCAGCAACGGCAATCCACGTTCGCGACATCATCAAGCAAATCTACGGTTTTGCCATCTTGCACGGCGAGAAGGTGGCCAATCCTGCCGACGACGTTGGACCATCGTCGATCGCCACTTTCGTGGCACGGGATCGAGCGCTGTCGCCGTCCGAGATACGCATCATGCTCAAGCAGTTGGAGTACGTCGCTTCGTACCCGACCATCAAACTGGGTCTGCGGCTGATCTTGCTCACGCTGGTGCGCAAAGGCGAACTGATCCACGCGACATGGGATGAGATCGACTTCGAGAATGCACTGTGGACTATCCCAAAAGCCCGCATGAAGGCCGGCAAGGCCCACAACATCTATCTGTCGCAGCAGGCGCTCGACATCATGATCGCACTGCGCACCTGCGCCGGTGGCTCAAGATACCTGTTGCCTTCGCGCTATGACGGCGACAAGTGTATGTCGAACGCCACGCTGAACCGTGTCGGGCAGATAGTCGTGGAGCGGTCGAAAGCGAAGGGTCTGCCAATCGAAAATTTCACTGTGCATGACCTGCGCCGCACCGGTTCGACCATCCTCAACGAGTTGGGCTTCAACAGTGACTGGATCGAGAAGTGTCTTGCCCACGAAGATGGCCGTTCATCACGCGGCATCTACAACAAGGCTGAATACGCCGAGCAGCGCCGCCACATGCTGCAAGAGTGGGCCGACATGGTTGACGCCTGGGTGGCCGGCGAATCGCACACACCGACGTTGCTGCCCCCGTCGATGAAGATCATCACGACACAGGCGTTGCTTTGACGGGGCGGTGCTTGCGCTGATGCACGTCCGGCGAGGGGGCTCGTTTTATCTGCGCGCTGTCGGAAGCTTGGCGGCGCGCATCAAGCCATGCCTCTACCTCCGTCAAATCCCACACCACGCAGCGTGCGGTTAGATTGAACCTGCGCGGAAATTCACCGCGCCGTTCCATGTCGTAGATCGTGGTGTCGGCCAGAGGCACGATTTGTCGCAACTCGGGACGGCGGATCGTGCGTCGGAACGGCAAGATATTCGGCGCGATCAGTCGTGGTAGCGGCATGCCGTGCAGGTCGTTTGCATCAGAGTCGTTGTTCGACCTCGCGGCCTGCAAACTTCGATCTGCTTTGTTCATGATCTTCTCCATCAGCAGGGCAGTTGCTGCGTGCATTGCAACGGCCGATATAAATACGGTCCTGTGATGGTGATCTTTCCGGCATCTATTGAAAACTCGCTCAGGCGTGCATGAGCGTATTCCGATTGCGCTCACGCGGCGCGGTTGTGAATCACTTCGCCGTGATCTTCTTGAAGCCGCGATCCCGCGCCATGAACGCTTCCAGCATGTGCGGGATCAGCGTCGTGGCATCAATCGGCTCGCCGTAGGTCTGAGCATGTTGCGCGGCGTAGCGTTCCAAATCGGTCTTCAACGCGGTGGTGAGCGCAATGGTGATTTTGACTGTCTCGGTCTTGGTCGGCAGCGGCCCCAGCCGCAGCTTATTGGTGGATATATAGTTAAAACGCGGCTAAATTCAAGGAAATCAACTGTTAAGTTACTTTCATAATTTGCTTTATCAAAAAGTGAAAATCACGACTGACGCTGCCAGAGTGGCGATCGCTCGTGCAAGAAGAGTGCGTTAGCGCACAGACGCATGCTCGACATGGGGCGTATCGTCTGCGCAGGAGCGCGGCTAGGAATGCAACCATTTCTTCTCTGTGGCCGCAACGCGGCAGATGGAGATGCAATATGACTTTCAGCGTCGTGCGAAATCGGGCGCCTCAGCAATAGTTACTAAACAAAGAATTCCAGGGAACAGTTATGGCTCTGCATCATGCGTTGTCGGGTGAATTGATTGACATTCGTCAATATAAACGCAATATCAAGAACTCAACCACGAAAACGCTCTACAAATCGGATCGCCTTGAAGTGTTTCGTATGATTCTTCTGGCAGGTAAGGAAATGCCAACACACCAGGTTACAGGTGAAATTACCGTTCAATGCATCGAGGGAAGTATAGAATTTTCGGCTGTGGGAACTAGCCAGATGATGCGCGAGGGGGATCTAATATGCTTGGCCGGAGGCGAGGCCCACGCACTAAAGGCAGTAGAAGATTCCTCTGTACTTGTCACCATTCTGTTGCATGGCGCGTAAGCGCCTTTCATAACTTTTTCTTTCTCCATGAATATCGACATCGCAGCGACAGAGCCGCTCATCTGCACGATCGGACATTCGAATCGACCGCTGGACATATTCCTCGATCTGCTTCAAATCAATGAAATTGTCCGAGTACTGGATGTGAGAACCGTACCACGGTCACGCCATAATCCGCAGTTCAATCAAGACGCGCTCCCGACATCATTAGACGCAGTCAAAATTTCTTATACACATCTTCCTGGTCTCGGAGGATTGCGCCACGCGCGAGTCGATTCTCCCAACGCCGGGTGGCACAATCTTTCGTTTCGAGGCTACGCGGATTACATGCAGACTTCGGAGTTTGCGGACAACGTTCAATGGGTCGCGAACCTGGCGTGCACTGAGCGTTGCGTCCTCATGTGCGCCGAAGCGGTTCCATGGCGCTGTCATCGATCGATGATCGGCGACGCGCTTCTTGTGCGTGGCATTCGCGTCGAGGACATTATTGGACCGAAGGGACGCAAGCCACACGCGCTTACCGCCTTCGCCCACGTTGATGGGGCGCAAGTCACCTATCCGCCGCCACGCTTGGTCGGCATGAGCAACCGTAACTTGTAACGTAAATTTTAATGAGAGACTTGCCATGACACTCAAATTCAAAGTCGGTGATCACGTTACCTGGAATTCGGAAGCTGGGCACATCTCCGGAAAAATTATCAAGACGCACACAAAGGACGTTGCTTACAAGGGCTATACGCATCATGCGAGCGAGGATGAGCCACAATATGAAATTCAGAGTGACAAGAGCGACCACATCGCAATACACAAAGAGTCGGCGTTGCACAGGGTAAACAATTGAATCAGCGAGCACGCAGCGCATTTGAAGGATATTGTGAATAAAACGGAATATCCCACCCTTGGCAGGTTACTGGTCGCGGTACGCAAATGCCGTGCTTGCGTACCACACTTGCCGCTCGGCCCGCGTCCGATATTGCAGGTCGGTGAAGCGGCGCGCATCCTCATCGTGGGTCAAGCGCCGGGTGCTCGAGTACATGCTTCTGGGACGCCATGGGATGACCCGAGCGGAGAGCGTTTGCGAAAGTGGATGGGGCTGGACGCGGCGCGGTTTTATGACGAATCGCAAATTTCAATTATTCCAATGGGATATTGTTATCCCGGACGGGGGAATGGCGGTGACTTGCCGCCGCGCCGGGAATGCGCGACCTTGTGGCTCGATCATTTATTGACGAAGTTGCCAAGAGTTGAATTGACTCTGCTGATCGGTCTGCATGCGCAGCGACACTTCCTGGGCAATCGCCGCAAGTCGTCATTGACTGAAACGGTAAAGGCGTGGCGCGAGTTTGTGCCTGAATATCTTCCATTGCCGCACCCTTCGGCGCGTAACACGCCATGGTTCCAGCGTAACCCTTGGTTTGAACATGAACTCTTGCCCGTGCTGCGCGAACGGATCGGGTCGCTTTCCGACCAACACGCAAAATCATCACAGAGGTAGAAATGAGAAGAGCCGTATTCTTCAACTTGACACAGATTCAAATGCCGGTTGGCGCCGTGACATCGATCGCCCATCGGATCACCGGCATTTTGCTGGCGATAGGCATCCCGTTCTGCGTCTATCTGTTCGATCAATCGCTGCGAGATCAGCAATCCTACGTATGGGTAACTCAGCTGTTCGCACATCCGGCTTTCAAGGTGGCTGCGCTCGCCTTCATCTGGGCGCTGGCACACCATCTATTCGCCGGCGTGCGCCATCTCCTGAGCGACATCGATATTGGCTCCCGCTTGCCGGCCGCACGACGTAGCGCCTGGAGCGTCAACCTTGGCGGGATCGCCGTGGCGCTGCTGGCCGCAGGAGCATTGTTTTGAGACGGGCCGTTTCCGGCCTGCGTGCGTGGCTGGTGCAGCGCGTGACCGCGGTCTACATGCTGCTGTTCCTCGTGTTTCTGCTTGTCCATTTTCTGCTTGGCCGGCCCACATCGTATCTGGCTTGGCATACCTGGATCGTGAGCCCCATGGTCAGCATCACCGGGTTCGTTTTCTGGGCTGCATTGTTGGCGCACATGTGGGTCGGCTTGCGCGATGTCATTCTCGATTACGTCAAGCCGCTTGCCGCTCGCGTTGGGGCTCTGGCGTTGTTGGTTCTCTGTCTGATCGGGCTTGGCGCATGGGTGATTCGCATCTTGTGGCAGGCGCACGGCTGACGCGCCCTTCAAATACATAAGGAATCGGGAGACAAAATGAGATTTTCAATTTTTCGCTTCAATCCGGAACAAGATAAAAAGCCGTACATGCAGAATTACGAGATTGAGTTGGAAGCCTCCGACCGGATGCTGCTGGACGTTATTCTGCGCATCAAGATGCAAGATGATTCGCTGACCATCAGAAAATCATGTCGTGAAGGAGTGTGCGGTTCTGACGCAATCAATATCAATGGTCGTAACGGACTAGCATGCGTCACTCGGGTATGGGATCTCAAGGAACCGGTGGTATTGCGTCCCTTGCCAAGCTTTCCGGTCATCCGCGACCTAGTGGTCGACATGACCCAGTTCTTCAAACAGTATCACTCCATCAAGCCTTACTTAATTAACGATGAACCGCCCCCGGAAAAGGAACGTCTACAATCGCCGCAGGAGCGTGACAAGCTAGACGGCCTTTATGAGTGCATCTTGTGCGGATGCTGTACCAGCCAATGCCCGTCATCATGGTGGAACCCGGACAAATTCGTCGGGCCAGCCGGCCTGCTCCAGGCCGAACGCTTCATCGTTGACAGTCGGGATCGGGCCACGCAGGAACGTCTCGACGACTTGAACGATGTCTATCGACTATTTCGCTGCCGCACGATCATGAATTGCACTGAAGTGTGTCCCAAGGGTCTCGCGCCATCGCGCGCGATTGAGCAAATCCGGTTGATGATGGTCAAGGACTCGCTGTGACGAACGCCACAGCAAGTAGCGACTGCCGCTGTGTGGCAGAGAATCTCGTCATTTTTGAACGGTCGACAAACGTTAGAGCCAATACTTCAGTGATTTGCCTTTATCAAGAAATTTTCCATGCCCGATTCAATTCGAACTATGACTGACGCCAGCGGGAATGCCGCGACCAACGAACTAAAATCGAAACATCTGGACGCAGTCCTTGATGAAGCGTTGAGGGAATCGTTCCCTGCCAGTGATCCGATAGCGATCGATTTTTCCTGCGCTGTTGCGGGCAACTCAAGTCAACATGTCGCGACTGCGGTGACAACGCCCAAGCCGAAACGTCACGAGACCCCATCTACTTTGACGCACGACGCAAGAAATGACATGCCGGAGAATAATTCATGAGTGACGCCGCACAACCATTGACTGAAGACGATGGTCCGCTTTCACCCTGGTGGATACGCACCATAATCATCGTGATGGTACTTGGCTTTACCGGATTGATCGCGATTACCATGCTGTCCTACAGCAATGCCCCGCCAATCCCGGCGCAGGTCGTGGATGCGCAAGGCGATGCCGTTTTCAACGGCGACGATATCAGCGACGGTCAAGCCATATTTCTCAAGTACGGTCTGATGGCCAATGGCAGCATCTGGGGGCATGGCGCTTATCTCGGTCCGGATTATTCGGCCGAGGCCTTGCATCGCATGGGAGAGCAGACCGCAGAGTCCATTGCACAACAACGATATCAGCAACCCTTCGCAGCGTTGTCACGTTCGCAACAGGCGGCGGTGCAGGGCGAAGTCACGGTGGCACTCAAAACCAATCGATACGACGCGGCCACCGCAACGCTGCATTTGACCGCGCCGGAAACAGCGACCTATCGCCAGCAGATCGAATATTGGACTGCCTACTTCCGTGAACCGTCACGCAATGGCGGCCTCAAGGCCAATCTCATTACCGACCCGATCGAGCTGCACCAGTTCACCGCATTCGTTATATGGGCGGCCTGGGCTTCGGTGACTGAGCGCCCCGGCGAGGACTATTCCTATACCAACAATTTTCCGTATGATCCGAGCGTTGGCAATCTTCCCACGCCCAGCGCGTTATTGTGGAGCGCGCTGAGTCTGATTGTGCTGCTGGCAGGCATTGCGACTGTACTGCTAGCGTTCGGGAAATTCGATTATCTCGGCTGGATCACGCGTGGCCACCACGTACATCCACAACTGATGCCGGGACAATCGAGCCGAGGCCAAAATGCACTGGTAAAATTCTTCGTTGTTGTTGCGCTGTTATTGCTGGCGCAGTCGCTTGTGGGCGGCGCCGTGGCCCATTACCGTGCCGACCCGGGCAGTTTCTATGGCTTCCAGTTGGAACGCATTTTTCCGAGTAACCTGGTGCGCACCTGGCATTTGCAGATGGCGATTTTCTGGATCGCCACCGCCTATGTCGCGGCAGCTCTGTTTCTCGGCCGTTCGCTGCGCGTAGACGAGCCGCGCTGGTTGGCCGGCTGGACGCATGTGCTGTTCGGCGCTTTTGCGCTGGTGATTGGCGGCAGCTTGCTGGGTGAGTGGCTGGGTATTTCACAACTGCTCGGCCGCTGGTGGTTTTGGTTCGGCGACCAGGGCTGGGAGTACCTAGAGCTCGGCCGTGTGTGGCAATACCTGCTGGTCGCCGGCTTGTTCGTCTGGTTTGGATTGCTATGGATATTGGTGCGACCGCGCGCGCTGGCGCAACCGGCAGTAAAGCCGATCGTCCAGATGTTCCTAATAGCCGCGCTGGCAATTCCAGTCTTTTATGTCCCGGCCCTGTTTTTTGGTGCCAAGACCAACTTTACGGTGGTCGATACTTGGCGCTTCTGGATCATTCACTTGTGGGTTGAAGGATTTTTCGAGTTCTTCGCCACGACCGTGGTGGCGCTGACGTTCTATCAACTCGGGCTGACACGACGCAATGTCGCGCTGCGGGTGATCTATCTCGACGCCATTCTATATTTCCTCGGTGGGTTGATGGGTACCGGCCACCATTGGTATTTCACCGGGCAAACCAACGTCAACATGGCGCTGTCGGCGCTGTTCTCGGTGCTTGAAGTAGTGCCGCTGACCTTGCTGACCTTGGATGCGTGGGACTTCGTGCGCACCACGCGCGGCGACTGCGACGTATGTGGCAAGGCGATCGCGATACCGCACAAGTGGACGTTCTATTTCCTGATGGCGGTGGGTTTTTGGAACTTCGTGGGTGCCGGAATTTTCGGATTCATGATCAATCTGCCGATCGTCAGCTACTACGAGGTCGGCACCCAGTTAACGCCGAACCATGGCCACGCCGCGATGATGGGCGTATTCGGTATGCTGGCGATCGCGCTGATGGTGTTTGTGCTGCGCCAGACCAGCGACGATACACGTTGGGCCGATATGGAGAAATATATCAAGGTCGCCTTCTGGGGCACCAACATTGGGCTGGCGATGATGGTGACGATGAGCCTGTTCCCGAGCGGAGTTCTGCAAGTCTGGGATGTAGTCCAGCATGGTTACTGGCATGCGCGTAGCCTTGACTACCTAAGCAGCGAACGGTCGCGCCTGATCGAATGGCTGCGGCTGCCCGGCGATCTGGTGTTCATCCTGTTCGGCGCAGTGCCGTTGGTGATCGCATCGATCAAGGGCTATCTCGGCGTGCGCGCAGCGGCAGGGGCACGGCTGAGCATGCCGGCTGAATGAAGGCCGGCAGCCGGAGAAGTGGCTCCGCAAATCTGAACAGCGTTATAAGTGGAAACTCTGGGTATAACGTCTGACCGAGGACGGTCGGGCAATAAGGAGTTTTTGATGGTCAAGAAATCAGCACGTCGCACGCGGCGCAAGCACACGCCGGTATTCAAGGCGCAGGTAGCGCTAGCCGCATTACGAGAAGACAAGACGCTGGCCGAGTTGTGTCAGCAATTTGAACTGCACGCCACGCAGATCGGTGATTGGAAGCGGCAATTGTTGGAGAACGCCGCCCATGTCTTTGGTAGCAGCGTTGAACAGGAAGCCTCGGTAGATTTGGTACCGCTCCACGCCAAGATCGGGCAACTGACGCTGGAGAATGATTTTTTAGAAAGCGCGCTCACCAAAGCGGGATTGCTGAGCGCAAAGCCATGATCGACCGAGACCACGCCCTGAGCATCACCCGTCAGGCCGAACTGCTCAACATCAGTCGGGGTACGGTGTACTACCTGCCCCGTCCGGTCAGTGCGGCTGATCTGGCACTCATGCGCCGGATTGATGAGCTGCACCTGGAGCATCCCTTCATGGGGGCAAGCATGCTACGCGATCAACTGGCCCAGCAAGGTATCCAAGCCGGACGGCGGCATATCGGAACCTTGATGCGGCGCATGGGCATCGAAGCACTGGCACCGCAACCGGGCACCAGCAAAGCGACACCAGGAAACAAGACCTATCCCTACCTGCTGCGCAAGTTGCCCATCACACGTAGCAACCAGGTCTGGGCACTGGACACGACCTACATTCCGATGGCCCGAGGATTCGTCTATCTCACCGCCGTGGTGGATGTGACCAGCCGCCGGGTGCTGACGCACAAGGTGGCGATCACACTCGAAGCCTGTCACGCCAGGGAAATCATCGAACAGGCCTTCGCTCAATACGGCACACCCGAGATCGTTAATACAGATCAAGGGAGTCAATTCACGGCTGATGAATTCACCAGCGCCGTGCTATCCAAGGGCTGTAAGCTGTCCATGGACGGGCGTGGGGCATGGCGCGACAACGTCTTTGTGGAACGGGTCTGGCGTAGCGTGAAGTATGAACGGGTGTATCTCAAGGCTTATGACGGCGTGAGTGCGGCCCGCGCCGATATCGCCGATTACTTTGACTGGTACAACACCGCCAGGCCGCACTCGAGTCTGGATCGGGTCACTCCCAAACAAGCCTATCTCGACCGATTACCTCAACTGGCTAAGGCCGCATAGAATGAGTTTCCGGGTGTGCCCCGAGTTACCCACCGCGCCGGTCGGTTCGTCGCAAGCGCCGACCGCCGCCGTGGATAACTCTGCACCTTACACAACCCGCTCAGTGCCTCATGGCACTCGGATAAGCCTATAACCCTATGAAAAGGTGGGCTGAGCCCTTCGGGTGGTAGTCTTTTGTTGCGAAACGAAAGTCACCATTTACAGGAGGTCAGCCCAGATGAAGGATAACAAAGTTGAGCGAATTCGGCGAAGTACGATACTGC
>DATCQI010000168.1:0-3310 GCA_036569545.1 Rugosibacter sp. | reverse complement strand
CACCCAGAGTGCGGGCAAAGGCGCGCACCGAGGGGCTGGCGTGCGTGTGCGTGCCTGCTGTTGCTGATGATTCAGTGACGGGTGCACTTGTGGCGATTGCTGTAGGCGCGGCGGGGGCGGCAGACACAGCGACTGCTGGCGCCAAGTCAACCGGGGTTTCAAGTGACTTTTCAGCCAATGCTGCCGTATCACCATCACCGACTTTTTCGGCGCTTGATACTTTTACGCGGGCCACCAGAACGCCTGCCGAAATTTTATCGCCGACCTTGATGAGCAGTTCGGTAATCACACCCGCTACGGGGGAGGGCACATCCAGCGTGGCTTTGTCGGATTCAACGGTGATTAATGAGTCTTCAGCCTCGACTTCATCGCCGACTTTGACCAGCACGTCGATAATCGGCACATCGGCGAAGTCGCCAATCGCAGGAACGAGAATATCTACAATGTCAGGCATGGTTCACACCTTTACCGGGTTGGGTTTGTTGGTATCCAGCGCGTATTTAGCGATTGCGGCAGTCAGCTTGCTGCGTTCGATCTGTCCATCCTCGGCTAAAGCCGTCAGTGCAGCCAGCGTGATCCAGTAACGATTCACTTCGAAAAAGTGGCGCAACTTTTCGCGCGTATCCGAGCGGCCAAAGCCATCGGTACCCAGCACGGTGTAGCGACGCGGCACGAAAGAGCGAATCTGCTCGGAAAATAAGCGTACATAGTCTGTTGCGGCAATCACCGGACCGCGTGTATCGGAGAGGCATGCGGTGACATGCGCAACACGCGGCTTGTCCGTCGGGTGCAAGAGGTTCCAGCGGGCGCAATCCTGGCCGTCGCGGGCCAGCTCGTTAAAGCTGGGGCAGGACCATAAATCCGACTCTACGCCCCAATCGTTGCGCAGCAGTTCGGCTGCCGCCATGGCTTCGCGGAAAATCGTGCCCGAGCCCAGGAGCTGCACGCGCGGGCCGTTGGAAGCCGCGCCTTTGCCAAAGGCGTACATGCCTTTGAGGATGCCCTCATTGCTGCCTTCGGGCAGGGCCGGGTGCTCGTAATTTTCGTTCATCACCGTAAGGTAATAAAACACGTCTTCTTGCTCGGCCACCATGCGGCGCAGGCCGTCTTGCACAATCACTGCGACTTCATAGGCAAAGGTTGGGTCATAAGAGATGCAATTAGGCACAGCGCCTGCCAGAATGTGCGAGTGGCCGTCTTCATGCTGCAAGCCCTCGCCATTCAGCGTGGTGCGTCCGGCTGTGCCGCCGATGAGAAAGCCGCGCGCGCGCTGGTCAGCCGCTGCCCACACCAGATCCATGGTGCGCTGCATGCCGAACATGGAATAGAACACATACACCGGAATCATCTGCACGCCATGCACGGAGTAAGACGTGGCCGCTGCGATCCAGTCGGCCATGGCACCGGCTTCGTTGATGCCGTCCTGCAGAATCTGGCCGTCTTTGCTTTCTTTGTAGAACATCAACTGGTCAGCATCCTGTGGCACATATTTTTGCCCGTCCTGATTCCATATGCCGATCTGGCGGAACAAGCCTTCCATGCCAAAAGTGCGCGATTCATCTACCACAATCGGCACGACACGCTTGCCAATGACTTTATCTTTGAGCATCACGTTTAGCGCGCGCACAAAGGCCATGCTGGAAGAAAACTCGCGCCCTTCGCCCCCGGCCTTGAGCATGGCATCAAAGGCAGGCAATGCAGGCACAGGCAGGGGATCAACCGAGCGGCGGCGCTGCATGAAAAAGCCGCCCAGATCCTCGCGACGCGCACGCATGTAGGCGAGCTCTGGCGAGTCTGCGGAAAATTTAAGGTAAGGTAGTTTTTCTATATCCTCATCCTTGACCGGCAACTTGAAGCGGTCGCGGAAGTCCTTGAGGGAATCGCTGCTCATTTTCTTTTGCTGGTGGGTAATGTTCTGCGCTTCACCCGAGTGACCCATGCCGTAGCCTTTGATGGTTTTGGCCAAAATAACGGTAGGCTGGCCGGTATGCGCCACGGCGGCAGCATAGGCAGTGTAGATTTTTTGCGGATCATGGCCGCCACGGTTCAAGCGCCAGATGTCTTCATCCGACCAATGTTCAACCATCTTGGCAAGCTCGGGATATTTGCCGAAAAAGTGCTTCCGCACATAAGCGCCATCCTTGGCCTTGAATGTTTGGTAGTCGCCATCCACGCACTCCATCATGCGCTGATGTAGCAAGCCGGTTTTATCCTGCGCCAGCAGTGCATCCCAATAACCGCCCCACACCACCTTGATAACATTCCAGCCTGAACCGCGAAAATCGGATTCGAGTTCCTGGATGATCTTGCCATTGCCGCGCACCGGGCCATCCAGGCGCTGCAAATTGCAGTTGATGACGAAAATCAGGTTGTCCAGCCGTTCGCGCCCGGCTACGCCAATCGCGCCCATGGATTCCGGCTCGTCCATTTCGCCATCGCCCATGAAGGCCCATACTTTTCGGCCGGTGGTGTCTGTCAGGTTGCGATCCTGCATGTATTTCATGAAGCGGGCGTGATAAATCGCCTGCAGGGGGCCGAGCCCCATGGATACCGTGGGGAACTGCCAGAAATCGGGCATGAGCCACGGGTGCGGATAGCTTGGCAAGCCCTTGCCGTCGACTTCGCGGCGGAAGTTGTCCATCTGCTCGTCGCTGAGGCGGCCTAGCAAAAATGCGCGGGAATAAATGCCGGGGGAAGAGTGTCCCTGAATCATTACCAGGTCGCCCCCTTTGGTTTCCGTGGGTGAGCGCCAGAAGTGGTTAAAGCCAACGTCATACAAAGTAGCGGCCGAAGCGTAGCTGGCAATATGGCCGCCCAGGCCTGAATCATTGCGGTTGGCACGCAGCACCATGATCATCGCATTCCAGCGCGCATAGGCGCGCACCGTGTACTCGAGTTCCGGGTCGCCCGGCATGCGGGGTTGCTGCGCGACGGGGATGGTGTTGATGTAATCGGTGTTTGCGCTGTAGGGGATATTGATACCGACGCGGTGGCTATTGCTGATGAGTTGTTCCAGCAAAAAATGCGCGCGCTCAGGGCCGACTTTTTCGATTACGGCGGCAAGCGCGTCAAGCCATTCCTGGGTTTCCTGCGGATCAGCATCCACGGGGAGTGAAGCGGGGAGCAAAGAGTTTGCTGATGATGGCGTGGCAGACATACGTTTCCTCGTGAGAATAATTTTATTTTGCGGCCAGTCGCCGCAAAACTTTGTCGCAGCACGGCACGCGGGTAAGCGTGTTGCGCTGTTAGATGTAGACATTCTAAAACACTCTGCGAATCTCGGCGGAGGTGTGTCTTATAGGTGACCTGC
>DATCQI010000167.1:0-7043 GCA_036569545.1 Rugosibacter sp. | reverse complement strand
CGCCGCGCGGCGCAGGCAATCGAGATAGGCGTTGCTATCCGGCGGTTGGGCATCGCGCTGCGCGCGCCACATCGTTTCTCCAAGACAATCCAGCACAACGTGCAGTGTCGTGTGACGGTCATTGTAATGAGCGAGGAGCTGATTGAACAGAGGGGTAATGCCGGTGGGCTGGTTAATGGCCAGTTGTTCTTCAATCGCCAGATGCAAAGACAAATGCAAAAAGGGATTGGCCTCGCCATTTTCCGGCGTCCATTCGCTGGTTAATGCATCTGCGGCTTCGAGCAAGGCGTGATACTCCGGGTGCAAGTCGATCAGGTCGGCGGCGAGGATTTCCAGTGGCGTGGCAGGGGTGGTTTCGCGGCGCTTGTGCCAGGCATCGATGAGAAATTGCCGTGCTTGGTCGCGGCTGGGGTTGTACATGAAGTTTCCCTGAGTTTATGATGTTTTTTCTTTGTAGGCGCATAGGTCGCGCACGATGCAATTAGGGCAGTCCGGCGTACGTGCACGGCAGGTGTAGCGGCCATGCAAAATCAGCCAGTGGTGCGCGTGCAGGCGAAATTCCCTGGGGATAGCTTTCATTAGTTTTTGTTCAACGGCTTCTGGTGTTTTTCCGGGGGCCAGACCAGTGCGATTGCCCACGCGAAAAATATGCGTGTCGACAGCGATGGTGGGGTCGCCAAATACAATGTTGAGCACCACATTCGCCGTTTTACGCCCTACGCCGGGCAAGGCCTCCAGTGCGGCGCGATCATGCGGTACTTCGCCGTTGTGCTGATCAAGTAATTGTCGGGTAAGCGCGGCGACATTTTTAGCTTTGGTGGGATACAGGCCAATGGTGTTGATATACCTTGCGATACCGTCTGCCCCTAACGTGTCCATGGCTTGTGGCGTCGGGTAGCTGCGAAACAGCGCTTGAGTTGCGCGATTCACGCCTTTGTCGGTGGCTTGTGCCGAGAGCACGACAGCAACCAGCAATTGGTAAGGCGTGGCGTATTCCAGCTCGGTTTTTGGGGAGGGATCCAGCGCTGCCAGGCGAGTGAAAAACTCGCGAACTTTAATCGGCGTCATACGGTCACTGTTGGTGTGTTGTCGGTCGGCTTATCCGCCTGATGACGTTGACGCAACAAGCGCTGATTGGTGCGCGCTTCGATCCAGTTGCGCCCGGCAATCAATAGGCCGAGCGTAAAGAATGCACCAGGCGGCAGCATCATGATCAGAAAGCCGGGGTAGTCAGCGGGCAATATCTGGATGCCGGAAAGCGAGGGGAAAACCATCCCGATGCCGGAGAACAAGGTGCCCTGGCCAATGAGCTCGCGCAAGCTGCCAATCAACGCGATGACCCACAAAAAGCCTGCGCCCATCATTACGCCATCGAGCGTCGATGCGGCCAGCCCGTTTTTTGCGGCAAAGGCTTCGACACGCGCCAGCACGATGCAGTTAGTCACAATCAGCGGGATGAAAATACCCAGCACGACATATAAGTCATGCAAAAAAGCATTGAAAGCCAAATCAACCACGGTGACGAGCGCGGCGATGATGAGTACAAATACCGGGATGCGAATTTCATAAGGGATCAAGGCGCGCAGGCTGGCAATGGCCAGGTTGGCCAGCAGCATGACGAGGATGGTCGCCAGCCCCAGACTCACAGCATTGACCAGCGTGGTGCTGATGGCCAGGAGCGGGCACAGACCAAGCAATTGCACCAGCAGCGGGTTTTGTTTCCAGACGCCGTTTCTGGCAATGTCGCTTAGGTTATTTTGAGCACTCATGGCTTATTCCTTATAAGGTGTGTTCGCGGGCAAGGCAAACAATTTTTCGCGATGGTCGTTTACCCAGACCAGGGCGCGCCTACTGGCGTTGGTGACGGCACGGGCAGATATGGTGGCACCGGCCATCTGATCGAAATGACCACCATCTTTTTTTACACGCCATTGTTCAGGCGGTACGCTATCGAAACCGATATCAGAGAACTGTGTAATCCATGGCCGTACTTTGTTGCGATCTTTTTTCGGGTCGATATAGTCGCCTAGCCCCGGCGTCTCTTTATGTTGCGTCACGCGCAGGGCGAGGAGCAGTCCTTCGTTGGATACTGCCAATAGCAGCCCAATTTTTCCGGAATAACCATCCGGCGCGGCAGCCTCAACAATCAGTGCAGCGGGCTGTCCGTTTTTGCGCGCCCGGTACAGGCGGGTTTCTTCGCTTGTTCCTAGAGCGCTGGTTGGCGGCAGGGTGATGGCATCACTGAGTAGATCGTTATCGTAAAAACTCGGCGCTAGCACCACGCCGATCAGGCGCAGTTTTTCGGCCTGCGCGCTGGCCGCAACGCGCGGTGCCGTGAGGTAATAGGCGCTGGCCATCAGCGCGGTGAAACACAGTGTGAAGGCGAGCAGAATCGCGGCTGTGCGCAGCGCAATGTATAGGGCGCTACGCTTGGGGGGAATTGCGGTGTTGGGCGATTTACTCATGGCGGTTGTTGTTTTTTTTGTGCCCAAAAACGCGTGGCTGGGTTGCCATGTCAATCAGCGGCACGGCCATGTTCATCAGCAATACGGCAAACGCAATGCCATCCGGATAAGCGCCAAAGCTGCGGATAATCCAGGTGAGTAGCGCGACGCCGGCTGAAAAAATGAGCTTGCCGTAAGGCGTGGTGGCCGCAGACACGGGGTCGGTGACAATAAAAAAAGCCGCCAGCATCGTCCCGCCGCCGAACAAGTGGAATAACGGTCCTGCGAATTCATTCGGATGGATGGTGCTGGCCAGACCAGCAAGCAAAAACAGGGTAGTGAGAAAGGCCGTGGGCAGATGCCAGGTGATAATGCGCTGTTGCATCAGCCATAGGCCGCCAATGAGATAGCCGGTGGCAATCCATTCCCAGCCGCGACCGGCGAGGTGGCCAATGCCCGGATTGTTCGCCAAAATGCTCGCCACGGTTGCGGGTGTGCCAGCAGTGCCGGCGCTGTGCAATGCCGTGCGCAGCGCATCGAGTGGCGTTGCCATGGTTAGCGCATCGAGCGCAGAAGCTGCATGCAGCCCAAAAATTATGTTCCACTGTGCTGCAAAATCAGTTGTGCCTGGAGCAGGCCAGTGAGACATGAATTGCGGATAGGCCACGATCATCAGGGCGAAAGCGACCATCGCCGGATTGAACGGGTTTTGCCCGAGACCGCCATAAAGGTGCTTGGCCACGATGATGGCAATCAGGGTAGCAAGTACCACCAGCCACCACGGGGCGAGCGGGGGAAATGACAAGGCTATCAGCCAGGCAGTGACCAGCGCCGAGCCGTCAGTCAGAAACAGCGCCAGCGGCTTGCCGCGCAAATAAAGCACCAGTGCTTCGGCGGCCAGCGCGGTGAGCGATGCCAGAACAATCTGTACCACAATGGCTGCGCCAAAAAACCAGACATAGGCCGCCAGGCCCGGCAAGAGCGCGAGCAGCACACGCAACATGACGGATTGCACGCTGGAGGCTTTGAGCAGATAGGGCGAGTTATTCATGGGGCAGGGATGGGTTAATCGTCTGATGGGAGATGCGGGTGAGCCTGCTCACGGATTTGGGCACGGCGTGCTTCGATGGCGGCAATTTCGATCTGCTGTTCAGGCGTTAAATCCGTCGTATTTTTAGGGTGTCCTTGTTGGACGCGAGCGCGTTCGAGCGCGGCGGCAATCAGGGCAGCGGGCGTAACAGCTTCGGGTGCTGATATCGGGCTATTTTGTGCGGCGGGTGTGACCGGCGTAGCCGTTGCGGCGGCGCGAGCCGCCGCCGTCCTGGCTGCCAGTCGGGCGGCTTTTTCCTGCTGCTCGCGCGCTTCACGCAGCTGGCGGAACTCATAACGCTCGCGCGCCTGATCGGCGGCTGCTTTTTCGCTTTCATGCGCCCAGATTTCGCTTTTAGCAAAACGATAATAATCTACCAATGGAATGTGCGATGGGCAGACATAGGAGCAGCAGCCGCATTCAATGCAATCGAAAAGGTGATATTCCTGTGCCTTGCCAAAAATTTTTGCGCGAGAGAACCAGTACAGCTCAAACGGTTGCAGATCCGCCGGGCAGACCTTTGCGCATTCGCCGCAGCGGATGCAGGGCATTTCCGGTGGCGGTGGCGGAAACAGTTTTTTTGATCCGGCCAGAATGCAGTTGGTGGCTTTGACAACCGGCACCTCATCACTGGGCATGCTTACGCCCATCATCGGCCCGCCCATGATCAGGCGATCGGTATCAGGCAACGGCTGGCTTTGGGCGAGCAGTGTGTTCATCGGTGTGCCGATCAGCACTTCGTAATTGCGCGGCGTGGCGACATTGCCTGCGACCGTGACGATGCGCGAAATCAGCGGTTGTCCGAGGTTGATCGCTTGGTGAATCGCATAGGCCGTGCCCACGTTGAAGCATTGCACGCCGTAATCGGTGGAGTGCTTGCCGTGAGGGACTTCAATGCCGGTCAGTACGCGAATGAGCTGCTTGGCGCCACCTGCCGGATAACGCGTAGGCACGGCAATGACTTCCATGTCGCTTGCATTGCACACATGCACAGCGGCTTGCATGGCAGCAATTGCTGCGGGCTTGTTGTCTTCAATGCCGAACAGCACCTGCCCTGCGGCGAGCAGGTCGCGCAGGATAGCCACGCCCTGGATGATGGCCTCGGCGCGCTCTTTCATCAGCGCATCATCGCAAGTGATGTAAGGCTCGCATTCGGCGCCGTTGATGATCAAGGTATCGAGCTTGCCTGCTTTGCCAGGGGCGATTTTCAGATGCGTAGGAAACACTGCGCCGCCCAAGCCGACGACACCGGCATCGCGCAGATAATCGCGGGTTGCCCTGGTGGTGTGGCGACGGTAGTCGAATGGCTTGCATGCTATCCACGCGTCGCGGCCATCAACTTCGATGACGACGCACAAGGCAGACAGCCCCGAAGGATGCGGCATGCGACGCATCTCGATCGCGACGATACGCCCTGAAGTTGACGCATGGACGGCGGAAGACAGGTCTCCGCTTATTGAAACATCGGCGGCACCGATACATTGGCCTTTGAGTACCAAATCACCCGCGCTGACCAGCGGGCGCGGCATGCCGCCGATGCTTTGATGCAAGGGAATGACTAGAAAACTCGGCGTTGGTGATACGGCGATAGGCATTTGCGCCGAGGTTTCTTTTTGATAATCAGGTGTAACGCCGCCATTGAAATCAAACAGTCGCATGGTCAGTGTGTGGTGACGGGTTTGATGGCCACGACCGGATATTTCCATTTCCACGTGGTGATGTTTTCCGCAACCGGCACCATCACGATGCAATCCACCGGGCAGACCGGCACGCAGAGTTCACAACCGGTGCACTGGACGGCGACAACCGTATGCATTTGCTTGGCCGCACCCACAATGGCATCGACAGGGCACGCTTGAATACACAGCGTGCAGCCGATGCAGCGCTGCTCGTCGATCACAGCCAGCGCTTTGGGTTTTTCAATGCCATGTTCGGCGGATAGCGGCTTGTATTCACGTCCCAGCAGATCGGCCAGCTTGCGTATGCCTTCATCCCCACCGGGCGGACACTGATTGATGTCCGCTTCGCCTTGGGCAATGGCGGTGGCGTAAGGTTTGCAACCGGGAAAACCGCACTGGCCGCACTGGGTTTGCGGCAAAATGGCGTCGATTTTTTCGGTCAGCGGATCGCCTTCAACGCGAAACCGGACAGCCGCATAACCCAGTGCTGCGCCAAGGATGACAGCGCCAAGCGCCATAACGAGAAGCGCGGCGAGCATTATTTGTATTTATCCAGGCCGGCAAAGCCCATGAAAGCCAGGCTCATCAGGCCTGCGGTAATCATGGCGATGGCTGTACCACGAAAATGTATCGGCACATCCGCGCCTTCGAGCCGTTCGCGGATACCTGCAAACAGAATCATAGCCAGAGTAAAGCCGACTGCACCGCCAAAACCAAACAAAAGGGATTCCACCAGATTGTGCTTCAGTCCGACGTTGAGTAGCGGCAGGCCCAGTACCGCGCAATTGGTCGTGATGAGCGGCAGGTAGATGCCAAGGACTTGATGCAGCAACGGACTGGTTTTCTGGATCGCCAGCTCGGTAAGCTGCACAATCGCGGCGATCGTGACAATGAAAGACAGCGTGCGCAAATATTCAAGCTGATTCGGCACCAATAGCCAGCGGTCAATCAGATAGCTGGTACCGCACGCCATGGTGAGCACGAAGGTGGTGGCCGCGCCCATGCCGATGGATGTCTCCAGTTTTTTCGACACGCCCATGAACGGACACAAGCCGAGGATGCGAACGAAGACAACGTTATTGACAAGAACGGCGCCGAGTACGATGAAAAGGTAACTAGTCATGAAGCAAGCAAATCACGGATTCATCCTGCAAGTGGATAGAGGCTCGATTATCCTGCTTTTGCAGAAGGTTCGGCAATGGAGGCAAAGGCGTTAAATACCGGGCTGGTAATCTTTTGTGGCAGCAATACATTCTTTTACGAGTGCCGGGCCATGATAAATCAGGCCGCTGTAGATCTGAACCAAACTTGCGCCTGCCTCCAGCTTGGCGCGAGCCCGTGCACCTGTCGTCACGCCCCCTGCGGCAATAATGGGAATCTCTCTCCCTAGTGCCTGTGCAAGGGCGCGGACAATGGCCGTGGATTTCTCAAACAAGGGACTGCCCGATAAGCCGCCTGTTTCAGCGGCCAAGGGCGATGTTTCAACCCCTTCGCGACTGAGCGTGGTGTTGGTGGCAATCACGGCATCAATACGATGGCGACGTAGCGCGTCAGCAATTGCCGTGATTTGGCCGGCATCAAGATCGGGCGCGATTTTTAGTGCCATGGGAACAAGGCGTCCGTGGCGATCAGCAAGCAGGGTTTGTCGTTGCTTCAAGCTTCCCAGCAGATTATCCAGTTCAGACTGGTCTTGTAACTGACGCAGATTTTGAGTGTTCGGTGAAGAAATGTTGATCGCCACATAGCTGGCCTGTGCATAAACCTTATCCAGGCCGATAAGGTAATCGTCCGCTGCACGCTCTATGGGCGTATCAAAGTTTTTACCGATAT
>DATCQI010000166.1:0-3306 GCA_036569545.1 Rugosibacter sp. | reverse complement strand
CTGGAGCCTTCGCATTATGGTTTTACCGAGGCTGATTTAGGACAAAGTTTTCAAACGGGCTCATTCGCTGCTTTGCCAGACACCGCGACCTTGCGTGAAATTCTTGAGGCATTACGCGAGACCTACTGCGGTACCATCGGTTCTGAATACATGTATATGGCAGATATCCAGAAAAAACGCTGGATCCAGGCCAAGCTGGAACCAGTCCGTGCGACGCCTTCGCATACAGCGGAAGAGAAAAAGCGATTTCTTGAGCGAATTACAGCTGCCGAGACGCTCGAACGTTATTTGCATACCCGCTATGTAGGACAAAAACGTTTTTCGCTCGAAGGGAGTGAATCGACTATCTTGGCGATGGATGAGTTGATCCGTGTGGGTGGCAGCCACGGTATTCAAGAAATTGTGATTGGCATGGCGCATCGTGGCCGCTTGAATGTGCTGGTGAATACCTTGGGTAAGTCGCCAAAAATGCTGTTTGATGAGTTCGAGGGCAAGAAAGCGTCTGATCTCTCGGCAGGCGACGTTAAATACCACATGGGTTTTTCGTCCGATCTTGCGACGCCGGGTGGCCCGGTTCACCTCACGCTGGCTTTTAATCCCTCGCATCTTGAGATTGTGAATCCAGTCGTTGAGGGCTCAGTGTATGCCCGTCAGCGGCATCGTGGCGATAAAACAGGATCGCAAGTATTAGCAGTGCTGCTTCACGGCGATGCTGCTGTGGCAGGTCAAGGTGTGAATCAGGAAATATTGAATTTTTCTGCCACGCGGGGTTATGGCACGGGTGGCACCGTGCATATCGTGGTTAATAACCAGATTGGATTTACCACATCAGATATCCGCGATTATCGTTCCTCGCTGTACTGCACCGATATTTTTAAAATGATTGAGGTACCTATTTTCCATGTTAACGGAGACGATCCAGAGGCTGTTGCCTTCGTCACCAAGCTGGCCATGGAATACCGGCAAGAATTCAAGCATGATGTAGTGATTGATCTGGTGTGTTTTCGCAAGCTTGGCCACAACGAGCAAGATGAACCTATGGTCACGCAGCCGCTGATGTACAAAAAAATCAGTCAACACCAGGGGACACGCCAGCTCTATGCAGACAAACTCGTCGCGCAGGGCATCTGTGCTGCCGGTGAGCCTGAGCAAGTGATTGCGGATTACCGCGCAGCGCTTGACCGTGGCGAGTTGCTGTACAACCCGGTACTGGAAAACTATGCGCACAAATTTTTAATTGACTGGACACCTTTCATTGGTCAGCCTTATACGGATAAATGCAATACCACCGTGCCGATGGCTGATTTGAAAAATCTGGCCAAGCAAATCACGACCATTCCCGATAACTTCACGCTGCATTCGCGCGTGCAAAAGATTATTGATGATCGACGCTCAATGAGTGAAGGCAAGCTTCCTCTGGATTGGGGTATGGCAGAAAACCTGGCATACGCTACGCTGCTAGTGCAAGGTTTTGGTGTGCGCGTGTCTGGTGAGGATAGCGGGCGGGGCACCTTTTTCCATCGGCATGCTGTTTTGCACGACCAGAATCGTGAAAAATGGGATCATGGAAGCTATGTGCCCCTGCAAAATTTGGGTGATAAGCAAGCGCCGTTTGTGGTGATCGATTCGGTACTCTCTGAAGAAGGTGTCATGGCGTTTGATTACGGGTACTCGACCGCAGCACCTAATGAGCTGGTTGTCTGGGAAGGCCAGTTTGGCGACTTTGCCAATGGCGCGCAGGTTGTCATTGATCAATTCATATCGTCTGGTGAAGCCAAATGGGGGCGTTTGTCAGGGCTCATCTTGATGCTGCCTCACGGCTATGAAGGACAAGGTCCGGAACACTCTTCTGCACGGATCGAACGGTTCATGAGTTTGTCAGCGGAAAACAATTGGCAGGTGTGTATCCCCACTACGCCAGCACAGATTTTTCATTTGCTTCGCCGACAGATGTTACGCAAACTGCGTAAACCATTAATTATTATCACGCCCAAATCGTTGCTGCGGCATAAGGATGCCGTGTCGTCCCTGAGTGAGCTTTCCAAAGGAAAGTTCCAGACAGTGATTGGCGAAACCGATGAACTGGACGCCAGGAAAGTGACGCGTGTTGTCATGTGTTCTGGCAAAATTTATTACGAATTGATGGCACATCGTCGCGAACAGAAAATTGTGAACACCGCGATTATTCGGCTGGAGCAGCCCTACCCATTTCCGGAAGCCGATCTTGATGCCGAATTGGCGAAGTGGCCAAAAGCCAAAGAGGTGGTGTGGTGTCAGGAAGAGCCCCGTAATCAAGGCTGCTGGTATTGGCTTGCTTCGCGTCAGCATCTGGTCAATGCCATAGATCAGGCGGCATTATTTCTGGTGAGCCGTCCGGCATCTGCTTCGCCTGCCGCTGGTTACTACTCTAAGCACAACGCACAACAAAAAGCAGTTATTGAGGGCGCATTCGGCGTGCTCAAAGCCCCGCAATAATTCATCGGAACGAATGAGGAAAATATGCTGATCGAAATTAAAGTCCCGCAGTTGTCTGAGTCAGTCGCTGAAGCGACACTTTCCGCATGGCATGTCAAAGAAGGCGATGCGGTTGGCCGCGATCAAAATCTGATCGATATTGAAACAGATAAAGTCGTACTTGAACTGCCGGCTCCTGCGGCGGGTGTGCTTGTCAAAATCATTAAAGCTAATGGAGCAACGGTTGTTGCCGGTGAGGTGATTGCCCATCTTGATACGGAAGCAACAGCGAGCTCATCAGCCACGGCAGCAAGCGCATCGGCGGCTCCAGCAACAACCTCAGCGCCCGTTGCTGCACAAGCCAGCATTGCGCCGATAGCTATGCCTTCCGCGCGCAAAATCATGGAGGAAAAAGGGCTGGCAGCGGCCGATGTTCAGGGGAGCGGACGCGGCGGCCGTATTCTTAAAGAAGATGTTTCTGGTACGCCAAAAACCGCAACGACCGGCGTTGCCGCCGTCTCGCCAGCGCCGACTTTTTCGGTACAGTCTTCCTTGCCTCAGCCCACCGCAGTCAATACGGATGCGCTTACTGCAAATCGCTCCGAGCAGCGTGTACCGATGTCGCGCTTGCGTGTGCGGGTGGCTGAGCGGTTGCTCCAATCGCAAGCAACCAACGCTATTTTGACGACCTTTAATGAAGTCAATATGGCACCGGTGATGGAGCTGCGCAAAAAGTATCAGGAGAAATTCGAAAAAGAGCATGGCATCAAGCTTGGCTTCATGTCGTTTTTTGTTAAGGCGGCTGTGGCTGCGCTGAAAAAATATCCTGTGCTCAATGCGTCAGTTGATGGC
>DATCQI010000165.1:0-17556 GCA_036569545.1 Rugosibacter sp. | reverse complement strand
GTGGGTTTTGATGCGTTCCTCATCCCGCAAGAGCAAAATGCAGAGGCCGCGCTGCAATCACTGAATGATTTTCCCGAGGTCTATCAAGGAGCGGTCGATCAGCCGTTACCCTTGTTTCGCCGCCGCATCGCATAAAATACCGCGTAAAACATCATGCCTGACAACACCACCTTGCTTGCCACCGTTGCCACCAAAGCGGCCACCGCCATCCACCTGCTACACTCCGCCATCAGTACCTACGCCCCTGTCGTCTTCGCCAATAGTCTGGGTGCCGAAGACATGGTGCTCACCGACTTGATCTGGCGCGAACAATTGCCCATTGAAATCTTTTCACTCGATACCGGGCGCTTGCCAGCAGAAACTTATGCGCTCGTAGCGACAGTTGAAAAGCATTATGCGCAGCGCATCAATCTGATTTTCCCCCGGCCTGAGGATGTTGAAGCTTGCGTTACACGTTATGGCATCAATGGTTTTTATGGGAGTATCGAAGCGCGCAAAGCATGCTGCCACGCCCGTAAAGTTGAACCGCTGCAGCGTGTGTTGGCCAACAAAGGCGCATGGGTAACAGGCTTGCGGGCCGCGCAGTCGGCCACCCGCACGAGCATTGCTCCCATTGCGCCGGATGATGCCAACGGCTTGATCAAAGTGAGTCCCTTGGCTGACTGGACTGAAGCAGAAGTATGGGCTTACATTCACGCCCACAATGTGCCCTACAATGCCCTGCATGATCAAGGCTACCCCAGCATCGGCTGTGCGCCCTGCACGCGCGCCGTACAGCCGGGCGAAGACATCCGCGCCGGCCGCTGGTGGTGGGAAGCCCCGCAAACCAAGGAATGCGGCCTGCATATGGTGGATGGCCGCCTGCAACGCATCGTAAAAGAAGGAACATCGTCATGAGCAACCTGGCTCAATTACCCAAACACACGCTCTCACACCTCGACTGGCTGGAGTCCGAATCCATCTATATTCTGCGTGAAGTGGCTGGGCAATGCGCCAATCCTGCGCTGCTGTTTTCTGGCGGCAAGGATTCCATTGTCTTGCTGCGTCTGGCAGAAAAAGCTTTTCGCCCCGGCCGTTTTCCCTTTCCCTTGCTGAATATTGATACCGGACACAATTATCCGGAATTGCTGGCGTTTCGCGACTATCGCGCAGCACAATTGGGTGAGCGCTTGATTGTCCGCTCGGTCGAAGACTCCATGCGGCGCGGCACGGTAGTTTTGAAATCGCCCGATGAATTGCGCAATAAACACCAGTCTGTCACCTTGCTGGAAGCGATTGAAGAGCTCGGTTTTGATTGCTGCATTGGTGGGGCACGACGCGACGAAGAAAAAGCCCGCGCCAAAGAACGAATTTTTTCTTTCCGCGATGAGTTCGGTCAGTGGGATCCCAAAAACCAACGCCCCGAATTGTGGGATTTATTCAATGCACGGGTGCACAAGGGCGAAAATATCCGCGCCTTCCCAATCTCCAACTGGACGGAGCTGGACGTGTGGCAATACATTGGCCGCGAGCAGCTTGAGATACCTGCCATTTATTTTTCACATCAACGGCCCATCGTACAGCGTAACGGCCTCTTGCAGCCGGTGACCGAACTTACTCCCGCCCATCCGGGCGAGGCCATCGAACAAATGATGGTGCGCTTTCGTACGCTGGGTGACGTTACCTGCACCGCACCCGTGGAGTCTGACGCCGATACACTGGAAAAAATTATTCTGGAAACAGCGAGCACAACTATTACCGAACGTGGCGCGACGCGGCTTGACGATCAAACCTCGGAAGCATCAATGGAACAACGCAAGAAAGAAGGCTATTTCTAATGAGCGCGATAGACAATTTACCGGAATCCCCTTTAACAAAAGACAACGCCGGACTACTCCGCTTTTTAACCTGCGGCAGCGTGGATGATGGCAAAAGCACACTCATTGGACGATTGTTGTTCGACACCAAAACCATTTTGGCCGACACGCTTTCTTCTATTGAGCGCACCTCGCATCGACGCGGTCTGGATGCGGTTGATCTCTCCCTGTTAACTGATGGCTTGCAGGCCGAACGCGAGCAAGGTATCACGATTGATGTCGCGTATCGCTATTTCAGCACTGGCACACGAAAATACATCATTGCCGATGCGCCAGGCCATGAGCAGTACACGCGCAACATGGTCACCGCTGCATCCACGGCCAACTTGGCGATTATTTTGATCGATGCGCGCAAAGGTATACTCACGCAGACGCGCCGTCACTCCTACCTTGCGCATCTGATGGGTATTCCGCACATCGTTGTTGCCATTAACAAGATGGATCTCGTGGATTACGATCAGTCTGTATTCGAACGTATCCGCACTGATTATCTGGCCTTCGCCGCACACTTGGGCATTAAGGATATTCGCTTCATTCCGATGTCGGCGCTAAAAGGCGACATGGTAGTTGATCGCAGCGAGCAGATGAACTGGTATTCTGGCCCGACACTGCTTGATGTGCTGGAGAAAGCACCCACAGCCCACAGCGAAACGGATGAGCCCTTCCGCTTTCCCGTCCAGTTTGTTTGCCGCCCGCATAAATCGGACGATGCCAAACTGCATGACTTTCGCGGCTTCATGGGCCGGGTTGAATCCGGCACCATCCGCATCGGCGATGTGGTGACGGTACTGCCCTCGGGCAAACCAACCCGCGTCAAGGACATCCGCGTACTGGACAGCTCTTTCCCGCATGCCTACGCTGAACAATCGATCACGCTGCTGCTTGAAGATGAAATTGACATATCGCGCGGCGACATGATTGTGCAATCCGAAAAGTCGGCGCTGGTGACACGGCAACTGGATGCGATGGTGTGCTGGCTGGCCGAGACACCGCTCGACCTACAGCGCAAATACCTTATCCGCCAGACGACCAGAGAATCAAAAGCGGTTATTGCTGCCATTGGGTTTCGCGTCGATATCAATACGCTCGACCACATGCCGGTTGAACATCTCGAAATGAATGACATCGCGCATATTTCATTGCGCCTGGCCCAGCCTTTGAGCGTCGATGCCTATACAAAAAACCGTGCGACTGGCGCGTTCATCATCATCGATGAATCAACCAACAACACCGTTGCGGCTGGAATGATTTTGTAGACAAACTTTTCGCAGCCAATAAAAAAGCCAGACACTGTCTGGCTTTTTTATTGGCTGGCAGATGAAATTAGCTGGCGCTTTCAGTATCTTCCGCTACAACTACTTCGGGACGATCAAGCAGTTCAACATACGCCATCGGCGCATTATCACCTACCCGAAAACCCATTTTCAGGATGCGCAAATAACCCCCATTGCGGCTAGCGAAACGTGGACCCAGCTCATTAAATAGCTTGCCTACGATATCGCGGTCGCGCGTGCGGTCAAATGCGAGGCGACGATTAGCCAAACTCGGCTTTTTACCCAGAGTAATCAGTGGCTCAACCACACGCCGCAACTCTTTGGCTTTGGGCAGGGTTGTTTTGATGACTTCATGACGAAGAAGAGATACCGCCATGTTTCGCAACATGGCTTGTCGATGAGAAGATGTACGATTAAGCTTCCGCAATCCATTACCGTGACGCATAATTATTACCTCGTTTTTTTTCGGTTACCGCGCACTGCAAGTAACCGGTTAATGGTTATCGAGTATTAAAAAATACAACAACAAATCAGACTAATTTTTCCAGACCTTCAGGCGGCCACCCATCCAATCGCATTCCCAGCGAAAGCCCACGTGTAGCCAACACTTCTTTAATTTCATTCAGCGATTTACGACCCAGATTTGGAGTCTTGAGCAGCTCGGACTCTGTACGCTGAATCAAATCACCAATATAGTAAATATTTTCGGCCTTCAGGCAATTTGCTGAACGAACTGTGAGCTCGAGATCATCTACTGGACGTACAAGAATAGGAGAAACAGAAGCCCCTTCAGCTGACTCAGCTGACGCTGCAGTGCCTTCCAGATCAGCAAAAAACGAGAGCTGTTCCATCAAAATACGTGCAGCTGTTCTGATCGCTTCTTCTGCGTTATCGATTGCACCGTTAGTTTCAATGTCAAGAATAAGCTTATCCATGTCCGTACGCTGTTCAACACGTGCGGACTCAACTGAATAACTGACACGGCGAACCGGGCTGAAAGAAGCATCAAGCATGATCTGCCCAATGGCCATGTTTTCCCGTGCAATTTGACGTTGATTCGCCGGAATATACCCACGGCCAGACTCAACACGAATTTCCATTTTCAATTGCCCACCAGGAGCAATATGTGCAATCACATGCTCAGGGTTAACAATTTCGATGTCATGACCCCCAACGATATCTGCTGCAGTAACAATCCCTTCGCCCACCTTGTTAACAGTCAGGATGGCTTCGCGGCGATTGTGCATCTTGATGACAACTCCTTTTACATTCAAAAGGATATCAACCACATCCTCTCGAACACCATCCAAGGTCGAATACTCATGCAACACACCCTCGATTGAAACTTCGGTAGGTGCAACACCTTCGATAGAAGATAACAAAATTCGCCGCAAGGCATTGCCTAAGGTATGGCCAAAACCACGCTCGAAAGGCTCCATGACCACACGGGCATGTAAAGGTGAAAGTTGCTGCACATCAATACTACGTGGCTTAAGCAGTGTTTGCATTTACCTGTCCTTCTAATGGGAATACGCCTGACATCCGGAGGGTGTCAGGCGTGAAACTACGATTAACGCGAGTACAGTTCGACGACCAAACCTTCGTTGATAGAAGATGGTAAGTCTTGACGCGCTGGATAGTTCTTGAAAACACCACGCCCACTTTTAATATCAACTTCCATCCACTCAGGAAAACCTCGCCCTTCAGCTGCATCAAGCGCCGCTTTTGTTCTGAGTTGAAGTTTAGTTTTATCAAACAGCTGAATCACATCACCTGGACGGCAGTTATAAGAGGGTACATCAACCCGCTTTCCATTCACCAGCACGCCATTATGACGAACAACTTGACGCGCTTCGGCGCGCGAAATACCAAAGCCCATACGATAGGCAACGGTATCAAGGCGGCCCTCAAGAAGTTGCAGGAGGTTTTCGCCAGTTGCACCTTTTTTAAGATCAGCAACGCTAAAAATCTTGCGGAATTGACGTTCAAGAATGCCATAAATACGACGAATCTTCTGCTTTTCACGCAGCTGAGTGCCATAGCCAGAAAGACGTTGGCCAGACTTTTGTCCATGCTGACCAGGTGCATAGGCACGACGCTCAACAGAACATTTGTCAGTAAAACACTTTTCGCCTTTTAAAAACAATTTCTCGCCTTCACGGCGACATTGGCGGCATTTTGGATCTAGATTACGAGCCATATAGTCGTGTCCTTCTTACGTTAGATGCGACGGCGCTTAGGTGGCCGACATCCATTATGGGGGATAGGGGTAATGTCAGTAATGCTGGTAATTTTCATACCCAACGCATTAAGAGCACGCACCGCAGACTCACGTCCCGGGCCCGGGCCTTTGATCCGCACTTCAAGGTTTTTGACACCACATTCCTGAGCTGCTTTTCCAGCGGCTTCTGCAGCAATCTGAGCTGCAAATGGTGTTGATTTACGCGAGCCCTTGAAGCCAGCACCGCCAGAGGTTGCCCACGAAAGCGCATTGCCCTGACGATCAGTGATCGTGATAATCGTATTATTAAAAGAAGCATGAACATGAGCTATGCCTTCAGCAATGTTCTTTTTAACTTTCTTTCTGATTTTAGGTGCAGTCTTAGCCATTGATTGATTTCCTAGTTACTTCTTAGCGCCAGCAATTGATTTCCTCGGACCCTTGCGTGTGCGTGCATTTGTACGAGTACGCTGACCCCGCAAAGGCAAGCCACGACGATGGCGAACGCCACGATAGCAACCGAGGTCCATTAGCCGCTTGATACTCATCGTAACTTCACGACGCAAATCACCTTCCACTGTGATCTTTCCGACTTCGTCGCGCAAACGCTCAAGCTCAGTCTCAGTCAGCTCTTTAACCTTGACTGAACGCTTTATCCCGACGCTGTCACATATTTTCTGTGCGCGCGTGCGGCCGATGCCATAAATTGCTGTTAAAGCAATCTCTGTGTGTTGGTGATTCGGAATATTAACGCCTGCTATACGAGCCATGTGCTTACCTGTTCCTCGCCATTAAGCGGTTGTGAATTGGTTATCCGTAAACCGGAAAACCGAAGATTGTATCTGATTCGCATTACTCAATCAACCCTGACGCTGCTTATGGCGTGGATCAGTACAAATAATTCTGACCACACCTTTGCGACGAATGACTTTGCAATTGCGGCAAATACGCTTGACCGAAGCCATAACTTTCATTTAACTTCTCCGGATGTTTTAAAACAATTATTTTGCGCGAAACACAATACGACCTTTGGATAAATCGTATGGTGTTAGTTGTACAGTTACCTTATCTCCAGGCAGGATACGTATATAGTGCATACGCATCTTCCCTGAAATATGACCTAACAATACATGGTCATTTTCCAACTTAATTCGAAATGTAGCATTTGGAAGATTTTCAATTACTTCTCCCTGCATTTCTATGACATCTTCTTTAGACATTAGTTATCGGACGGGAATACCCGCCCCTTTAAAATTAGCCTTCTTTAGCAGCCCTTCATAGCGATGAGACATCACATAGGCCTGAACTTGGGCCATAAAATCCATTGCAACAACAACAATAATCAATAAACTTGTCCCACCAAAATAAAAGGGAACATTCCATTTCAGAATTAAAAACTCAGGAAGCAAGCAAACGATAGTGATATAAATTGCACCCACCAAAGTCAACCGTGTTAAAACTTTGTCAATGTAGCGAGCCGTTTGATCTCCTGGACGTATCCCTGGGACAAAAGCACCACTTTTCTTTAAGTTATCAGCTGTCTCTCTAGAGTTAAAAACTAGCGCCGTATAAAAGAAACAGAAAAAGATAATAGCCGTCGCGTAAAGCATCACATAAATCGGCTGACCAGGTGACAATTTAGAAGCAACATCTTTAAGCCAATGGGAACCCCCGCTGCTGCCGAACCAATTTGCCGCAGTGGCAGGAAACAAAATAATCGAAGAGGCAAAAATTGGTGGAATAACCCCCGACATATTTAATTTAAGCGGAAGATGTGACGATTGCCCACCATAGACCTTATTTCCGACTTGTCTCTTGGCATAATTGACTAAAATCTTTCGTTGCCCTCGTTCTACAAACACTACAAAAGCTGTTACCAGAACAACAAGAAAACAAACAAATAATGCTGTAACTGGATGCATGGAGCCGGTACGAACCAACTCAAATAAGCCGCCTAAAGCATTAGGAAGACCAGCAGCAATACCGGCAAAAATGATTATTGAAATACCATTTCCCAAGCCCCGTTCTGTAATTTGCTCTCCCAGCCACATAAGAAACATTGTCCCTGTCAATAGCGTCATAACAGTAACAAAGCGAAACATATAGCCTGGATCCAAAACTAGGCCTGCCTGGGACTCCAATGCGATAGAAATGCCAATTCCTTGAAACAGGGCCAACCCAACTGTCCCGTATCTAGTGTACTGGGTGATCTTTCGCCGACCTGCCTCACCCTCTTTTTTGAGGGCTTCCATCGAGGGAACCGCAATTGTCAATAATTGCATAATAATCGACGATGAAATGTAAGGCATTATTCCCAAAGCAAATATTGTGAAACGGGACAACGCACCACCAGAAAAAAGATTGAATACACCTAAAATTCCACCTTGCTGCGATTGGAACAGTTCAGCCAGGCGAGTAGGATCTATTCCCGGAACAGGAATATGTGCGCCAATTCTGTAAACCACGAGCGCCCCCAGCAAGAACCCAAGCCGACGCCAGAGGTCGCCAAACTTATTTGTATTTGATTGCTGGTTTGATTGAGGGTATGCCACGACTTATTCCTGAAGACGGGTACGAAATTAGGCTTTAGCGGTATTAACAACAACCGGTTCCGCTACAGTACCGCCGAGAAGCTCAATAGCTGCCCTTGCACCCTTAGTCACCCCAATACCTTTTAGTGAAATTTTTCGACTTAAAACACCAGAGAGGATAACCTTTGCCGAAAGTGATGTTCCTGAAATAATACCCGCTTGCTTTAGAACGAGCAGATCAATTTCATCAACATTCAGCTTATCAAGCTCAGATAAACGTACTTCTGCATTACGATGCGCCGTTAAAGATACAAAACCGCGCTTTGGCAAGCGGCGTTGTAAGGGCATTTGCCCCCCCTCAAAACCAACCTTATGGAAACCCCCAGCACGGGATTTTTGACCCTTATGCCCACGTCCAGCAGTTTTCCCTAACCCGCTACCGATACCGCGCCCCACACGCTTCGAATAATGTTTTGCGCCAACAGCCGGCTTTAAATTATTTAGTTCCATAGTAACAAACTTATCCTCTTAGCCTTCGCACTTTAACAAGTAAGCAATTTTTCGAACCATGCCACGAATAGCCGGTGTGTCTTCCAATATAGAAGTGCTATTAATGCGCCTTAAACCAAGACCTTTCACTGTCGCACGGTGATCCTCTTTTGTGCCAATAACACTCCTGATGAGAGTCACCTTAATTTTTTTGGTAGTAGTCATCATATGTCACTCAAGAATTTCGGCAATGGCTTTGCCACGCTTAGCAGCAATCTCTGAAGGCGTGTTCATTGCTAATAAACCGTGCAGTGTGGCACGAACAACATTGTACGGATTAGTAGATCCGTTTATCTTTGCCACAACATCGGTAACACCCATAACTTCAAAAACTGCTCTCATGGGCCCACCTGCAATCACACCTGTACCAGCCGAAGCTGGAGACATTAAAACCTTTGTGGCTCCATGACGTCCAGTAACTGAATGATGCAAAGTACCATCCTTAAGATTAACTTTGACTAATTTCCTGCGGGCTTCTTCCATTGCCTTTTGGACGGCAACAGGAACTTCCCGAGACTTCCCCTTGCCCATTCCAACGCCGCCATCGCCATCGCCAACAACTGTAAGTGCAGCAAAGCCCATAATCCGGCCGCCTTTTACAACTTTTGTAACCCGGTTAATAGCAACCATTTTCTCGCGCATACCATCATCAGGCTTTTCTTGGCCCTGCTGTTGTTTCCTACCTTGTGGTTTAGCCATAATTTTCTCGCTTAGAACTTAAGACCGCCCTCTCGGGCAGCTTCGGCCAGCGCCTTGACGCGACCATGGTAATGAAAGCCGGAACGATCAAAAGCAACCTGTTCAATTCCCGCAGCCTTTGCTCGCTCTGAGATCAAGCCGCCAATAATTTTGGCAGCATCAACATTTGATCCATTTGGAACTTTTGTACGGACTTCCGCCTCCATCGAGGAGGCTGAAGCAAGCACTTTCGTACCGCAGCTTGAAAATATCTGCGCTGATATATGGCTATTTGAGCGGCTTACAGCCAATCTGACCATTTTTAATTCGGCAATTTTTGCGCGAGTCTTAAGTGCCCGACGCTGGCGAGCAAGCTTGCTTTTCATAATAAATGTCCCGCTTCTTATTTTTTCTTGGTTTCTTTAATAACAACCACCTCATCCGAGTACCGAACACCTTTACCTTTATATGGCTCAGGTGGCCGATAAGCACGAATTTCAGCAGCAACTTGTCCAACAACTTGTTTGTTAATACCCTTAACCAGTATTTCAGTTTGTGTCGGCGTCTCTATCTTGATCCCAACAGGAATGCTATGAACAACTGGGTGCGAGAAACCCAAGGTTAAGTTAAGATTCGCGCCCTGTGCTTGCGCACGATACCCCACACCAATAAGGTTCAATTTCTTCTCGAAGCCCTTTGTTACACCAGTAACCATATTATTAACAAGAGCCCTCATTGTCCCCGACATAGCATTTGCTCCAGGCACATTCTGAGAGCAGCTAAAAAATAGCTTGTCTTCTTTACGATCAACAAGAACCGAGGGGAGTAAAAATTGATTCAAAACCCCTAGCGGACCTTTAATTGAAACATTGTTGGGGTCTAATGTAACTTCTACCCCGCTCGGGATATCAACTGGATATTTAGCAATGCGCGACATAATTTAAAACCTCTTTAAGCAACGATACAGATAATTTCGCCGCCCATATTTCCAGCGCGTGCCTGCCGATCAGTCATAACACCTTTGGGGGTCGAAACAATAGCAACTCCCAAACCGTTCATAACTCGGGGCAAATCATCCTTACCCTTGTACACCCTAAGTCCAGGGCGGGATACGCGATCTATCCTCTCAATAACAGGATAGCCATCGTAATACTTCAACTCCAAATCAAGCTCAGGTTTAACACCATTAGCTCTAACGACAAAACTTTCTATATAGCCTTCGTCTTTCAAAACCTTAGCAATAGCTAATTTAAGCTTTGATGATGGCATCGAAACAAAAACTTTAGTTGCCATTTGCGCATTACGAATGCGAGTGAGCATATCGGCAACCGGGTCAGTCATACTCATATTTTATATCTCCTTACCAGCTAGCCTTGGTCATTCCCGGAACCTCGCCACGCATAGCAACTTCACGCAACTTATTACGGCACAACCCGAATTTACGAAACACACCTCGCGGACGACCCGTCAATGCACAACGTTTTCTTTGGCGAGACGGACTCGAATTACGAGGCAACTGTTGGAATTTCAAACGAGCAGCCATCCGCTCTTCTTCTGATAATTTAACATCTGTAAAAACAGCAGCAAGGTTCGCCCGTTTAGTGGCAAACTTATTAACCATTTTCTCACGCTTTGCTTCGCGATTTATAAGAGACAACTTAGCCATATGATTATCAATTCCTAAAAGGAAATTTAAATGCAGCCAGAAGCGCCTTCGCTTCTTCATCCGTTTTTGCCGTGGTCGTGATACTGATATTCATGCCGCGGAGCACATCAATCTTATCGTATTCAATTTCAGGGAATATGATCTGCTCTTTGATGCCAACGTTATAGTTACCCCTACCATCAAATCCCTTACCAGACACACCCCTGAAATCCCGAACCCGTGGCATAGCGACACTAACCAAACGATCAAGAAACTCATACATGCGAACTCCGCGCAAGGTCACCATGCATCCAATGGGATAACCCTCACGAATTTTAAATCCAGCAATAGCCTTTCGCGCCTTAGTAACAACAGGCTTCTGTCCAGCGATAGCAGTCATATCCTTAACAGCATGATCCAGTACCTTTTTATCGCCAACAGCTTCACCAACGCCCATGTTGAGAGTCACCTTGGTAATCCTGGGAGCCTCCATCACTGACTTGTATGAAAATTTCTCAACCAAATCCGGCAACACGGTTTCTTTATAAAATTCCTTTAAGCGAGCCATATGATGATCCCTCAAGCCTTTACTATTATTTCGCCATTAGATTTAAATACCCGAACTTTTCGGCCATCATCCAATGTCTTAAACCCAACCCTGTCAGCCTTCTGTGTTGAAGGATTAAACAATGATATGTTTGATATGTTGATTGGCATTTCTTTAGTAAGAATACCGCCTTGCTCCCCTTTCATAGGGTTAGGCTTAACATGCTTTTTAACAATGTTAATACCATCAACTATAATTCGGTTTTCATCCAGCCAAGCGCGCACAGTACCGCGCTTATTCCTATCCTTACCTGCAGTGACAATCACCTCATCACCTTTACATACTTTATTCATTTTTAAAATCTCGCAAATTAGATCAAAGGACCTCGGGAGCCAAGGACACAATCTTCATGAATCGTTCAGTTCGCAATTCACGCGTGACAGGGCCAAAAATACGAGTTCCAATAGGCTCAAGCTTGCTATTTAGCAAAACAGCCGCGTTGCCATCAAATTTGACCAACGAACCATCGCTACGACGAACTCCCTTAGCCGTACGAACAACTACCGCAGTATAAACCTCGCCTTTTTTGACACGGCCACGTGGAGCGGCATCTTTAATGCTCACTTTAATAACATCCCCAACGCTCGCATAACGACGCTTAGATCCACCCAACACCTTGATGCACATAACAGAACGCGCACCGGTATTATCAGCGACATCTAAAATGGATTGCATTTGAATCATATATATCTCCAACTTAATTCAAGCGTAAAAAATTGCTCGATCAGTTTTGGC
Organism: Rugosibacter sp.; assembly: GCA_036569545.1. Lineage (GTDB taxonomy): Bacteria > Pseudomonadota > Gammaproteobacteria > Burkholderiales > Rhodocyclaceae > Rugosibacter. Next base: position 5,460 of record DATCQI010000165.1, on the reverse strand, counting down.
GCCCGCTAGTGGCTAAAGGCCGAAAGAATCGGCAAGGTAATTAGCAATTCTACTGAGAAGAATTACTTTCGTCAAGCAAGAAAGCGTTTAAATAGATAAATCTAATGCGCTTCAAGCTTTTTCAATAACTTTCATTACACGCCACGATTTCGTTTTGGATACTGGCGCACATTCTTCAATCTGTACAAGATCACCGGATAATGCATCAATGCCTTCAACATGTGCATGATACTTCTTAGATCTAACTAAAATTTTCCCTATAACAGGATGCTTAACCTTTCGCTCAATTAACACCGTTACCGTTTTATTCATCTTGTCTGAAACAACGCGTCCCTGTAAGGTTCGCCTAACAGTATGCTGAGTCGTCATTTTGTACTAGCCTTTTCACATTGGATCGTCTTAATACGGGCAATGTCCTTCCGCACCTTGGTAATTTGGCTACTATTACTTAACTGTTGTGTAGCAACTTGCATGCGAAGACTAAACTGCGCCTTTCTTGCATCCAAGAGAGCTTTTTGTAAATCATCACTACTCTTCGATCTTAATTCATGAGCTTTCATTATCAATCATCCCAAATGTCTAGTGACGAATGTCGTTTCTAGAGGTAACTTTGCGGCAGCCAAGCGAAACGCTTCTCTTGCCAAAACCTCATCTACTCCATCCATTTCGTAAAGAACTTTACCAGGCTGAATTTCTGCCACCCAATACTCCGGCGAACCTTTCCCGTTACCCATACGAACTTCTGCTGGTTTTTTTGAGATGGGTTTATCTGGGAATATCCGAATCCATATCCGTCCTCCCCGCTTGATATGGCGAGTCATTGCCCGACGAGCCGCCTCAATCTGACGTGCAGTCAATCGGCCACGGCCTATAGCTTTAAGGCCATATTCACCAAAACTAACTTTGGCTCCACGCGTAGCTAAGCCTGTATTGCGGCCTTTTTGTTCCTTACGATATTTTCTTCTAGAGGGCTGTAACATTTATTACTCCTTAACCTCTTTAATTGCACTAGCCTCACCCTCGACAGTCGCAACACTTCTACGAACACGCTTTGCTGGTGTTTTTTCCTGAACACCAGTTTCATCACGAACCACATTAGGCGTACGCCTAGACTTAGCCCGAACATCTTCTGCTTGATCACTTACAGGTTCGGTACGGGATAAATACTCACCTTTATATACCCAAACCTTAATGCCAATAATTCCGTAAGTTGTTTTAGCTTCCGATACTCCATAATCGATATCAGCTCGCAATGTATGTAGTGGCACACGACCTTCACGATACCATTCACGGCGTGCAATTTCGGCTCCATTCAAACGACCGGAGCTCATTATCTTAATACCTTGCGCACCAAGACGCATGGCATTTTGCATCGCACGCTTCATAGCACGACGGAACATAATGCGCTTTTCTAACTGTTGAGCAATTGAGTCAGCTATAAGCTGCGCATCAATCTCCGGCTTACGAATTTCTTCGATATTTACATGAACAGGAACCCCCATCCTTTTTTGTAACTCAGCCTTGAGAAACTCAATATCTTCTCCGCGTTTACCAATAACAACTCCAGGTCGCGCACTGAAAACGGTGATACGTGCATTTTTAGCAGGGCGCTCAATAAGGACTCTACCTACTGAAGCATGAGCCAGTTTCTTCTTCAAGAATTCTCTGACATCAAGATCCTCTTTCAACATCTGTGGAAAATTTTTGCTGTTAGCATACCAACGCGAGCTCCAGTTCCGCGTAACAGCTAATCGGAAACCTGTCGGATGTATTTTTTGTCCCATTTTTCTTCCTTAGTTACCGACAGTTACGAAAATATGGCATGTTGGCTTAAGGATCCTATTACCGCGCCCCTTTGCCCGAGCCGTAAACCGCTTCAACACAGTCCCCTTTTCAATATAAATGCTTGTAATCCGCAAAGCATCAATATCAGCCCCATCATTATGTTCGGCATTTGCAATTGCAGACTCGAGAACTTTCTTAATAATGGTTGCACCTTTTTTAGGGGAAAAGGACAATATGCTTAAAGCTTGATCAACGGACTTTCCACGAATTAAATCAGCGACTAAGCGACCCTTTTGGGACGAGAGCCGGACACCACGTAAAATTGCATTAGTCTCCATCATTAACCCTTACTTCTTAGCGACGACTTTTTTGCCGCCGGTATGACCTTTAAATGTTCGCGTCAAAGCAAACTCGCCCAGTTTATGACCCACCATATTCTCAGACACATAAACCGGAATATGTTGTTTTCCATTATGGACCGCTATAGTAAGACCAATAAAGTCAGGAAGAATTGTCGATCTGCGTGACCAAGTTTTAATTGGTCGCTTATCCTTCGACAATCGGGCAGCATCAACCCTCTTTAGAAGATGCGCATCAACAAAAGGGCCTTTTTTAATTGAACGTGCCATATTTCACCTCTTAGCGCTTATGACGGCGCTGAACAATCATAACGTCCGTGCGCTTATTATTACGCGTACGATAGCCCTTAGTTGGGGTACCCCAAGGACTCACCGGAACGCGGCCAGTACCTGTACGGCCTTCACCGCCCCCATGTGGATGATCCACCGGATTCATCGCAACACCCCTAACTGTTGGACGAATACCCCGCCAGCGCTGGGCTCCAGCCTTACCTATTTTTCTCAAACTATGCTCTTCGTTACCCACTTCACCAATCGTGGCACGACATTCAACATGAACTCGTCGAATTTCACCTGAGCGTAAACGAACCTGTGCATACGAACCCTCCCGAGCAAGAAGCTGAGCAGAGGTACCAGCCGATCGAACCATTTGAGCACCCTTACCAGGTGTCATTTCGATACAATGGATAGTTGTTCCAACCGGAATATTTCGAATAGGCAAAGCATTACCTGACTTAATGGGAGCATCCACACCACTAATCACTTGTTGACCAACACTCATGCCTTTAGTCGCAATAATATACTTTCTATCGCCATCCGCATAAAGAACAAGCCCAAGATTGGCGGATCGATTTGGGTCATATTCTAAACGCTCAATCTTACCTGGAATGCCATCTTTCGTTCGCAAAAAGTCAATGATTCGATATTGCTTTTTATGACCACCCCCCATATGCCGTGTAGTAATGTGCCCATGCGCATTACGACCGCCAGTACGAGTCTTCGTTTCAGTTAGCTTATCCAAGGGACGCCCCTTGTATAAGCTGGCATTCACAACCTTAACAACAGCCCGCCGCCCTGGTGACGTAGGCTTAACTTTTACGAGAGACATTAGGCGCCCCCCCCTTCAGTAAAATTAATTTCTTGGCCCGGCCTTAAGCATACATAGGCCTTCCTCTGATCGTTACGTCTACCCATGTTTTTACCAGTGCGCTTTACTTTCCCCTTGAGATTACTTACTTGCACCGACTTAACTGTCACTTTAAAAAGCAACTCGACCGCAGCCTTAATCTCTGGCTTTGTTGCATCAGGTAAAACAATAAAAACAACCTGCTCATTCTTATCAGCAATATAAGTTGCCTTCTCAGATATCTGTGGAGAAACTAAAACTTGCAACAGACGCTCTTGACTGTAATTTAAGCTCATGCCAGCAACTCCTCTACTTTAGCAACCGCCGCTCTCGTTAAAACCACCCTAGAAAACCTGACAAGCGATACTGGATCGGCTTGATGAGCTTCAAGAATCATGATTCCAGGAAGATTCCGCGCCGCTAAAACCAAATTTTCATCAGGAGCATCAATGATGACAAGAACCGACTCACCAAATCCCAAAGCCTTTAACTTCCCTGCAACTAACCGAGTCTTTGGTGCATCCACAGTGAACTCACTTACAACCACAAGCCTATCTTCACGAGCCAATTGAGAAAATATCGAAGCCAATCCAGCGCGATGCATTTTTCTGTTTATTTTTTGCGTAAAGTTTTCATTTGGTGAATTTGGGAAAATTCGACCACCACCGCGCCACAAAGGCGAAGAAGTCATACCAGCACGAGCACGTCCCGTCCCTTTTTGCTTAAAGGGCTTTTTAGTGCTGTGATGAACCTCTTCCCGATCTTTTTGCTTCCTGTTACCAGAACGTGCATTTGCCTGATATGCAACCACCACCTGATGTACCAGTGCCTCATTATATTCCCTACCAAAAACCGAGTCTTGGACGGATAAAGGCGAACACAACTGCCCTTGGGCATCGATCAACTTTAGATCCATGACCTATACCCCTACTTTCATTTTCGCCTTAACTGCAGGCAAAACAATAACATTACCACCCTTGGATCCAGGAACAGCACCCTTAACCATCAGGAGTTGCCGCACCTCATCCACGCGAATAACTTTTAAATTCTGGGCAGTACACGTATCATCACCAAGATGACCCGCCATCCTCTTACCCGGGAAAACCCTGCCTGGATCTTGCGCCATACCAATGGACCCAGCGGAATTATGCGACAGAGAGTTACCATGAGAAGCGCGATTCGATGAAAAGTTATGGCGCTTAATTGCACCCGCATAGCCTTTACCGATAGATACCCCACTTACATCAACCAACTGGCCGACTGAAAATACAGCAGCAGCCACTACATCGCCCGGGCTGAGTGTCGCCAATTGATCCGGGGTCATTCTAAATTCGCGCAGCACACTCCCCGCCTGAACGCCTGCTTTAGAAAAATGACCAGCAGCAGCACTGGTCACACGACTTGCGCGCCGTACTCCGTAAACGACCTGCACAGCGGAATACCCATCAACATCATCCGTTTTAATTTGCGTTACGCGATTATTTGACACATCGAGTACGGTTACAGGAATAGATCTGCCATCCTCTGCGAACACGCGCGTCATGCCAACCTTACGCCCAACAAGGCCTAAACTCATTTTATTCTCCTGAACTCCAGCTACGATTGGCTGGGCCTACTTACTTTAAAAAACCATGCTAGATTTACATCCAAACCAAAGAATTACTGAAGCTTAATCTCAACATCCACTCCAGCCGGAAGATCCAGCTTCATCAAAGCATCTACTGTTTTATCTGTAGGGTCTATGATATCCATCAAGCGAAGATGAGTCCGTATCTCGAACTGATCGCGTGACGCTTTATTTACATGGGGAGAGCGAAGAATATCAAAACGCTCAATTCGAGTAGGCAAAGGCACTGGACCACTCACAACAGCACCCGTCCGCTTTGCAGTTTCTACAATCTCCAGAGCAGATTGGTCGATAAGACGATAATCAAATGCCTTGAGACGAATGCGAATCTTTTGACTTTGCATACAGTTTCCTTAAAACTTAAAGAGCGAGAGTAAAACGGACAGCCGACAATTATATGACAATCTAGCTAACCTCGCAAGGTTTACTCAATAACCTTTGCCACAACACCCGCACCGACGGTACGACCGCCTTCACGGATAGCGAAGCGCAAGCCTTCTTCCATCGCAATCGGTGCAATGAGCTTGACGGTCATGGCAATGTTGTCCCCCGGCATCACCATT
>DATCQI010000164.1:0-13806 GCA_036569545.1 Rugosibacter sp. | reverse complement strand
GTGATACAGGAATGGTGGGGGCTGAACGACCAGATTTGTGGCGTCGCGGACCGCTTTGCGCGCGCGGGTTTTAATGCCCTGGCGCCCGACCTTTATCACGGCCGCATCACGCAAGACGCTGATGAGGCCAGCCACATGATGAACGGCCTCGACTTTCCCGATGCTACTCATCAAGACATTCATGGCGCCGTAACACATCTGCACCGAATCAGTAGCCAAGTCGGTGTCATGGGCTTTTGCATGGGTGGCGCGCTCACCCTCGCCGCCGCCGTGCATGTGCCTGCACTCTCAGCCGCCGTTTGTTTCTATGGTATTCCACCGCAAGAATTTGCCGACCCAGCCAACATCCGCATCCCTTTTCAAGGACACTTTGCCACTCAGGACGACTGGTGCGTGCCCGGCATGGTCGATGCGCTAGAAGCTACATTGCTGAAAAACGGCACCCCCGCCGAGATTCACCGCTACGACGCCGCCCACGGCTTTTTCAACGAACGGCGTGGCGATGTCTATAACGCCGACGCCGCCAGTCAGGCCTGGGAGCGCATGACCGCCTTTTTCACACGCCACCTTGGCTGACGCGCAACACAAAAAGCGATATCTCCATGTTGAGTAAATGGCGTACTTACAGGATGCCTCAAGCGAGTGCCCAGGCCGTTCACCACACAGCCCTAGGTAAATCCAACCGTGCTTCGCCAAGTCTGCCAAGACCCCGGCGGTAACTCGTGAGTGCTGGCTGCGCAATGGATTGTGCAGCAGATGCCGCTTCCTCAATTACCGCTAAGTCGCTTGCCGAATGAAATCGCATAAGCAGGCGAGCGGAAGAGAAGAACGGGGTCATTCGTCGGAGCTATGCCATCCGCCATTACCAGAGGGTCGAAGTTGATCTTCTCGCATTCTGCGCCGACCTGATGCGTTGCAGAGGAAATGGTCAATGTGCCTATCTTGACCTCCTGACGATTGGCAGGCCATAACAGCGTGGGATTGTCCTCCGGGTCACCGGGGATACCGATCGTCAGTATCATGTTCCAGCGCACTGGACCGCGTTTGACCCGATCGATGAGCCTCTGCTCAAGAAAGTCTGGCGGTGAGGACTTGAGTTCATCGTTTGACATGTGCTGTTCCCCATCTTGCGGAACAAAACGCCAGCGAACCAATGTGGTCAGGTTTTTCTGATTCACGAATTTGAACGTATGAATGCCAAAATAGCTGCTGTTAGCCCAGCTGGGCGGCGGATTGTTTTTGGCAAGGAATTCCGCCTGAGGCAAACTATCTGGATGGCTTGCCTTGAATGCCTTGATTTTCTCTGGGTCAGGCTTGCCGGTTGCCGGATCGGGCCGCTTGGCAACAATATCGTCGAAAAAAGTCTGTGGCGACGCCGCACCAAAAATTGGCGTGTTCAGCATCGTCATGTGCTGCAGGGCGCTATCCGGCAGCCTGAATTCCAAAGCCATACCACGCGGTGTCTTGGCGGTATCCGGAACTTGGGGATTACCGCCGGGCAGAGAAAAGCGGGCAACGACCGGCACGGGTTTTCCGGAAAACAATGCCGAGCGCGTATAAGCCTGCGCCTTGGGCGACCCGACAAACTCGCCCGCGGCGCACGTCCCCTTGGCGTGATTGCGGCGTTCCCCCGGATGTACGCCAAAAGTATCTTCCAGCGCGGACACCACTTGACCTGCTGTCACGGCTTTTTGCACCGCCAGACAAAGTGGTGCAGTCAAGGTTAGCAGAACGCTAAGCAACCATGCCGGGGAATTATTTTTTTCGAGAAACATGGATTCTCCTTCGGTAACTAAAGTCGGACGAGGTATGCAAACGCGGGATAGCATAGCCCATCCCTATTGTCTAAACATCGCCATCGGCTAAAAGACGACACCGTGACAACACATGAGTGATCATGCCTCCCATCTCGAAAACCAGGCTGGCGGTATAGTCCTTATACGACATTGTATTGTTCATGGCTTGATCCAACCAGGGCGAGAACTCGTGAGCGGACTTTCCACAATAGCAAATGCTTTTTGGCAATACCCAGCACAAAGCTATGCAGTAGGGTGTGAAGGCACGGAACCACAGGCTTCGTAAAAGTCGGCGCTGGTGAGACGGCACGAATGCGCCATTAGCCGCTGTAAAGACACGACATCCCAAATCCCGCCCAGGTCTGGGATAATCCGGCCATCCACCCTAATAATCGAGACTTACCATGCGCTTTGCAGGAACCGATAACTACGTCGCCACACCCGATTTAATGCTTGCCGTGAATGCAGCAATTACTTTGCAGCGCCCCTTGTTGATCAAAGGGGAGCCGGGTACGGGCAAGACGATGCTGGCCGAAGAGGTAGCCCTCGCGCTCAATTTGCCCCTCTTGCAATGGCATATCAAATCCACCACCAAGGCACAGCAAGGGCTGTATGAATATGATGCGGTATCGCGCCTGCGCGATTCGCAACTGGGTGATGAAAAGGTCAAGGATATTGCCAATTACATCGTCAAGGGCGTGTTGTGGCAGGCGTTTGAGCGAACCACGCCAGGAGTGATTTTGATTGATGAAATCGACAAGGCGGATATCGAATTCCCCAACGATCTGCTACGCGAGCTCGATCGCATGGAGTTTCATGTCTATGAAACTCGGCAGACTGTACGCGCGGTGCAGCGACCGATTGTGATCATCACCTCGAACAACGAAAAAGAACTGCCGGATGCCTTTTTGCGACGCTGCTTTTTTCATTACATCAAGTTTCCCGACAAGCCGACGATGCAAAAAATTGTTGATGTGCATTTTCCCGGCATCAAAAACGCCTTACTCAAAGAAGCGCTGGAAGTCTTTTTTCAGCTGCGCGATGTGCCGGGGCTGAAGAAAAAACCGTCCACGTCCGAGCTCATCGACTGGTTGAAACTCCTTCTCGCAGAGGATATTCCACCCGAAGCGCTGCATGCGAAAGACCACAAGGTTGCTGTGCCGCCACTGGCCGGTGCGCTATTGAAAAACGAACAGGACGTGCATCTGTTTGAACGTCTGGTCAGAATGGCGCAACAGAATCGCTAGCGCCTGTCTGCCATGTTGATCGATTTTTTTCAGCACCTCAAGCTGCGCAAGCTTCCCGTGTCGACGCGGGAGTTTCTCACCTTGCTCGACGCTCTGCAAAGCGGTCTGGCCAACCATTCGATCGATGACTTTTATATTCTTTCTCGCACCTGCCTGGTCAAGGACGAGACCCAGTATGACAAATTTGATCGTGCCTTTGGCGAATATTTCAAAGGTCTTGAAAACATTCCTGGCTTAGGCGTAGAAATCCCCGAAGAATGGATCAAAGCCATGGGCCTGAAACACCTATCGCCGGAAGACAAAACCAAACTCGAAAAACTGGGCTGGGACAAGCTGATGGAAGAGTTCAAAAAACGGCTGGAAGAACAAAAGGGGCGCCACGAAGGCGGCAACAAATGGATCGGCACGGGGGGTACCAGCCCGTTCGGCAACAACGGCATACACCCGGAAGGCATACGCATCGGGGGTAAATCTGCGGGCAACCGTACGGCGATTAAAGTATGGGAAACGCGCGAATTTCGCAATCTTGACGACACGGTCGAGCTAGGCACACGCAACATTAAAATTGCCCTGCGCCGCTTGCGTCGTTTTGCCCGTGAAGGCGCGGCAGAAGAGTTCGATCTGGACAACACCATCATCGGCACCGCGCGCAATGCCGGCTGGCTGGATATCAAGATGCGGCCGGAACGCCACAACAAGGTGAAGGTGCTGCTATTCCTTGATGTGGGCGGCTCGATGGACGATCACATTAAAGTCTGCGAAGAGCTCTTCTCTGCGGCGAAAAGTGAATTCAAGCATCTGGAATATTTTTACTTTCACAATTGCATCTACGATTTCGTCTGGCGCGATAACCATCGCCGCCAAAGCGAGCGATTTTCGCTACAAGACCTCATGCATAAATACGGCCCGGATTACAAAGTCGTCGTGGTAGGGGATGCGACCATGAGCCCGTATGAAGTGGTGCAACCCGGTGGCTCGGTGGAATACAACAACCCGGAAGCCGGTGCCATCTGGCTTTCCCGTCTGCAAGAAACCTGGCCTCATGCCGTGTGGCTGAATCCCGAGCCTGAGCGCTTATGGGATTACCGGCAGTCGATTGACTTGATCCGCACGATTTTTCGCAATCGGATGTTTCCGCTCACGCTAGAAGGGCTGGAGCGAGGCATGCGTGAGTTGAACAAATAACCGAAAAATAAAAATTTCGCTTGCCTGTTTCAGCCCAGCGCATTCGCGGGCGGGGCAACTTTCATGATTTCCTCGATCGTCGTCAGCCCTGCCGCCACTTTTTTGGCACCGGCAATACGCAGCGATTTCACCCCTTCACGCATCGCCTGCTGGCGCAGGCCATCCAGATCCGCCTTGGTGGCGATCAGCTGTTTGAGTTCGGCAGACAACGGCATGATTTCATAAATGCCGATCCGTCCCTTGTAACCTGTCATGCGGCAATCAAGGCAGCCGACGGGACGATATAGTTGCGCAGGCTGCTTTGACTTCCATGGTGCCACCAGAGCGTTCCAGGCAACTTCGTCTTCAACGCGCATGCCACTGGGCTGCTTGCATTGCGGACACAAAGTACGCACCAGCCGCTGCGCCATGACGCCGACAATTGTTGCCGCCAGCAAATAAGGCGGTACACCCAGATCAATCAATCGCGTAATGGCCGAGGGCGCATCATTGGTGTGCAATGTCGACAACACCAAATGTCCGGTGAGTGCCGCCTGAATCGCCATATCCGCTGTTTGCAGATCACGAATTTCGCCCACCATGATGATGTCCGGATCCTGCCGCATCAGGGCGCGAATGCCCTCGGCAAACCCCATGCCGATATCCGGCACAACCTGCACCTGATTAAATGCCGGTTCGATCATCTCGATCGGGTCTTCTAGCGTGCACACATTCACTTCGGGTGTGGCCAGCTCTTTCAAGGTGGAATACAGCGTGACCGTTTTACCGCTGCCGGTTGGCCCGGTGACCAGAATAATGCCATTAGGATGCGCAGTCATGTCACGCCATGTAGCGACTTCGTCTTCACCAAACCCCAGCTCGGAAAAATCACGCACCAGCACATCCGGGTCAAAAATCCGCATCACCAATTTTTCGCCAAAAGCCGTCGGCAAAGTCGCTAGCCGTAACTCAACTTCCTGCCCGTCCAGCGTACGCGTTTTAAGGCGGCCATCTTGCGGGCGGCGTTTTTCCACCACATCCATGCGTCCCAAAATCTTGATGCGACTGGTCATGGCGTTGAGTACAGTCATCGGGATCTGATACACCTGATGCAGAACGCCATCAATGCGAAAGCGCACAATGCCCATATCGCGTCGCGGCTCCACATGGATATCCGATGCGCGCTGCTCAAACGCATATTGCCAAAGCCAATCAACGATGGTGACGATATGCTGATCGTTCGCATCAAACTGTTTACTACTCTTGCCAAGCTCAACTAACTGCTCGAAATTTGAAGTACCTCCAGTAACGTCGCCTTTTGCCTGCGCTCCCTTCACCGATTTGGCCAGGTTGTAAAACTCCATCTGATAGCGGACAATATCCTGTGGATTAGCAATTACACGGCGAATTTTTTTATTGAGAATTGGCTGAATTTCTGCCTCCCAGGCGCGCTGGAAGGGCTCCGCCGTAGCGATCACCACCTCGTCCAGCTTTACCTGAACCGGCAAGATGCGAAAACGGGAGGCGTAGGCGTTGCTCATCACGCTGGTCACTGCTGAAAAATCAATTTTCAGAGGATCAATGTGCAAGTAATCCAGCCCGGACCAAACCGCCAGCCACTGCGTCAGCACCTCCATATCCAGTACTTTATGCGGCGGCTGCAATGACTTCCAGCGCCGCTCAGCCAGCATGACCAACGGATGGGTTTCGATAGTCCAGTGGCGCCGCTCATTTTTAAAAGCAGCCGCCTGGTCCACATCAATCAAACCATCCGCTGCCAGCGCATCAACCACCTCTGGCAACTTTAAGCTATGTTCGTTCATTTCTCGCGATGGAACATGGTTCATATTGAAGAGTCGGCACTGATGAAGCCCCTGCGCTACAAGGCGGTCGAGCAGAAAACGCTCTCCCCGCCGCAGCGGATGGCAATACATCAAACTATAATCTAAAACACGGTCAAAGAACGTACAAGAAGAGCCGCTCAACAAGACGGCGTTGTTCTGTTTGCCTAAATTACAAACTCAAGGAGACATAGAATGTTCACATGCCGTCTTTTGGTAACGGGACTTTTTTTATCGCTGCCAGCCATGGCTCAACCCGAATTTCAATCCGCTGCCCAGCTCGCACCTGCAGAGTGCGCGGAAGCACACGATCCCGTTCGCTGTGCAGCCCGTCAGGCAGCACTAATCACCTGCGCAGAAAAGCACGGAGCAGAAAAGCAGGCTTGCCTGCAAGAGAATCTGCCGCCACTTGATTGCAGTCAGGCAGACAACCCGGAAGAATGCACGGCCATTGAACAAGCAAAAGAAAAGTGTGCCGACAAAAAAGGCACTGCACTCACTGCTTGCCTTAACCCCGGTGTCGTCAAGCGGAAAGCGGGAAAATCACGCAAATCCATAAAGAAAAACCCCGCCAACAACAGAAAAAAATCTGAGAAAACAAGCAGAAAAACAAAACCGCCTTCTGGTACGGCACGTCACCGCTCGTGATCAGCCTGACCAACCAATAAAAAAGGCGCGGAACTGAGCCGCGCCTTTTTTAGCCACGATCAGGCGCCATTAGCCTGCCCGCATCTCCAGCATCAACTGGTTCATGCGCTTAACAAACGTCGCCGGATCATCCAGCTGACCACCTTCAGCGAGCAGCGCCTGATCAAACAACACCTCGGCCCAGTCATTGAACCTGCTGCCTTCGCGATCGACTTCGGCTTTGATCCGCTGCACTACTGGATGTTGCGGGTTGATCTCCAGCGTCGGCTTGGCGGCTGGAGCATGTTGCCCGGCCGCTTTGAGCATGCGTGCCAGATTGCCCGACATATCATTTTCCTCGCTTACCAAACACGCAGGCGATTCGGTCAGACGATACGTCACGCGCACTTCTTTCACGCGCTCGGCCAGTGCTGCGGCAATTTTGTCGGTCAGAGCCTTGAACTCGCCCGCGGCGGATTCCTGCGCCTGTTTTTCGGCTTCGTCTTCCAGCTTGCCCAGATCCAGATCGCCCTTGGCAACCGAGGCCAACTGCTTGCCATCAAACTCGGTGACGTGCGAGACTACCCATTCATCTACCCGATCGGAAAGCAGCAACACTTCAATGCCTTTTTTGCGGAACACTTCCAAGTGCGGGCTGTTCTTCGCGGCATTGAAAGTATCCGCCGTGACAAAATAAATTTTCTCTTGCTCAGGCTTCATGCGGGCGATGTAATCGGCCAGCGATACTGTTTGCTCAGTGGTGTCGTTCTGCGTGGAAGCAAAACGCAACAGACCGGCGATTTTTTCCTTGTTGGCAAAATCCTCGCCCACACCTTCCTTGATTACGCGGCCAAAGGCTTCCCAGAACCTGGCGTATTTTTCCTTGTCGTTCGCGGCCATATCGGTCAGCATACCCAGCACCTTCGCTGTACAGCCTTTGCGAATGGCTTCGATGTCTTTGGATTCCTGCAAAATCTCGCGCGAGACATTCAGCGGCAAATCAGCCGAATCCACAATGCCGCGCACAAAGCGGAGGTAAGTCGGCAGCAATTGCTCTGCATCATCCATGATGAACACGCGGCGCACATACAGCTTGATGCCGTGGCGCACATTGCGGTCATACAAATCAAACGGCGCACGCGCTGGCAGATACAAGAGTTGCGTGTACTCGCTCTTGCCTTCAACCCGCACATGCACCCAAGCTAACGGGTCTTCATAATCATGCCCAACGTGCTTGTAAAACGCCTTGTAGTCGTCCTCAGAAATCTCATTCTTGGGTTTTGCCCACAAAGCGGACGCCTGATTAACGGTTTCATCCTCATCTGTCACCACCTGGCCGCCTTCATCACCTTCCTCACCGGCTTTGGGCTCGCGCCATTCTTCCTTTTTCATCACAATCGGCTGCAGAATGTGATCGGAATACTTGCGGATGATGCTGCGCAGTTTCCAGCCGGACAATAAATCGTCCTGATCGGCGCGCAAATGCAAGGTGATTTCCGTACCGCGGTCAGCTTTATTCACCGCTTCGATAGTGAACTCGCCCGTGCCTTCAGATTCCCAGCGCACGCCTTGGTCGACTGCTGCACCGGCACGACGGGTAAGTACAGTGACTCGGTCGGCGACGATAAAGGACGAATAAAAACCCACGCCAAACTGACCAATTAACCCGGCATCTTTCTTTTGATCACCGGAAAGCTGAGAGAAAAATTCCCGCGTGCCGGATTTGGCGATAGTGCCCAAGTTAGCAATGGCTTCATCCCGACTCATGCCGATGCCGTTGTCGCTTATCGTCAGCGTGCGTGCCGTTTTATCAAAGCTCACACGGATGCTGAATTCACCTTCATTCTCCAGCAGCGCGGCGTTATTGAGCGCCTCAAAGCGCAGTTTGTCGCAGGCATCTGACGCATTGGAAATCAACTCGCGCAGAAAAATCTCGCGGTTGGAATACAGCGAGTGAATCATCAGCTGTAAAAGCTGAGTGACCTCAGTCTGAAAGCCCAGTGTTTCACGTGCCGGGCTGGTTTGTGCAGTTGTTGTCATCAATGTTTCCTAAAATTAATGTCTTATGGTTTGCAATGGCCATTAATGCGGTGTATTGCAAAAGCATCGCGAAAACACAGCACTCGGCAAAGCCGATATGGGGCCAGTGCGGTGAATTTCAATGGGTTAAGCAGTTTAAACGGTGACGTGGCTTTCTGTCACCAACAGGCCAAGCTGGCCTGGGTTAGTCTCAGCCGGCCTTTACCAGCGCAGACCCCATGCGCTTGAGTTCTGGCAAACAGGATCCGCAGGAGGTGCCGCATTTTAGCTGCACCTGCAGTGCCTCGAGATCGGCACCCTGGCGATACAGGTCATTGATTTGTGTTTCAGTCACCCCAAAGCAGTTACATACAGTGCGCCCAGCGGGAGCCATCAATAAGGGCGGCGTGGCCGTCGCCGCAAATAACCAGCGCCGTAGATCACCTACGGGTTGGCCGCTGGCCATCAGCTCACGCAACCATTCCGCTGAGGCTGTCTCGCCCGCTAACAATACGCCCAGCAAGCGATCATTCGCCGCATCGGTTTTTGCGTATTTGGCAATGTCTCGGCGCGGGTCGTTGTAAGCGGTGCATTCTTCCAGCTCAAGTATCACGACGAGCTTATCCAGTATCTCTTTTGACAACGGCGCGGCATGCGCCACAGACAGCATAACAAATGGATATTCGCGCCCGGCCAGCGTGACGGCAGCGTAATCGAATGCGGGTAGCCACTTGGCCAGCTGGTCACGCCAGCGCAGCACTTGCTCATCCGCTGACTGTGTGGCATCAGCAGCACGCAGCGCGATAAGTCGATAAGGCAGATCAACCGGCTCAATGCGGATGGCGGCCGCTTTGAGTTCGGGCTGTTTCGATATGGGATCAAATGCGGACAACATCAGCTGATTAACGCCCGCATGCGACAAGGAGCGCGCACCCCAGTGCATGGCGATGAACGCCTGGCTGGGCTTGAGTTCATCGCTCGGACTGACGGGCAGAATAATCTCGCCACGGCGGCTTTTAATGCGCGCCAGATCACCCGGCTTAAAGCCGCGTCGTTCGATGTCGATCGCATTCAGCAACAAACGCGGCGTCGGTTCATGGGCAGTCAGTCGTGCCGCACGGCCTGTGCGACTCATGCCGTGCCATTGGTCACGCAAGCGGCCGGTAGTCAAACGCAATGGATAACGAGCGTCGGTTGCTTCTGCAGTTAGCGTAAAAGTCAGCGGTGCAAACAGGGCGCGACCATCAGGGGTGGCGAAATGATGATCTTCATAAAGACGCACCTGACCGCCCTGTGCACCTTGCGGAAACGGCCATTGCTGCGGGCCGCGCTCTTCGAGTACAGCGTAACTCATGCCGCCCATATCAAGATCACGGCCGACCGTCAGACTGACATGCTCGGCAAAAATATCAGCGGTATCAGTGAAGTTGAACAGACCTGCCTTTGCTGAATGCGCCGTATCACCAGCACCGACTTTTTCGCCTAGTTTCTCACCCAGGCGCCGGGCAAACTCAGCAGCGATTGCCCAGTCCGCACGAGCTTCGCCAGGCGGTGAGACGGCCGCGCGCACACGCGAAATGCGACGTTCGGAATTCGTCACTGTGCCTTCTTTTTCGCCCCAGCTCGCGGCGGGCAGCAACAGGTCGGCAAAAGCCGCCGTCTCGATATCCGCATAGGCATCTTGCACCACGACGAATTCTGCTTTGACTAACGCCTCGCGCACTCTCGTTTGGTCAGGCATGGACTGCGCCGGGTTGGTGCAGGCAATCCACACCGCCTTGATTTTTCCTTCATGCAAGGCATCGAACAACTCGACTGCCGTTTTGCCCGGCTGGTCGGGAATGCTGGGCACCCCCCACAACGCAGCCAACTCTTCACGGTCAGCGGCATTCAATAAATTGCGATGTCCCGGCAGCAGATTGGCCATCGCCCCCACTTCGCGCCCGCCCATCGCATTGGGCTGGCCGGTAAGCGAGAACGGCCCCATGCCGGGTTGGCCAATTTTCCCCGTCGCCAGATGCAGATGAATCAGCGCGGCATTATTGCTCGTGCCGTGAGTTGATTGATTCAACCCCTGGCACCACATCGACAACGGCGCTTTAGCGTGGCCGAACCAGCGCGCAGCTTGCACGATATCCTCTGCCACCACGCCGCATGTCGCCGCTGCAGCGGCTGGCGTGAGCTCGCGCACCTTGTCGCGCACTGCGGCAAAACCCGTGGTGTGCGCAGCGATGAAGGCTTCATCCACCAGCCCTTCCCACAACATCACATGCAGCATGGCGCTGTAGAGAATCACATCACTGCCCGGCGTAATCGCCAGATGCAAATCAGCTATCGCGGCCGTATCGGTGCGGCGCGGATCGATGACGATAATTTTGAGTTCCGGGTTTTTTGCCTTCGCATCCTCAATGCGCCGGAATACAATGGGATGTGCCCAGGCGGTATTGCTGCCGGCGAGCAAAAACAGATCGCTCAAGGTAATGTCTTCATAGCTGCAGGGCACCGCATCTGACCCCAGTGTCGCCTTGTAACCCGCTACGGCAGACGACATGCACAAACGCGAGTTGGAATCGATATTGTTCGTACCCACCAGCGCGCGTGCCAACTTGTTGAAGACGTAATAATCTTCGGTCAACAACTGGCCTGAAATGTAGAAGGCAACGGCATCCGGCCCATGTTGCTGAATGATCGCAGCGAAGCGTTCGGCAGCGGTATCCAGTGCGGTATCCCAGGAAGTCGGCGCTCGTGATGCGGCACGCGAGGTGCGCAGCTCCGGCACCAGTGCGCGCCCGGTGCGCTGCGTGGTGAGATGCAAGCTGGCACCCTTGCTGCACAGGCGGCCAAAGTTAGCTGGATGATCGGGGTCGCCGCGCACATTGATGATTTTCGCCGTCTTGCCAACGCCGACTTTTTCAATAATCACGCCACAGCCGGTGCCACAATAGCAGCAAACAGAGCGCGTCTCGCTCACCGGCACTTCAAGAGTGGATTCCACTGCGGATTCCATAGCGCCCATCACAAATTCAGCCTCAAAGCGCTAACAGCACCACGCCATTCTCGACACGCACCTGATAAGTGAGGGTGCTGCCCTCATCGGGCGCGCAGGCTTCTCCGCTGGATAATTCAAGATTCCAGCCATGCAGCGGGCAGGTCACGCGATGCCCATGCACGATGCCTTGCGACAGCGGACCTGCTTTGTGCGGGCAAGCATCGCGCAGCGCAAAGACTTCATCGTCTGCCGTGCGAAATACCGCGATACTTACTTCTTCGTGCGGCACCACCCGGCTACCGCGCCGGGGGATTTCTTCCAGACGACACACTTTATGCCATGTACTCAAAACTTTCTCCTGCGTGCTATGCAATTCAAATGGTTTCAACGGGAACAGGCAACGGCGTAAATTCCGCTGCCAACTGGGGTGGGGCTTCACCCGGCAAACGCTCGCGCCACGGATCGACCACACCCTGCAAGGCATACAGCAAGCGCTGGTGCAAGGCTTTGCGATGATCGGCGTCAGCCACCACATGCTGCTTGACATAATCAAGGCCCACGCGTTGCACGTAATGCACGGTGCGTTCCAGATACCAGCCTTCTTCGCGATAAAGCTGAAGAAAGGCAGCGGAATACTCCAGCACCTCTTCGCGCGTCGTCACCTTGCACAAAAACTCGGCAACCTCGGTCTTGATGCCGCCATTGCCCGCCACATACAGCTCCCAACCGGAATCCACACCGATCACGCCGACATCCTTGATGCCCGCTTCCGAGCAATTGCGCGGGCAGCCTGACACCGCCAGTTTTACCTTATGCGGTGACCACATGCCGAACAACATTTTTTCCAGCGCCACGCCCATGCTCATCGACTGCTGCGTGCCAAAACGGCAATGTTCGGTGCCAACGCAGGTTTTCACCGTGCGTATGCTTTTGCCATACGCATGGCCCGATGGCATGTCCAGGTCTTTCCACACCGCAGGCAAGTCTTCTTTTTTAACCCCGAGCAAATCAATGCGCTGGCCGCCCGTCACCTTGACCGTCGGGATGTGATATTTTTCCGCTACATTGGCGATGCGGCGCAGCTCGTCCGGCGTCGTCAGCCCGCCCCACATGCGCGGCACTACGCTATACGTGCCGTCCTTCTGAATGTTGGCATGCGCGCGCTCGTTGATAAAGCGCGATTGCGGATCATCCTTCGCCTCGTGCGGCCAGGTGGAAATCAGGTAATAGTTAAGCGCGGGACGACAGGTGGCACATCCATCGGGCGTATGCCAGGCGAGCGTTGCAAAGACATCCTCCAGCGAGAGCAGCTTTTGGCCGCGAATTTCTGCTCGCACTTCGCCGTGCGTGAGCGTCGTGCAGCCGCACAAGGGCTTCGTGGTGCGGTCAGCCGCCTGATAGGCGCCACCAACGGTTGACGCCAATATCTGCTCAACCAAGCCGGTACAAGAACCGCACGAAGAAGATGCCTTGGTGTGCTTTCTTACATCATCCAGCGTGAACAACCCTTTTTCGCGAATCGCCTTGACGATCGTCCCCTTGCACACGCCATTGCAACCACACACTTCGGCTTCGTCGTTCATCGCCGCGGCTTTGGAATTTCCGGCATGACCCACGTCACCCACATGATTATTGGTGAAGGCATCGCCAAACATCAAATGATCCCGGATAGCGCCAATATCGCGACCCTCCTTGAGCAACTGAAAATACCAGCCGCCATCACCTGTGTCGCCATATAGCACAGCGCCCACCAGACGATCTTTTTCGATAACCAGGCGTTTGTAAACGCCCCCGCTCTTGTCATACAGCACAATATCTTCCGTGCCATCGCCACCGGTGAAATTGCCCGCCGAGAACACATCCACGCCGGTTACTTTCAGCTTGGTCGATGTGACAGAACCCTGATAGCGACTAATGCCCATTTGCGCCAGATGATTGGCGCATACCTTGGCTTGCTCGAACAATGGCGCAACAAGTCCGTACGCGATGCCACGATGTGCTGCGCATTCGCCCACTGCGTAAATTCGCGGGTCGAATGTTTGCAGCGTGTCAGATACCACCACCCCCCGATGGCAATGCAGGCCGGACGCCTCGGCCAACGCCGAACTGGGACGAATGCCTGC
>DATCQI010000163.1:0-15498 GCA_036569545.1 Rugosibacter sp. | reverse complement strand
TGCGGTGTTGATGGTGATGCCGCGCGCTTTTTCTTCCGGTGCGGCGTCAATCTGGTCGTAGGCTTTTGCTTCGCCGCCAAACTTCGCCGACAGGATCGTGGTGATCGCCGCCGTTAATGTGGTCTTGCCGTGGTCAACGTGCCCAATTGTCCCTACGTTAACGTGTGGTTTTGTCCGCTCAAACTTGCTTTTTGCCATGTCAGTTACCTCAGATGCATTAGTTTATTTTTTGTTAATAATTGCCTCGGCCACATTTTTTGGGGCTTCAGTGTAATGTTTGAATTCCATTGAATAAGTAGCACGGCCCTGAGATAAAGAACGTAACTGAGTAGAGTAACCAAACATTTCAGCCAAAGGAACTTCAGCTTTAATCAGCTTAATGCCACCAACCTGATCCTCCATACCCAGAACGATTCCCCGACGCCCAGACAAGTCACCCATTAAATTACCCATGTAATCTTCCGGTGTTTCAACTTCTACCGCCATCATAGGCTCGAGCAGTACAGGGCTAGCTTTGCGCATGGCATCTTTAAAAGCCATTGAAGCCGCCATCTTGAAAGCATTTTCATTGGAGTCAACATCATGGTACGAGCCATCAAAAAGAGTTACCTTGACATCAACTACAGGGAAGCCAGCCAATACTCCATTGGGAAGCGTTTCAAGGAGACCCTTTTCCACTGCTGGAATAAACTCTCGCGGGACAGAGCCGCCTTTTATAGAATCTATAAACTCGAAGCCCTTACCCGCTTCATTAGGCTCTAGTTTTATCCAAACATGTCCGTATTGACCCCGGCCGCCCGACTGTTTAACAAACTTGCCTTCCTGCTCGACAGGTTTGCGTATAGCTTCGCGATAAGCAACTTGAGGAGCCCCAACATTTGCCTCAACACCAAACTCTCGTCGCATACGATCAACAAGAATTTCCAAGTGCAACTCACCCATCCCTGAAATAATGGTTTGACCAGACTCTTCATCAGTTCTGACACGAAACGAGGGGTCTTCTTGCGCCAAACGATTCAGTGCAATGCCCATTTTCTCTTGGTCAGCCTTGGTTTTTGGCTCGACTGCCACATGAATCACCGGCTCAGGAAATACCATCCGCTCTAGAATGATAACCTTGTCAGGATCACTAAGAGTGTCACCGGTCGTAGCCTCTTTCAGACCAACAGCTGCAGCGATATCCCCAGCAAAAACCTCTTTAATTTCTTCCCGCTGGTTTGCATGCATCTGAAGAATACGGCCTAAGCGCTCTTTACGGCCCTTAATTGGATTGTAAATAGTATCGCCCGTCTTGATCATCCCCGAGTACACACGAAAAAAAGTAAGCTGCCCAACGTAGGGATCAGTCATAATCTTAAAAGCAAGCGCTGAAAACGGCTCAGCATCTGAGGGCTTTCGCTCACCTTCTTGCTCATTCTCAAGGATACCCTTGACCGGCAAGACATCTGTTGGTGCTGGCAAATATTCAATCACCGCATCCAGCATTGCCTGCACACCTTTATTCTTGAAGGCCGAGCCACATAGCATCGGAACAATTTCAGCATTTAACGTGCGTGAGCGCAAACCCTGCTTGACCTCTTCTTCGGTCAAATCTCCAGACTCAAGGTATTTATTCATCAGCTCTTCGGAAGCCTCTGCTGCCGCCTCAAGCATTTTTTCGCGCCAAATATCTGCTGTCGCCTTTAGGTCCGCCGGGATGTCACCATACTCGAACTTTGTTCCCTGGCTTTTCTCATCCCAAATGATTGCCTTCATTTTCACTAAGTCAACCACACCCTCAAATGTCTCTTCAGCGCCTATGGGTATCTGAAGAGGAATTGGGTTTGCCTTTAGGCGCAAGCGCATTTGATCATGCACTTTGAAAAAATCAGCCCCCTGGCGATCCATCTTGTTAACAAACGCAAGGCGTGGCACACGGTAGCGATTAGCCTGACGCCAAACAGTTTCTGACTGCGGCTGAACACCACCCACAGCACAGTAAACCATACAAGCACCATCCAAAACCCGCATTGATCGCTCTACCTCAATAGTAAAGTCCACGTGGCCCGGTGTATCAATAATATTTACGCGATGCTCTTCGAAGTTCCCACCCATACCTCGCCAAAAACAGGTTGTCGCAGCAGAAGTAATAGTAATACCACGCTCCTGCTCTTGCTCCATCCAGTCCATGGTTGCAGCGCCATCATGAACCTCACCAATTTTATGGTTAACGCCTGTATAAAACAGAATGCGTTCAGTTGTAGTAGTCTTTCCAGCGTCAATATGTGCCGAAATACCGATATTACGATAGCGCTCAATGGGGGTCTTACGTGCCACTTTGTTTACCTGCCTTATTCAAATAAGCCGAATGCAAAAGCGTACAAGCCAATACAGTTCGGAAATAAATCAAACCCTCTACGCCCTGAGGGGTGAGATTAGCACCCGCCTAATTAAAATTAAAAGCGGAAATGCGAGAATGCTTTGTTTGCCTCTGCCATGCGATGCACCTCTTCCCGCTTTTTCATCGCGGCTCCACGACCTTCAGAAGCCTCCAATAACTCTGCAGCCAAACGCTGACCCATGGACTTTTCAGAACGCTTGCGCGCCGCCTCACGTAACCAGCGCATGGATAATGCAACCCTGCGTGACGGACGAACCTCTACAGGAACCTGGTAATTTGCACCGCCCACTCGCCGACTCTTGACCTCTACAACAGGCTTGACATTATTAACAGCCAATGAAAAAATTTCCAGCGGATCCTTGCCACTTTTAGCGTGAATCTGAGCAAAAGCGCCATAGATAATACGCTCAGCAACCGACTTCTTTCCACTTGACATCAATACATTAACAAATTTTGACAAATCAATGCTGCCGAACTTTGGATCCGGCAGAATGTCACGCTTGGGGACTTCACGACGACGGGGCATAGTTTTTCCTTAATGTCTCAATCAAGCAGCTTTAGGCCGCTTGGCGCCATATTTTGAACGGCTTTGTTTACGATCCTTGACACCCTGAGTATCAAGGCTGCCACGAACAATGTGATAGCGCACACCCGGGAGATCCTTCACCCGGCCACCCCGAATGAGTACTACCGAGTGCTCTTGCAAATTATGGCCCTCACCACCAATGTATGAAATAACTTCAAAACCATTCGTCAATCGCACCTTAGCAACTTTACGCAGAGCCGAGTTTGGCTTTTTGGGTGTCGTAGTGTAAACGCGCGTGCAAACTCCGCGCCTAGCGGGGCTATTCGCCAGCGCCGGAACCTTGCTTTTTGTTTTTTGCGCTTGCCGAGGCTTCCGTACAAGCTGATTAATTGTAGGCATATGTATTTCCTAAGCGTAGTGAAAAACACTACAAATTATTGCAAAATTTATTCTTGCCAAAGGCAAAGAGGGTAGATTATATGGAACTCACTTCAGAGCGTCAAGTAACTTCCCATTATTCAATAGCTACAGATACTGACGACAAATCAAATAGGTTCTGAGCTTCTGATGCATCAACGGAAAGTTTGAGCTGCCTCCGGCGGTGATACGCCAATCCCGTACCTGCAGGGATCAGTCTACCAACGATGACATTCTCCTTAAGACCACGCAACTCATCTCGCTTACCCATTATGGCTGCCTCAGTCAATACTCTTGTAGTTTCCTGGAAAGAAGCGGCAGAAATAAATGAGTTGGTTGACAAACTTGCCTTGGTGATTCCTAGGAGTACAAATTCGTAATTTGCCGGAGCCTTACCTTCTGCGGCCAAACGATCATTCTCGTCCAAAACTTCATCACACTCCGCCTGCTCTTCTTTGATAAATCGTGAATCACCAGTACTTGTGATGACGACTCTGCGTAGCATTTGACGAACGATAACTTCAATATGTTTATCATTGATCTTGACCCCTTGTAAGCGGTAGACGTCTTGAACTTCATCAATGATGTAGCGTGCGAGCTCGTCAACCCCCTTAAGCCGCAGGATATCATGAGGGTCAGCAGGGCCATCAACAATAACCTCACCCTTGCTGACCACTTGACCGTCATGAGCCATGACGTGCTTGTCTTTGGAGATAAGATATTCGCTACTTACCCCATCAAGGTCAGTAATGATAAGGCGTTGCTTTCCTTTGGTGTCTTTACCAAAGGAAACTGTACCTGTTACCTCAGCCAGAATACCAGCATCTTTTGGTGACCTGGCCTCAAACAGCTCTGCTACACGTGGCAAACCCCCGGTAATATCGCGGGTTTTAGAGGACTCTTGTGGAATACGAGAAAGAATATCCCCAACAGACACCCATTGCCCATCGCGTACTGTTATTAGCGAACCGACTTGGAAAGTGATGGTGACTACATGATCTGTTCCCGTAATTTTTACTTCCTGACCTGCCTCGTCGATCAGCTTCACTTGTGGGCGTACACCTTTGGCAGCTTTGAGACCGCGTTTAGTGTCGATGACAACCAGCGTAGACAGCCCAGTAATATCATCCATTTGCTCAACCACTGTCACGCCTTTTTCAATATTCTCAAATTTGGCAGTTCCAGCATACTCCGCAACAATCGGACGGGTGTGGGGATCCCAAACAGCTAGCTGCTTTCCTGCTTTAACCTGAGCCCCAGTATCCTCTAGCAAGGTTGCGCCATAAGGCACTTTATGGCGCTCACGCTCACGGCCATTGTCATCAACAATCAATAACTCACCTGATCGAGAAATGGCAATTTTTTCACCTTTTGAATTTTCAACATATCTTACTGTCGACGCATATTTCACAAACCCTGAACTTTTTGCCTCGATGTTGCTCTGTGCAGCGGAACGAGATGCAGCACCACCGACGTGGAATGTCCGCATAGTCAGCTGGGTTCCAGGCTCGCCGATAGATTGTGCTGCAATGACTCCAACAGCCTCGCCGGTATTAACCATAGAACCGCGTCCCAAGTCACGACCGTAGCACTTTGCGCACAATCCATAACGCGTTTCGCATGAAAGCGGGGTCCGAACGTTGACTTCATCAACACCTAGCGACTCTATAGAATCAACGGCATCTTCATCCAGCAAATATCCTGAAGTGTAGAGGACATTCCCCGTATCTGGATGAATAACATCACTGCACAAAACACGGCCAAGTATGCGCTCACTAAGCGGCTCAATAACCTCACCGCCCTCGACTAACGCTTTCATTAAGAAACCATTATCTGTACCACAGTCATCCTCAATTACAACCAAATCTTGCGTTACATCCACGAGGCGGCGAGTCAAATAACCCGAGTTTGCGGTTTTTAAAGCCGTGTCCGCCAAGCCTTTGCGTGCGCCGTGCGTCGAAATAAAGTACTGAAGTACATTAAGCCCTTCGCGGAAGTTTGAGGTGATAGGGGTCTCAATGATCGAACCATCCGGCTTGGCCATTAGTCCGCGCATACCAGCTAACTGCCGAATTTGAGCAGCAGAACCACGAGCACCCGAGTCAGCCATCATATAAATTGAATTAAATGATTCTTGGCTACAAACCTCTCCCTCAGAATTTGTTACTTCTTCTTTGGCGAGTTGATCCATCATTGCCTTAGCCACCTGATCCCCGGCGCGACCCCATATATCAACTACCTTGTTATAGCGTTCGCCCGCAGTCACAAGACCCGACGTATATTGCTTCTCAATTTCCTTAACTTCGTCTTCTGCAACCCTGATAAGATCATGCTTTTGACTTGGTATTTGCATGTCATCCAAGCAAATCGAGATGCCTCCGCGTGTTGCTAAACGGAAACCATATTGCATGAGCTGATCAGCGAAAACTACAGTATCCTTTAAGCCGCAGCGACGGAAGCTTTCATCTACAAGTTTGGATATTTCTTTTTTCTTCAGTGGCTTGTCAATCACTGAAAAAGGCAAACCCCGTGGCAATATTTCTGAAAGCAACGCTCGACCTGCGGTCGTTGAGTAACGCGTGACTTTTTTCTTCCACTGGCCATCTGTTTCCAAATCATACTCAGGGATGCGCACTGTAATCCGCGCATGCAGATCAACTTCCCTGGAATCAACGCCTCTGGCTAGTTCAGCGATGTCTGAAAACATCATTCCTGTTCCACGCGCAGTGACGCTTTCCCTTGTTGAATAATACAGTCCCAAAACAACATCCTGAGAAGGCACAATAATCGGCACACCATTCGCGGGAGATAGCACATTATTGGAAGCCAGCATCAAAGTACGTGCTTCCATTTGGGCCTCTAACGACAACGGCACGTGCACAGCCATTTGATCGCCGTCGAAGTCCGCGTTAAAAGCGACACAAACGAGTGGATGAAGCTGGATTGCCTTACCTTCAATCAGCATAGGCTCAAAGGCTTGAATCCCAAGACGATGTAAAGTCGGAGCCCGGTTAAGCATGACGGGATGCTCACGAATAACACCTTCCAGAATGTCCCAAACAACAGGAGTTTCAGCTTCAACTTCTTTTTTGGCCGCCTTGATAGTGCTGGCAATACCCATTTTCTCGAGTCGCTCAAAAATAAATGGCTTGAATAGCTCCAGCGCCATTTTCTTAGGCAATCCACACTGGTGAAGCTTGAGTTGGGGACCAACCACGATGACCGAACGCCCAGAATAATCGACCCGCTTGCCCAGCAGATTTTGCCTGAAACGGCCACCCTTGCCCTTGATCATGTCGGCAAGTGACTTAAGTGGTCGCTTGTTTGCACCAGTCATTGCTTTACCTCGCCGGCCATTGTCCAGCAATGAATCAACTGACTCTTGAAGCATGCGTTTTTCATTTCGCACAATAATATCTGGCGCTTTTAATTCCAATAGACGCTTGAGGCGGTTATTTCGATTAATGACTCTGCGGTACAAGTCATTCAAGTCAGAAGTTGCAAAGCGACCGCCATCCAATGGCACCAATGGGCGCAAATCTGGGGGAAGTACTGGCAAAACTTCCAATATCATCCATTCCGGCTTGATTCCAGAATGCTGAAAACCTTCAAGCACTTTAAGCCGCTTGGAGATTTTCTTCATTTTCGCTTCGGAGCCTGTGGTCTCGATTTCCTGATGCAGGATCTCGACTTCGCGGGCAATGTCCAGCGTACGCAGAAGCTCGCGAACACCCTCAGCACCCATCATCGCAGTAAAGTCGTCCCCATATTCTTCAACTTTAGCCAGATAATCATCTTCAGTCAGTAACTGGGCTCTATTGAGGAGCGTCATGCCTGGATCAACAACAACGAAGGCTTCAAAATATAGTACGCGTTCAATGTCACGCAATGTCATATCAAGCACCATACCGAGACGACTAGGCAGGCTTTTGAGAAACCAGATATGCGCCACTGGTGACGCCAGTTCAATATGCGCCATTCGCTCCCGACGCACTTTAGATTGGGTTACTTCTACACCACACTTTTCGCAAATGACTCCGCGATGCTTTAGCCGCTTATATTTCCCGCAAAGACATTCATAGTCTTTAATAGGGCCAAAAATCTTTGCACAAAACAAACCATCACGCTCTGGCTTGAATGTCCGATAGTTGATTGTTTCCGGCTTTTTAACTTCTCCATACGACCATGACCGAATCTTGGCCGGTGAAGCCAGACCGATAGTGATCGCATCGAAGTTATCTTCAGCTGCCAGATTTTGCTTAAAAAGATCGGCAAATAGACTTTTCATTGGTTATCTCCAGTGGACGACTATCAGGTTTAATGACGCTCAAGATCAATATCGATCGCTAGCGATCGAATTTCCTTGATCAAGACATTAAATGACTCAGGCATACCTGCATCGATTTTGTGCTCGCCCTTAACAATATTTTCATAGACCTTGGTACGCCCGGCCACATCATCCGACTTAACGGTCAGCATTTCCTGCAACACATAAGCAGCACCGTAAGCCTCAAGTGCCCACACTTCCATTTCACCAAAGCGCTGACCACCAAACTGTGCTTTGCCGCCTAGAGGCTGTTGGGTCACCAAGCTGTATGGGCCAGTTGAGCGCGCGTGCATCTTGTCATCGACCAAATGGTGCAGCTTCAGAACATGCATATAACCCACGGTCACTTGTCGATCAAACTTTTCGCCAGTACGCCCATCAAATAAATCTACTTGACCATTAGTTGGCAAGTCTGCAAGCTCGAGCATTGCCTTAATCTCTGACTCATGCGCACCGTCAAATACCGGTGTAGCGAATGGCACTCCCCCTTTGAGATTGACCGCCAGCTCAGCCAACTCAAAATCATTCAGACTGTTGATCTCTTCGCTTTTCCCTGAGCTATTGTATATATTATTCAAAAACTTACGCACTTCAGCCGCAGATGCCTGTTGACGTAGCAGTGTATCAATTTTCTTTCCAAGCCCTTTGGCAGCCCAGCCCAGATGAGTCTCAAGAATCTGGCCGATATTCATCCGTGAAGGCACACCCAGCGGATTAAGAACAATATCCATCGGCGTACCATCGGCCATATGCGGCATATCCTCTACTGGCACAATTTTCGAGATAACACCCTTATTACCGTGTCGACCAGCCATCTTATCCCCGGGCTGAACTCTCCGTTTAACCGCAAGATAAACCTTAACCATCTTCTGCACACCTGCAGGAAGCTCGTCCCCTTGTGTCAGTTTCTTTTTCTTGGCTTCGAACGCTATATCAAAATCTTTACGCGTTTGTTCAATACTGTCGCGCAAGCCCTCCAGTTGCTCTTGAGCATCTTCGGCAACTAGCGAAATATCAAACCAATGATAGTGTTCAACCGTTTCAAGATACGCCTTGGTTATTTTGGTTCCTTTAACGAGTTTTTTAGGCCCCTTATTCGCAACTTTATTAACCAATAGTTTTTCAATCCGCGCAAATGTGTCGCGCTCAACGATACGCATCTGGTCAGCCAAGTCTTGTTTATACCCTTTTAGCATATCGTCGATAATCGACTGGGCACGTTTATCACGCTCAATACCTTCGCGCGTAAATACTTGAACATCTATCACCGTTCCGACCATGCCGGACGGAACTTTTAGTGAGGTATCTTTTACATCAGACGCCTTCTCGCCGAAGATCGCGCGCAATAGCTTTTCTTCAGGCGTAAGTTGCGTTTCACCTTTAGGTGTTACTTTACCTACAAGCACATCACCCGCCTCAACTTCTGCGCCAATATAAACAATACCCGACTCATCCAGACGCCCAAGCTGGGACTCGCCCAAAGTAGCAATATCCCTTGAAATCTCCTCAGGGCCCAGCTTTGTATCACGCGCCATGACCGTCAGCTCTTCAATGTGAATTGAAGTAAAACGATCTTCTGCCACCACACGCTCAGAAATGAGGATCGAATCCTCAAAGTTGTAACCATTCCACGGCATAAATGCCACAAGCATGTTCTGACCCAGAGCCAGCTCGCCAAGATCAGTTGAGGCGCCATCAGCAATCACATCACCCTTGCCGATTACATCACCCACCCTAACGATAGGGCGCTGATTAATGTTGGTATTTTGGTTTGACCTTGTGTATTTGATGAGATTGTAGATGTCGACACCCACTTCCCCCTGCACGGTTTCGTCATCATTAACGCGAACCACAATTCGATTTGCATCAACATAATCAACCAACCCGCCACGTAAAGCCTGTACAGCCGTTCCTGAATCGACGGCCACTGTACGTTCAATACCTGTCCCGACAAATGCTTTTTCCGGACGCAGACAAGGAACTGCCTGGCGTTGCATGTTGGCACCCATCAATGCACGGTTCGCGTCATCATGCTCCAGAAAGGGAATTAGCGAAGCGGCGACCGAGACAATCTGGTTAGGAGCAACGTCCATATATTGCACGTCACTGGGCTCTTTGAGCGAAAACTCACCGTTAAGACGACATGAAACCAAAGCACCCGTTAAGGTACCCTTCTTGTCCAGCTCTGTATTTGCTTGAGCAATAACATACTTCCCCTCTTCAATTGCTGACAAATATTCAATATCATCAGTGACACGGCTATCTACCACTTTGCGGTAAGGTGTCTCCATGAAACCATATTCGTTTGTACGTGAATAAAGTGCCAGGGAGTTGATCAGCCCAATATTCGGACCTTCAGGCGTTTCGATAGGGCAAACACGGCCGTAGTGCGTTGGGTGCACATCGCGCACTTCAAAGCCTGCGCGCTCGCGCGTCAACCCGCCGGGACCAAGTGCCGAAATACGGCGCTTGTGAGTAATTTCCGATAGCGGATTCGTTTGATCCATAAACTGTGACAGCTGGCTGGAACCAAAGAATTCCTTAATCGCGGCAGAGATCGGCTTTGCATTAATCAAATCGCGGGGCATGAGATTATCACTTTCCGCTTGATTGAGTCGTTCTTTTACGGCCCGCTCAACACGCACCAAGCCAGCACGAAACTGGTTTTCAGCCAACTCGCCAACGGACCGAACGCGGCGATTACCCAAGTGATCAATGTCATCAACTTCACCACGGCCGTTACGCAATTCAACTAGGATTTTGACGACATCAACGATGTCTTCATTTGACAGAGTACCAAGCCCTTCGATTCCTTCACGACCAACACGGCGGTTAAACTTCATGCGACCAACATCTGACAAATCATAGCGCTCATCAGAATAAAATAAGCTGTGGAAGAGGTTCTCAACGGCATCCTCAGTTGGCGGCTCGCCTGGGCGCATCATGCGATAAATGGCGACGCGTGCAGCCCACTGATCGGTTGTCTCATCGATGCGCAAAGTTGACGAGATGTACTCGCCACGATCAAGATCATTGACATACAGCGTATTTAAATGATCCACGCCATTTTCAATCAACTTGGCTAGCAAGTCTTCTGTAATCTCATCATTAGCATTGGCAATGATTTCACCTGTCTCTTGATTTACCAGCGTATTCGCAACAATGCGGCCGAGCATATACTCGTCTGGCACAACAAACTTCTTGATACCGGCTTCAGCCAGCTGGCGGATATGCTTGGCAGTAATGCGCTTATCCTTACTGACGATCTGATTACCCGACTTGTCAAGAATATCGAACTTTGCCATCTCGCCACGCAAGCGCTCGACATCGCTTTCAAAAAGTATGCCCTTCTTAGTGAACTGGAAACTATCAAATTCAAAAAAAGTGCTCAGAATTTGCTCATGCGTCATGCCAATTGCCTTGAGCAAAATGGTCACAGGCATTTTGCGGCGACGGTCAATCCGGAAGAATAAAACATCCTTCGGATCAAACTCAAAATCCAGCCAAGAGCCGCGGTAAGGAATGATTCGCGCCGAAAATAATAACTTTCCCGAGCTATGCGTCTTGCCTTTATCGTGCTCAAAAAATACGCCCGGCGAGCGATGTAGCTGAGAAACAATTACCCGTTCCGTACCGTTAATAACAAACGAGCCTGTGGTTGTCATAAGCGGGATTTCGCCCATATACAACGGCTGATCTTCTTTAACTTCTTTAACAGCTTTTGTATCTCGATCCAGCAGTATCAAACGCACTTTGGCCCGCAATGGACTTGCGAACGTTAAACCGCGCTGATGACACTCCTTTACGTCAAAAGAAGGTTCACCCAGCGCATACTCGATAAACTCCAGTCTGGCGTTACCTGAATGTGCAACAATCGGGAAAATCGAAGCGAATGCAGCATGCAAACCCTGATTTTTTCTTGCACCAGGCGCAACATCTGCTTGCAAAAAGTGCATGTAAGAATCGATCTGCGTTGCCAGCAGGAATGGAATATTAAGCACATTCTCCCGCTTGGCAAAACTTTTGCGGATACGCTTTTTTTCAGTGTAAGAATAGGGCATGGTGTCTCCGTTCGTGATTCAGACATCGGGTGGGGGTTAAACAAAAAAGCTGCACGCAGTTTTTTTGTTTAACCCCTGCTCCAGATTAACCTCTGGCAGATTTAACTCGTTTAGCAGTGGAAAACGGGTTAGCAACAACGCTGCCAACCCGCCTCAAAACAAAAATTACTTGATTTCGACCTTCGCACCAGCATCCTCAAGTTGCTTTTTGAGGGCTTCCGCATCAGCCTTGGATACGCCTTCTTTAACAGCCTTAGGAGCGCCATCAACAACATCTTTGGCCTCCTTCAGACCGAGGCCTGTTGCTGCGCGAACAACCTTGATCACTTCAACTTTCTTCTCGCCAGCTGCTAACAGCATGACATTGAACTCAGTTTGCTCTTCTGCAGCAGCAGCGGCAGCGGCGGGTGCAGCAACAGCAACTGCTGCAGCTGCTGCAGATACACCAAACTTCTCTTCCATTTCCTTGATTAGCTCGGAAAGATCGAGAACTGTCATGCCAGCGATGGCTTCGAGAATTTCAGCTTTATTAACAGCCATGATTACAACTCCTAAATGAATTTTGATTCAGAAAAATACGATTACGCAGTCGCTTTTGCATCACGCACAGCAGCAAGCCCACGAACAAACTTCGTCGGGACTTCGTTGAGCGTACGCACAAACTGAGTGATTGGTGCTTGCATCGTGCCCAGCAGCTTGGACAACAACTCCTCACGGCTCGGCATCGTGGCTAATGCTTTAACACCTGCTGCGTCGAGGACGTAGTTGGGCATCGCACCAGCCTTGATAACAATCTGATCCTTACCCTTGGCGAAATCATTGAGCAGCTTGGCAGCAGCGACTGGATCTGAGGAAATTCCATAGATCAGCGGGCCAACAAGCTGGACAGATAGCGCCTCGAACGGCGTGCCGGTTAAAGCACGTCGTGCTAAGGTATTTTTCAGTACACGCAAATACACACCAGATTGACGTGCCTTCGCACGCAAACCGGTGAGATCAACCACTCCAAGACCACGATACTCGGCGACGATGATCGACTGGGCTTTCGCAACCACTGCGGAAACCTCTGCAACTACCGCCTTCTTGTCGTCAAGATTAAGACTCACGGTCACCTCCTAGTAAAACGCCCTCGCCGGAAAGTCGGCGCTGGCAATACGGCGGCCTTCATTCAGAATCTGCAAAAGCATTTCCTGTGATCGGGTGACGCCATCTGCGCAGGCTGCAGCAACGATTGACTGTTGCTACCGCTTAAGTCCGCATGGACACCTGCGGTCTTTGATAACCTGCCACACCCCTGTATTAGCGAATGCAGCAGCCCAAAGTCCTTTATTTAGCCCAGAACTCCAATGCTGGACTGCTCAATACGAACACCGATACCCATGGTGCTGGATAGCGATACCTTCTTTAAATACTGTCCTTTTGAACCATTCGGACGCGCTTTCTGCAGCGCATCAATCAGGGCAACACAATTCTGCTGCAAAGCTTCGACGCTGAACGAGGCGCGGCCGAGCGTGCAGTGAATAATGCCTGCCTTGTCGGTACGATATTGAACTTGACCTGCCTTGGCGTTTTTCACTGCCGTCACTACATCCATAGTAACCGTGCCAACTTTTGGATTCGGCATCAACCCGCGGGGGCCAAGAATTTGACCTAAAGCGCCAACAACTCGCATAGCATCAGGCGTGGCAATAACAATATCAAAGTTCATGTTGCCCGCTTTGACGTCTGCTGCCAAATCTTCATAACCAACCACATCCGCCCCAGCGGCTTTAGCCGCTTCGGCCTTTTCACCCTGGGCAAATACTGCAACACGAACGGTTTTGCCTGTTCCTGCAGGAAGCACTACTGAACCACGCACAACTTGATCGGATTTCTTGGCATCAATGCCAAGATTGACTGAAATATCAATGGACTCATCAAACTTGGCATTTGCGCAATCCTTAACCAAATTTAAAGCCTCGCCCAATACATAGGTTTTATTTGGATCGATTTTTGCGCGGATAGCCTGAGCGCGTTTAGATAGCTTGGCCATGATCAGATACCCTCCACGGTGATGCCCATGCTGCGAGCAGAACCTGCAATTGTTCGAACCGCTGCCTCAAGGTCTGCCGCCGTAAGATCAGGCATTTTTGCCTTGGCGATTTCTTCAGCCTGTGCCTTGGTAATTGAGCCCACTTTATCGGTATGGGGCTTGGCTGAACCTTTTTGTATACCTGCTGCCTTCTTGATCAGAATGGTTGCAGGCGGCGTCTTCATGACAAAAGTAAAGCTCTTGTCCGCAAACGCGGTAATTACAACCGGAATAGGCAAGCCGGGCTCCAGACCCTGCGTTTGCGCATTAAATGCTTTGCAAAATTCCATGATGTTCAACCCGCGCTGACCAAGTGCCGGGCCAATGGGGGGAGATGGATTAGCCTTGCCTGCAGGCACCTGTAGCTTGATGTAACCGACGATCTTCTTTGCCATGATGGCTCCTTTACTAAATGAGTTTTAACGCACGTTCGGAATCCCTACTTGCGCTCCTCTTGCCGCTAAAAAAACACTCGACTGCCACGGCGCAGTCAAAACAGAATCAACTCCAGTTAAACCTTTTCTACTTGCGCAAAATCGAGCTCAACAGGCGTAGACCGACCGAAAATAGTGACCGAAACATGCAACCTGCTTTTTTCGTAATTCACCCCTTCAACATTCCCATTGAAGTCAGTAAATGGGCCCTCCTTGATGCGCACCATTTCACCCATCTCAAACAGCACTTTCGGACGCGGCTTTTCAACACCATCCTGAACTTGCTGCATAATCTTTGCGACTTCTTTTTCTGAAATCGGCGTTGGATTCATTGCAGTACCACCAATGAATCCAGTGACTTTAGCGGTGCTTTTGACCAAATGCCATGAATCATCATCCATATCCATCTCAACTAGCACATAGCCGGGAAAAAACTTCCGCTCGGACACCCGTTTCTGTCCGTTTTTCATTTCAATCACTTCTTCTACGGGCACAAGTATCTGGCCAAATTTATCCTGCATATTTGCACGCGTAATTCGCTCAATCAGCGCGCGCTGCACGGACTTCTCAAACCCGGAGTAAGCGTGCACGACATACCAACGTTTGGTCATTATTTTTTCCAGCCCAGGATAAGATCGTAAAGTACCCACTCAAGGCTTTTGTCAGTCGCCCACAACACGACCGCCATCACCAGCACGAAACTAAAAACAACGCCCGTCACCTGCAGAGTTTCACGGCGTGTAGGCCAAACAACCTTCTTTGTCTCAATGATCGCCTCACGGCTGAAGTTTGTAAAACGCTGCCCCGGCGAGGTAAACCAAGCTACTGCAACACCAGCGCCAATGCCTGCCAGCACAGAGAGCACTCGCACAATCATCGGCTGCTCGCCAAAATAATAAAACCCGGCAACACCTGAGACTAAAAGGAAAAGCGCCAGCGAGAACTTAAGTTTGTCGGCCATTTAAACCACGTCAGTTAGTGAAACAAAATCGGTAAAACGAAGTGGCAGGGGCGGAGGGAATCGAACCCCCAACCTGCGGTTTTGGAGACCGCCGCTCTGCCAATTGAGCTACACCCCTGTAACAGAAACTACAAAGCGACACCCCGTTTCCAGAGTGCCGCCCTCAAACAAAACGACCAAGTTTACTCAATAACCTTTGCCACAACACCCGCACCGACGGTACGACCGCCTTCACGGATAGCGAAGCGCAAGCCTTCTTCCATCGCAATCGGTGCAATGAGCTTGACGGTCATGGCAATGTTGTCCCCCGGCATCACCATT
>DATCQI010000162.1:0-4597 GCA_036569545.1 Rugosibacter sp. | reverse complement strand
CTGCAAGACATGCTGGAAGCCGCCATGCGTCGCGTGTGCGAAGGTATCGCCGCCACTTATCGCGTGAGTATTGAAGTGAACTATGCGCGCGGCTATCCGCCGACAATCAATGCGGCCGATGCGACTGCAATCGCGCGAGAGACAGCACAGCAAGTGGTAGGCATGGAGGCGGTGCAAACGCAACTGCGGCCCAGCATGGGTGCGGAAGATTTTGCTTACATCGCCCGCGTGGTGCCCTCTTGCTATGTATGGTTAGGCAATGGCCCGACGGCCGGCGGCTGCATGTTGCACAGCCCGCATTACGACTTTAACGATGAAATTATCGCTACTGGTATTCGCTACTGGGTGCGGCTGGCGCAGGTGGCTTTGGCGGCGTAAGTTAAAAATGAAACCATCAGAGTTGCAATACGCCCTCCTTGAGATGGCCCGATGCGGCAAGGTTCGCCAGCATGGGCAGCAGATTGAGGTGTGTGGTTTGGCGTAGATGCTGGGCAGCGGCTTGCAGTTCTGCAAAAGTTTTGAATCCGCTATTGGACGGCGTTGATGACGCGGCGTTAAACTGGTTTGCCGAAGCCACAGCGATGGCATTGCCTTCATCGCGTGATGGGATGACGATGACCTGGTTGTCAAAAGCAGCTTTTATCTGCTGAATGCTGTGGTTGAAATTTTTTCGCCGTGACAGCAGGTTGATGCATAGCAGCCCCTCTTTTGCCAGGCGTGCTTTGCAGTTCAGATAAAACGGCAGTGAGTCGAGCCGACCGGCACGCGCGTTGCTGTCGAAGCCATCCACCAGGATGAGGTCATAGCGTTGCTTCGTCTGGATCATGAAATCCGCCCCGTCGGCAAAATGCAGATGGAGGCGCTGCGGGTCATCCGGCAGCTTGAAAAATTGCCGCGCAGCGGCTTCGACGCGGGGCTCGATTTCCACCACGGTGAGCTGGGCTTCGGGCCGGTAGCGCCACAAAAATTTGCACAGCGAACCGGCGCCCAAGCCAACCAGCAGCACGCGCTGCGGCCAGTCATCAGGGCGCAAAAGCAGTGGCAGCATCATCTCTTTCGTGTAGTCGAGTTCCAGTGCAAACGGGCGCGCGATGCGCATGGCGCCTTGCACCCAGTCGGAGCCAAAATGCAGATAACGCACACCGGCTTCTTCGCTGATATCGATGTTCATGTGCAGAGTATTTATTCCCCGGAAAGCCTCTGCCGATCTGGCGTGTCAGAGCTCGATCTGGGTGCCGAGTTCTACCACCCGGTTGGTGGGAATTTTGAAAAAGGCGGTTGCCGTGTCGGCATTACGGAACATCCAAATAAAGAGTACCTGCCGCCATAAAGTCATGGCAGGCACAGTATTTGGAACGATGGTTTCGCGCCCGAGGAAGAAGGAGGTTTCCATCATTTCCAGCGGCTCCATGCCCAGCTCTCCGAGCTGTTCTAACGCTACAGGAATGTCAGGCGTATCCTTGAAACCGTAATTCAGGATAACGCGGTAGAAGCCTTGTGGAAGCGCTTCTGCGTGTATGCGATCAGCCGCATTGACATGCGGAATATCCTGCATGTTCACATTGAGCAGAATCACTCGCTCATGCAGCACCTTGTTGTGCAGCAAATTGTGCAGCATGGCACGCGGTACGCTGTCAGGCTGAGGGGTAAGAAATATGCCAGTGCCGGCGACGCGTTGCGGGCCGCCATACTCCAGGCTTTTGAGGAAGGCATCCAGCGCCATGGAGTCCCGTTGCAGTTTTTTGTAGAGCAGTGCGCGGCCGCGTTGCCAGGTGGAAAAGAGGAGAAAAACGCCCAGCCCCAGTGCTAGTGGAAGCCAGCCGCCATCGGCTACTTTCATTAGATTGGCCGATAAAAAAGCGAGATCAACCACCATGAAAAGGGCAAGAAAGAGTCCCGCCTGAAGCCAGCTCCAGTTCCACAATGCGCGCACTACAACAAAGGCGAGCACCGTGGTGAGCATCATGGTCATTGTCACGGCAATGCCATAAGCTGCGGCGAGGTTGGAGGAAGTCCTGAAACCGAGCACCACCGCAATGACAGCGGCTAGCAGCAACCAGTTGATGTTGGGAACGTAGATCTGTCCTTTTTCGCGTTCCGAGGTGAATCTGACCTGGATGCGTGGACAGTAGCCGAGCTGCATGGCCTGACTGGTGAGCGAGAAAGCGCCCGAGATGACTGCCTGCGAGGCGATGATGGTCGCCGCAGTGGCCAGTGCTACCATCGGGTAGAGCAGCTCAACAGGCGCCAGCAGGAAGAAGGGGTTTTTGATGGCGGCAGGGTTGTCGAGTATCAATGCACCCTGACCAAGATAGTTGAGATACAGGCAGGGAAAAACATAGAGCAGCCAGGCCCATTTGATTGGTCGTCGACCGAAATGCCCCATGTCGGCATACAGTGCTTCCCCGCCGGTAATGACCAGCACCACCGCGCCTAGCGCAAGAAAACCATGACCTTTATTTTCAGCAAAAAAATGGATGGCATACCAAGGGTTAATGGCAGCCAGGACGCTCGGGTGCTTGAGTATGCCCATCATGCCAAGCGTGCCCAGGACGCCGAACCAGAACAGCATCACCGGGCCGAATAATGCGCCAAGACTCGCCGTGCCGCGTGGCTGGACAAGAAAGATTCCAGTCAGGATGATCAGGGTGAGAGGCACGACATAGGGTTTGAACACTGGGGTTGCCACTTCCAGTCCTTCGACAGCCGAGAGCACCGACATTGCCGGTGTAATGACCGCATCGCCATAAAACATCGCAGCGCCGAAAATACCCACCCCGGACAGCAGCCATAACAGGCGAGGACTCGCGTCCCGAGTACGCAGGGCCAGTGCAGTCAGCGCCATGATGCCGCCCTCGCCACGGTTGTCAGCTCGGGTGATGAACTTCACATATTTGAAGGTGACGGTGATGGTCAGCGCCCAGAAGATGAGCGACAGGATGCCGAGGATGTTGTCCGGCGTCACCGCCATCGCATGCGGGCCATGGAAGACCTCTTTCATGGCGTAAAGGGGGCTGGTGCCGATGTCGCCATACACCACGCCCATCGCGGCGATAGCCGTGGTGATGAGACGGGCGTGTGTGCTTGACTCGGTTTGCGCGCTGCCTGAGTTTTCGGTTGTGTTGTTGCTGTGCACCATCTGGCTCATTATAGGCGAAACTTTTTTATTACCGTATCACCAGCGCCGACTTTTTTTTGGGTGATCTTGGTTTGCTTAGGCATGCCGGGTAACGACATTTGCAGCAAAGCGCTCAACCGCGACCTACCAATAGCTCACCATCTTGCACGTCAACCTTAAAGCACTCGAGGGGAATCGTGCACGGCGCTTCCACAGGTTTTCCTGTGCGGCAGTTAAATGCGCCCCCATGAAAAGGGCATTCAATAATGTCGCCTCTGAGCTCGCCTTCTGTCAGCGATGCAATGCCGTGCGTGCAGTAGTCAGAGGTGGCAAAAAAATCGTCACCGACACGATATATTGCCACCGGAACGCCATCTTCCAATGTCACGCGGCGCATGCTGCCACTGGCTATTTCGTCGGTGCGACAGACTTTGATTAAGCTCATTTTTGTGAGTGTCTCCGGCATTCTGTTTATTTTGCGAGTGAGTAGTGTACGTGATAAAGAGCGCTAGCCAGGCTTGGAAACCAGAACGCATTGGTGCATAAAATATTTTTTGTTGGCATTGGGATTGTGAACTAGGCATTAGGCGAGGGTGGCATGCCGTCAAGCTTTGATATGGTCCTGGGTTTGCACGCCACGGTTGTGCTTTGAACAAAGCTTGCGCCATTCGATGATCGCACCGTCAGCCTCGAAAAGTATTTCTTTTAACCAGCCTTCATCATCGGCATAAAAATCCACCATGGCCTCTCTTGCCCAGACATCATCATCGTTAAAACCATCGAGGGCCAAGGCACGCCACTTGGTGTTGAACTCTTCGATGTAGGCGTGTTCTTCTGTGGGCGAGGCGCAACGTTTACCAATCGTTTGAAAGTAATAGTGACTGTTTTCATCCACGGGAACGTACCATTCAAATTGAGTGGTGGAAGGGTCCGGAAAGGGTTGTACGCGTAATACACCGGGCAGCCAGATGGAAATGTTGTTGGCAACGCGGTTATTGCCAAAGTTTCCCGTGCGGACGACTTTGCCGTCGATCTTTCCTTCAAAAACCGGGGCAGACGCTTCCGCTAACAAGTCAAACACGCCTTTGGCACCTTGTTCTTCATCGCCTGCAACAATGCGGGTGCGTATTTTTGGATCCCCTTTGGGCATAAAGCCAAGAGGTAACGCCAAATCATTGCCCTTGATCAGAATAGAGTCTTTATGGATAAAGATATGCGCTGGATCAAACCCATTTTCGGCGGCGAGTCTCCAGTTTGAATGGACAATTTTATTCTGACCACAGATCACCATGTCGTCATCAAGAAACGTGGGTGGTACATCGGTCATCAGCGGCGGCGGATCAATATCGCCGAGGAAAATGAAGACGCACCCTTTGGCTTCTTGTGCTGGGTAGGTTTTTAGCCGCTGCTTGCCTATGTGCATACTTTCCGGATTGGTAATGATGTCACTTAGCAAACCGTCTTCCCAGCGGTAGGTCC
>DATCQI010000161.1:0-14825 GCA_036569545.1 Rugosibacter sp. | reverse complement strand
CGGTGAAAGAAGCGCAAACTCCAGTCCGGATAGCCTTCACCATGCCGTAAATAATGACCCATGAAACGGTTGCAGCGAGCAAAGCGGTAGGCAAAACTCGGCGCTGGTGAGGCGCCGGCTTGCCGGGTTAATACGGTTTTCAGGCTTTTTTGTAAGTGGTCACTGAGGCGCTCATCAGCATCAATACACAGTACCCACTCATGCGCAGCTTGTTCAACAGCAAACTGTTTTTGCGGCCCGAATCCCCGCCAGTGTGTGTGGATGACCCGCGCGCCATAGCGTTGTGCGATGGCGGCCGTATCATCCGTGCTGCCGGAATCGACGACCAGGATCTCATCGCAAAAAGCCACGCTGATAAGGCAGGCTGCCAGCGAGTGGGCAGCATTTTGGGTGATCAGAACAGCGGAGACAGGGATTTGTGTCATGCCTAAAGTCTGTGCAATGTTTCAGCAGAGTTGCTGAATTTAGCATGCCAGCATTATTTATGACGGCATAAGGCCGCCACGTATAATCAGCCCATGCGCATTCTTCTTGTTAAAACCTCATCCCTTGGGGATGTCATTCACAATCTGCCGGTGGTTTCGGATATACGCAAAGTCTTTCCGGAAGCACAGATTGATTGGCTGGTAGAAGAAAAATTTGCCGATATTCCTTTGCTGCATTCCGGTGTGCGAGCAGTTATTCCGGTCGCGCTGCGGCGCTGGCGAAAATCCTTGTTCAAGGCTGGCACCTGGCAGGAGATGCGCGAGTTTTATGCCACCCTGCGCCGTGAAAACTATGATGTTGTGATCGATACCCAAGGCCTGTTCAAAAGTGCCCTCCTGGCGCGTCTGGCACGGGGAAGACGGGCAGGCTATTCGATTGTTTCAGCCCGCGAGCCTGTCGCTGCCTTGCTTTACAATATGACGATGACGGTAACCTGGGATCAGCATGCCGTACAGCGCTACCGGCGGCTTGCTGCTGCTGCACTAGGTTATGCCTTATCAGGCGATTTACCCGTTAACTATGGACTGGCCGCATCAACGACGGCAAAGAAATCAATGGTGTCAACGTTACCTGTTGCGGACAACACGGTTCTGCTGCTAACTGCCACCTCGCGCGCGGATAAACTGTGGCCTGAAACGCATTGGCAGGCACTGGGATGCGCTTTTGCTGCGCGCGGGCTGACCTGTTTGCTGCCCAGCGGCAATAACACGGAACGTGCACGGGCTATCCGCCTGGCGCAATGGATCCCGGGGGCAGTTGCCCTGCCGGCCTTATCCCTGCGTGAGCTGGCCGGTTATTGTGCGGCTGCGCAGTTGGTTGTTGGTGTGGATACCGGGCTGGTGCATTTGGCAGCCGCTGTAGGGAGCCCTACACTGGCTTTGTTTTGTGCCTCTAACCCTGAATTGACAGGGGTTTTGGCGGATGAAGGGTGCACTAACCCGGCTATCAATTTGGGTAGGCAAGGCGCGCCACCCAGCGTGGCGGAAGTGTTGGCTGCAGCACAGCCATGGCTATGACCCGGCTGCGGTTTATCTATACCTTGGCAGTGCTGGCGTTGCTTCCGTGGGCAGCTATCCATTTGCTTTGGCGTGCCAGACGACAGAAAGAATATCTCCATCACTGGAGCGAGCGCTGGGGTTTTTTTGCGCAACGAAAATCCAATCAGCAGCATTGCATCCCCATGTTATGGCTGCATGCCGTATCGGTGGGGGAGACGCGTGCTGCACAGCCATTGATTGCTGCCTTGCGCGCTCGTTACCCTGATCATCGCATTCTATTTACCCATATGACGCCGACCGGGCGTGCAGCTTCTGTTGCCTTGTTCGGTAATACGGTTGAACGCATTTATCTTCCCTACGATACCCCTTGGGCGATGCGGCGCTTTTTGCACCATTACCAGCCCCGCATGGGCTTGATCATGGAAACCGAGTTATGGCCCAACCTGCTCGCTGAATGCCGTGCCGCTGGCGTGCCAGTGTGTTTGCTTAACGCACGGTTGTCGGCGCGTTCGGCGCGACGTTATGCCCGCTGGCCAAACCTCACGCGGCAAGTGCTGCAGTCGCTGAGTGCGATTGGCGCGCAATCAACGGATGATGCCGCACGCTTGACCCAACTCGGTGCGGAAAAAATCACGATCACGGGAAATATTAAATTTGATCTTGATGCGCCGCCTGAGCAGCTGGCTCTAGGCCAGGTGTTTCGTGCGCGCATGGGCGCACGCCCTGTTTGGTTGGCCGCGAGCACGCGCGAGGGAGAAGAAGCGCTGATTCTCGATGCTTGGCATACCGCAATGAGTTTGCAAAAAGTCGGCGATGCTGATACGCCGATGAATGTTCAGAACGAAGCAGGCTCCCCGCTCCTGGTCATCGTGCCGCGACATCCACAGCGCTTTGATGAGGTGGCAAAGCTTGTCGCTGAACGTGGTTTGCGTTTGCAGCGGCATAGTGAAGCGTCGGCCATTGCGCCGGCAACCCACGTGTTGTTGGGCGATAGCATGGGTGAAATGTTTGCTTGGTATGCCGCTGTGGATGTGGCATTTATCGGCGGCAGCTTGAAGGATTACGGGTGCCAGAATTTGATCGAGGCGTGTGCTGTCGGTACCCCGGTGTTGATCGGCCCCTCCACCTACAATTTTGCCGAGGCCGCGCGTGAGGCACTGGCCCGTGGTGCTGCGCGGCCAATAACTGACGCCGCTGATTTGGTACGTCAGGTGAATTTGTTATTTTCTGAACCTGATCAGTGCAAAAGAATGAGCGCCGCCGGCCGTGAATTCGCCTTGCGGCACCGCGGTGCCACAGCCCGCAGCCTTGCGCTGCTTAGTGGATGGTTAGTGCAGTAATGCGTTAATCGCCTGCACATCCTGCTCTGTCAGGTTGCCGGCAGCCGCCTTTAAACGCAGCAGTGCAAGCAGCGTATCCAGCCGCGCTTTGGACAAACTTTGCTGCGTGGCATACAGCTGGCTTTGTGCGTTTAATACATCAATGTTGATGCGCACGCCAACGTCATAGCCGAGCTTGTTTGAATCCAGCGACGATTGCGATGAAATCAATGCGGCTTCAAATGCCTTGACCTGCGAAAGCCCTGAATTGACACCCAGATAAGATTGCCGTGCTGCCAATGCCGCTTGTCGACGTGCATTTTCCAGATCAGCTGCCGCTTTTTCTTTCAATGCCACCGCTTCGCGATCTTTTGAGGAGATAGCCCCGCCGGAGAAAATAGGAATCGAGAGCTGCAAGCCAATGCTGTTGCCACGGCTGTCGCTGCCACCAAAAATAGGGCTGTTGCCCAATGAGGTTTTGTTGCGGCTGGCCACCAGATCGAGCGTGGGGTAATGTCCGGCGCGCTGCTTTTCAATTTCGCGCGCAGCAATTTCAAACGCTGCTTGCGCCGTATGTACGCCAGGGTTGGCTGTCTCGGCCATGGATACCCAGGCGTTAATATCGTTCGGTTGTGGGCTGATCAAAGCTACGCCCGGACGAAGGTTTTGCAATGTGTCGGTTTCTTTACCAATGACGGTGCGCAAGATTTCCTGTTTGACGGCCAGATCATTTTGCGCAGCGATTTCCTGCGCAATAATCAAGTCATAGCGCGACTGCGCTTCGTTGGTATCGGTTATCGTCGTGGTGCCGACTTCAAAGGTGCGCTTGGCGGATTCAAGCTGTTCGGCAATCGCGGTTTTTTGGGCTTGCGCTGTAGCGAGCGCATCCTGGGCGAGCAGCACATCAAAATAGGCTTGTGCGACACGCAAGATCAGATCTTGGCGGGCCTGGGCGAATTGCGCTTCAGCCAAAGACACGGCCAGCCCTGACTGGGTATAGGCCACCCAGTTTTGCCAGCGAAACAAGGGCTGTGAAAGACTGGCCGTCCAGCCATTGCTATTGTATTTCGTGGTGGATTCAATGCCGGTGGCACGCGGGGTACGGCGGTCGTCATTCCATGCGGTGTTGGCAGTGACGCCAATACTGGGCAAAAGGCCAGCACGACCCTGCGGCAGTTTTTCTCGTCCAGCGTCCAGTGCTGCGCGTGCCGCAGCAAACTGTGCATCGTAAGTGACTGCATCGTGATAGGCCGACAGAAAATCAGCAGCCTTGGCCTCGGCAGTAAAAAAACAACTGACGAGGCAGAGGAAAGAGGTAGAAAATATATTTCTCATGGAATCCCCATTAATACGTTGGCATTGCAGGGTCAACATCACGCGCCCAGGCA
Source organism: Rugosibacter sp. (assembly GCA_036569545.1). Classification (GTDB taxonomy): domain Bacteria; phylum Pseudomonadota; class Gammaproteobacteria; order Burkholderiales; family Rhodocyclaceae; genus Rugosibacter. The sequence continues at coordinate 10,634 of DATCQI010000161.1, read as the reverse complement.
GCTACGCCGCCTTGTAGATTGGCAATGCCACCAAAGCCTGCATTTTCAAGAAACAGTCCGGATTGAAAACTGCGTGCGCCGTGGTGACAAATCATGACAATATTCGCTGTGCGATCCAGTTCTAAATAACGGGCAGGCAGCGTGCTCATGGGCATGGAGATCGCCTGTGGAATGTGGCAGGTGGCAAATTCACACGGCTCGCGCACATCCAGCAACACGGGCGGGGTGCGTGAATTGTCGCTTAGCCATTCTTGCAATTGTGGGGCGGTTATCTGCTGCATTGTTTCTCCAGTCGCGTGAATTTTATTCAGCACGAGCGATGGTGAGGCGAAAAGCCGTTTTAAAAAACGAAATGCGGGACTGGTTCTGCGCCACGCAGAAAGTCGGCATCGGTTTCAAACAGCGAAATACGTTCAAAATGATCCCCGATACGTTGTATCAGGGTTGCTTCCAGAGCAGGACGTATGCCTGTTACCGCAAACAGTCGGCCACCGGACTTTAATTGATCAAGCAAAGTTTGTGGTACTTCAGCAACAGCACCGGACACCATAATGACGTGAAATTGATCCTGAGTTGGTCGTGCCGCCAAGCCATCTCCTGTCAGCACTTGAACATTGTGCACCCGGGCATGTTCCAGGTTGGCGCGTGCTGAATCAGCCAGTGCGGGCTCAATTTCGTAGGATAAAACATGGTTCGCATGTGCACCGAGCAGCGCAGCCATATAGCCTGAGCCGGTGCCGATTTCGAGTACATTCTCGTGACGGCGCATGGCTAGTGCTTGCAAGGCGAGGGCTTCTAGCTCAGGGGTAAACATGCGAGCGCCATGAGACAAGGGAATCGCGGTGGCGGCAAATGCTAGATGGCGATAAGCCGGTGGCACAAAATCTTCGCGTTTTATTTCGGCGAATAAAGTCAGCACATCGGCAGCTAGCACTCGTGCGGGGCGCAGCTGCTGTTCGATCATATTGAAACGGGCTTGATTAGTATCCATCATCTGATTTTATCGCATTGGAGGTTGTGAGGCTGCTGGTTTTATCCGGTAACTCGCGGGAGTTTGGTACAGCTGGTTTGCGTACCCGGAATGCTGCTGCGTAGAGCGCCGGCAAGAACAGGCAGGTGAGGAAAGTGGCAATAAGCAGCCCGCCCATGATGGCAATGGCCATCGGCCCCCAGAAATCTTGAAATGCCAGCGGAATCATCGCCAGAACTGCTGCTGCGCCGGTAAGCATGATGGGCCGCAAACGGCGCACAGTGGAGTCCACAATCGCCTCCCACGGCGTTTTACCAGCATCTTCATCTTGCTTGATCTGATCGACGAGAATCACGGCATTACGCATGATCATGCCCATGAGCGCAATCACGCCGGTGGTGGCAACAAACCCAAACGGGGCGCGAGAAATAATCAGCGCCAAGGCAACACCGATCATGCCCAGCGGGGCCATGGCAATCACCATGGCGCTGCGGCCAATGCTGTTCAATTGCACCATGAGCAGGGTAAACACTACCACCAGCATGAAGGGAATCCCCGCAGCAATCGATGCCCCCGCTTTGGCTGATTCTTCAATCGAGCCGCCCATCTCGATTCGAAACCCGGGCGGTAATTTGGCGCGAATGGCATCCAGCTGCGGATTGATGGCTGAGGATACGGTGGGGGCTTCGATCGCGCCGCGAATGTCGGCGCGTACGCTAATCGTCGGCAGACGATTGCGCCGCCAGATCAGGCCTTCTTCCAGAATCGGCTTGAGCCGCGCTACCTGGGCCAGTGGCACATGACGTCCTTGTGCTGTTTGAATATCCAGGTCAGGCAGACGCTCTAGCGTGTGGGCGCTGGCGCCTTCAGCACGCCAGAGGACATCAATGAGCTGATCTCCTTCGCGATATTGGGTGATGGCGACACCGCTCAGCCATGCCTGCAGGGCTTGCGCAACGTCTTGTGTTGATATGCCTAGTGCGCGCGCGCGATCCTGATCAATTTCAACCTTCAGATTTTTCACCTTGTCATTCCAGTCAAGGTGCACATCTTGCAGGTTGTCATGCTTGCGCATGATCGCTGCTACTTCGTTTGCGACTGTACGCAGTTGATCAAGGTCTTCCCCCATCACGCGGAACTGGACGGGGTAACCCACGGGCGGGCCATTTTCCAGGCGGATAACTCGCGCCCGCACCTCAGCCCAGCGACCGTCAGGTGCGGAAAATTCAGTTTCGAGTCTTTTCTTTAGTGCTTCCCGCTCTTCATCACCTTGGGTGACGATTAGAAATTGGCCAAAATTGTCATTTAATAATTGCTGATCCTGTGGCAGATAAAACCGTGGTGCGCCATTGCCGATATAACTCGAAAAACTCTCGACGCCTGTCTCCTTGGCGAGTAATGCTTCAACGCGTTCGACGGTATGCGTGGTTGCTGTGATCGAGGCACCTTGTGGCAGCCAGAGGTCGACGATTAATTCATGCCGATCCGCATGGGGAAAGAACTGCTTTTGTACAAATAAATTGAATGCCACCAATGAAAGTGCAAACACAGACAGCGTGACGCCGATGACTATCCATCGATGGGTCAGACACGCCTCAAGAATACTGCGGAATTTCCGATAAAAAGGCGTGTCGTAAATATCGTTATGATGTTCGCTACCTGTCTTGCGCAGCTTGTCGACATCCAGTAAACGGTAGCCAATAAACGGTGTGAACACCACCGCGACGATCCACGAAGTAACAAGTGCCGTGGAAACGACCACAAACATCGAGAATACATATTCACCCGGGCCGGATTTGGCAAAGCCAACTGGAATAAATCCGGCAGCAGTGATGAGTGTGCCGGTCAGCATCGGAAAAGCCGTGGAGGTGTAGGCAAAGCTTGCGGCTTTGGCGCGATCCCAGCCTTGTTCTATTTTTACCACCATCATTTCAACAGCGATGATGGCGTCATCGACTAGCAGACCCAGGGCAATAATCAGGGCACCCAGCGAAATGCGCTGTAGATCTATGCCAAAAATATCCATCATCAAAAAGGTGATGGCAAGCACGAGGGGAATTGACAAAGCTACTACTAACCCCGTGCGCCAGCCGAGGGTGAGGAAGGAGACTGCCAGCACAATGGCAATGGCTTCTGCAAGTGAGGTCAGAAAGACGCGAATGGATTTAGCGACAAGGCTCGGTTGATCAGCAACACGATGCAGCGTCATGCCTAAGGGCAGATCGTCACTCAACGCATTGGTGCGTGCGACAAGGTCGCGGCCGAGTGCCAGAATATCGCCCCCGGTGCGCATGACCACACCAATGCCGATGACATCGTGACCATTTACGCGCATGCGCCAGTTGGCGGGTTCTGCATAGCCGCGTCGAATATGCGCGATGTCACCCAAACGGAAACTCTGCGCACCCACACGCAATTGCGTATTCTGAATTTGTTCTACCGCACTGTAAGCACCGGTGATGCGAATCCGCACGCGGTTAGTGGTGGTATCGATAAAGCCCGCGGGCGCGACGGCATTTTGTTGTTGTAGCGCGGAAAACAATTGAGGGGTGGTAATACCCAAGCGGGCAAGCCGCTGCGGCTCGGCTTCAACCCAGATCTTTTCATCCTGCACGCCAAACAGCTCGACTTTTTTGACGTTAGCCACATTACGCAGTTCGCGTGCGATGCGATCCGCTTCATGGCGTAATTCGCCCATAGTGAAATCTTTGCCGGCCAGGGCAAAGATATTCATGTTGACGTCACCAAACTCTTCATTAGGAAAAGGGCCTATCACACCGGCAGGCAGTGTGGTGCGGATGTCATCCAGCTTGCGCCGCACTTGCCGCCAGGCTTCGGGCACGACAGTCTTGGGGGTATCGTCTTTGAGCGTAATGAAAATCAGTGATTCGCCAGGCTTGGAGCTGGAGCGAATAAAATCAAGATTGGCTGTTTCTTGCAGCTTTTTTTCAATCCGTTCGGATACCTGCTGTTCTACTTCTTGTGCCGTGGCACCGGGCCACAAGGTGCGCACCACCATCACCCGAAAAGTAAAGTCAGGATCTTCAGCGCGACCCAGTTTGAAGTAGGACAATGTCCCCGCGACCATGAGCACGATCATCAGATACGTCACCATCGCCGGATGGCGGAGGGACCATGCAGAGAGGTTAAAGCTTTTCATTGCTGCGCTTCAGCAGTATTCGCAGAGTGCGTGGTGTTTGCAACGTCCATTGTCGGGTGCACTTTTTCACCTGGGATGAGCAGCGTGACGCCTGCATTAACAATGCGGTCACCCACCGTCAGGCCGTTTGTGATGATGGCCTGGCTTGCCTCATAGCGACTCACGCGGATAGGTGCCAGCGTTACCGTGTCGTCAGCGCCGACTTTCCATACCGCCATTTGGTTTTTCGTTTGAAAAACGGCGCTGAGCGGAATGACAAACGTCGTGTTACTTGGAGAAGGCGAAGCAAAACGCACAGTAGCTGAGAGGCCGACAGGCAAGCGCGCGGGTGCTGCCGGCAAGGTCACGCGAGCGGCATAAGTGCGTGTCACAGGATCAGCCGCAGCAGAGATTTCACGTAACTTGCCAACGAGCACAGGTGCTGCTTCGCCTTGCGCCCACAAGTTGACTTCCGCCGGTGTGCCTACGCCCAGACGGCTGATGTCGCCTTCTGGCAGGTTGATCGCTACTTCGCGGCCACCGTCTGGCGCCAGACGGAAAATGGGCTGGCCAGCCGCGACCACTTGGCCGGCTTCGGCCAATACCGCGGCAATCACGCCGTCGCGGTCAGCGGTTAATGTGGTGTATGCCACCTGGTTACGCGTAAGGCGCGCTTGCGCCTGAGCTGATGTGGCCGCTGCTTTGCGTGTATCCAGGGCGGCCTGGCTGACAAAGTTTTTGTTGTGCAACTCGCGATAGCGTTTGAGTTCTGCTGCCGCCAGCTGTGCCTGCGCTTCGGATTGATCTACCTGCAAGGCAAAGTCTGCTGCATCGATGCGCGCCAACGGCTGGCCGCGCTTGACCACGGCACCTGTATCAACCAGGCGACTAACCACTTTGCCCGGTACACGAAAGCCCAGCAAGGTTTCAAAACGCGAATGCACTTCACCCGCATAGGTGCGCGTTTCTGAGGCTGCTTTTGCGCTCACGATCATTACTCGCACAGACTTGATTTTTGCTGGCGGTGACGGTGGCGGATGGCAGGCAGACAGTGCCAAAGCGGTGACAAGCAATACAGAACAAATGGGGACGGGTAAAATTTTCATTGTGGTAAAGCAAACAGAAGAGTTGTGCTGTGAATAATGCAGCAGGGCACGTTAAAAACGGGACTCAGCGATTGGGCGGCTTTGACTTCGGTTGCGCTGCCAGGCCCGCGAGCATGAGGTCAAGATGCGTGTTCAGGTAGCGCGCTGGATCGACGGTCGGGCAGCCGCTGGCACCCATCGAGTGTTGCCAGATGAAATGCATCAGCATCGGGGCGATGATCAATTCAACTACCGCTTCCCGATCCAGAGAACGAAACTCGCCGCGTGCCACGCCACGATCGATAACGCGACCTAATAGCGTGCGGGCTCGCGCGTAGGCAATTTTTTCATGATAAAGCGCCAATTCAGGAAAGTTGCGCGCTTCGCTAATCATCAGCTTGGGAATCCCGCCCAGCGATGAAGCGCTGAACCGGGCTTGCCAGCGCATGAGCAACTCGCGCAACAAAGTGCCTGAATCACCAGTAAACTCATCAATCAGGTGTGCACCCTCGTCAAGAATAGGCACCACGCCTTGAGTAATCACGGCTTTGAACAGGGCTTCTTTATCCTTGAAATACAGGTAAAGTGTGGCTTTGGACACGCCTGCCCGTGCTGCGATATCCTCGCTGCGTGTTGCTGCATAGCCGCGTTCAATGAATAATTCGATCGCGGCTTTCATCAGCTCAGATGGGCGGGCTTCTTTTCTGCGATGGCGGACAGGTTTCTTTTCTACAACGGCAGATGTTGGGCGGATGGTTTTTGCTTTGACAGTCATCGTGTGGCATCCATTAATAACCATTGGGTCAGTATAAATGGTGCTCCGCAAAGAAGCAACTGAATAGCTGTTTTTTAAAGCCATATAGTCTTTCGCGCCGTATCACCAGCACCGACTTTTGGATTGATATGTGGTCAGCACCCCGATATTCCACGCCGCACCTTTGTCCCTCTTCTGTTGCGGGTTGCATTTATGGGGCCTTTCCAGTAATTTCTCTCATCCACCGTTGCCCCAAAGAATCGAGAGTTTTCCATGAACGCTAAAGAGAAATTTATCGCCGCCGATGCGCTGGTTGATTCGGCTGCCATTGCCCCATTGCCGAATTCACGCAAGATTTATGTTACCGGCAGCCGCCCGGATATTCGCGTGCCGATGCGCGAAATCACCCAGACAGGCGAGAACAATCCGTCCATCAGCGTCTATGACACCTCTGGCGTGTATACCGATCCTGCAGTAACCGTTGATATTCGCCGTGGCCTGCCCGAGCTGCGTGCCGGATGGATTGCCGAGCGCAACGACACCGTCGAGCAGACAGGTTTGAGTTCTGACTATGGTCAGCAACGTCTGGCCGATGCGGAACTAGCCGAACTGCGCTTTGATCTGATGCGTAAGCCGTGCGTGGCAAAGCCTGGCGCGAACGTTACGCAAATGCACTATGCGCGGCGCGGCATCATCACGCCGGAAATGGAGTACATCGCCATCCGCGAAAATCAGCGTCTGGAGGCGCTGACTGAAGACTTGTGCTGTCAGCATCCCGGGCATAATTTTGGTGCCGTTGCGTTTGCCAAGAATGCGCCCAAACCCATCACCGCCGAATTCGTGCGCGATGAAGTCGCCCGCGGCCGCGCCATTATCCCCAACAACATCAACCACCCTGAAAGCGAGCCGATGATCATCGGCCGCAACTTCCTCGTCAAGATCAATTGCAACATCGGCAATTCGCAACTCGCCTCCACCATACAAGATGAAGTCGACAAAATGACCTGGGCAATCCGCTGGGGCGGCGATACGGTGATGGATTTATCCACCGGCAAAAACATTCATGAAACCCGCGAGTGGATCGTGCGTAATTCGCCCGTGCCGATCGGTACCGTGCCGATTTATCAGGCGCTGGAAAAAGTTAACGGCAAAGCCGAAGACCTGACTTGGGAAATCTTCCGCGATACCTTGATCGAGCAAGCGGAGCAGGGCGTGGATTACTTCACCATCCATGCGGGTGTGCGTCTGGCTTACATCCCGATGACGGCCAAGCGCATGACTGGCATTGTCAGCCGTGGTGGATCCATCCTCGCCAAATGGTGTTTGTCGCATCACAAAGAAAATTTCCTCTACACGCACTTTGAAGACATCTGCGAGATCATGAAGGCGTATGACGTGGCTTTCAGTCTCGGCGACGGCCTGCGTCCCGGCTCGATTTACGACGCCAATGACGAAGCGCAACTGGCTGAACTCGCCACGCTCGGCGAGCTCACGCAAGTCGCGTGGCAACATGACGTGCAAGTGATGATCGAAGGCCCCGGCCACGTGCCGATGCACATGATCAAAGAGAACATGGAACTGCAATTAAAGATTTGCCATGAAGCGCCATTTTACACGCTCGGCCCGCTAACCACGGATATTGCACCGGGCTATGACCACATTACCAGCGCCATTGGTGCTGCGATGATCGGCTGGTACGGCACAGCCATGCTGTGCTACGTGACGCCAAAGGAACACCTTGGCCTGCCGGATAAAAATGACGTAAAAGACGGCATCATGGCCTACAAGATTGCCGCCCACGCCGCCGACTTGGCCAAGGGTCACCCAGGGGCGCAGGTACGTGACAATGCGCTCTCCAAGGCACGCTTTGAATTCCGCTGGGAAGACCAGTTCAACCTTGGCCTCGATCCGGATAAAGCGCGTGAATTCCATGACGAAACCCTGCCGCAGGACGGCGCTAAAACTGCCCACTTTTGTTCCATGTGCGGGCCGCATTTCTGTTCCATGAAAATCACCCAGGATGTGCGTGACTACGCTGCCACACTTGGCGTCTCGGAAGAAGAAGCCTTGAATAAAGGCATGGAAGTGAAAGCCATCGAGTTCGTTAAAAGCGGGTCGGAGCTGTACAAGCGGGCGAAGATCTGAGCACTCGCATCAGCGCACCCACGGAAGATGCCCCCAGCTGCAGGCCCGGCTGCGGGGCGTGTTGTATTGCGCCGTCTATCTCCTCACTCAATAAACCGGCTAACGTGCCATGCCAGCATTTGACCGCTGATTATCGCTGCGCCATTTTTGGCCTGCCACAACGCCCCGCCTGCTGTGGCGGGTTGCAGCCGTCTTTCGATATGTGCGGGGGCACCCGTGCAGCCGCGCTGATTTGGCTGACACATCTGGAAATCGCCACGGCACCACCATGCCCCTGAAGTGCCCCTGAATTTGCGTCGAACTTGGCTTTTCCGTTGAGGGAGCAGGTGATCAGTCCAGGTGACGTTGTTTGTTAAAACACCAAAAATTGATCAGTATCTTTGATTCCCCAAGTCTGGGCTGATGCACTACCCACGATTTTTTCTTTCTGCCCCGGGCGGGAAAGATCAATCATCTCTGGCGGGATATGGCAATTCGCGTTGGTTGAGAAAAAGACCCGTACTTTTGGCACAATGAGCGACTTTTCTGTTTGTTCCACAACCACGGCCAACCGGCCGGAAGTAAGCTGCACTAAAGACCCGATGGGGTAAATGCCCAGTCTTTTCACAAATGCTTGGAACACTTTGCCATCGAAATGACCTGGACACCATTCAGCCATTTTTTGAATGGATTGTCCCGGATCCCATCCTGTTTTGTAAGGGCGATTTGAAGTAATGGCGTCATACACATCACACACTGCACCCATGCGGGCGTACAGGCTGATTTCTTCACCCCGTAGCCGATGCGGATATCCTATGCCATCCATTTTTTCATGGTGATGTAACACCACTTCCAGAGGTATTTCGCCTACGTTGCCGCCATCGACCAGCAAGCGGTGTCCATCAGAGGGATGCTGTTTCACGAGGATGAATTCTTCATCGGTCAGCTTGCCGGGCTTGTTTAATATTTCCGGCGGAGTCAGTGCCTTGCCTAAATCGTGCAGTAACCCGGCCATACCTAATTCGCGCGTTGTTGCTTCGTCGAGGCCGCCCCATTGCCTGGCCAGTGCGACCATCAAGGCGCACACGGCAACGGAATGCATATACGTGTAATCATCGGCAGTTTTCAGTCGCGCGAGACTGATTAACGCGCCGGGGTTACGCATCACCGATGCTGAAATTTCATCAACCAGTTCTGCGGCAGCTCGGTGGATACCGTACGTCCCATACGGATATCCTGAAACATCGAAATCATCGCCGCCTTGCCTTGGGCGCAAATTTTCGCGGCTCGCTCAATCTCCTTTGCCTGGCTCTCTTGCGCTGTTCCAATGCGGACAGCCTCTGCAGCGACTTTTGCGGTAGGTGCAGCCTGTAATGCCGCCTCGGTTATGGTCACTTCTTCGGCATTACTCGACGCCGTGACCAATGCTGAATCACGGGGCAAGTCAAGCCCTTTGGCTGTGTCGATCCAGACCTTGGTGATGCCCGATTCAATGATGCGCTGGATGTCCTTCGGGTCATCCAGCAAAAAACGTTTGCGCCAGAAGGAATGTTCCATCCAGGAGGCATCTAGTTCCTGGATGTACATGCCAACAAGCAATTGTTTGCTGGCGATTTTTTTCAGCATGGTAGACTTATCCTCCTCGTCTTGTGTTTTTCAACGCTGGCTTTCCTATATCTCATGGACTTTTATCCACATCTGCAAGCCTTGATTCTAGGGCTTATCGAGGGGCTTACCGAGTTTTTGCCCATTTCATCCACCGGCCATTTGATTCTTGCCGGCTCACTACTTGGCTTTAACGACGAGCGCGGCAAGTTGTTTGAAATAGTTATTCAGGCTGGTGCGATTCTGGCCGTGTGCTGGGAATATCGCCAGCGCCTGGTCCAGATAGGGCGCGATGTGTGGCAAAAAGGCGACGCGGCAGCAAGCCTGGCAGCGCGGCGATTTGTCCTCAATATCGCCATCGCCTTTATGCCATTGGCGATACTTGGTTTAGCGTTTGGCAAAACCATCAAGGCCCATTTATTTACCGCGCCCGTGGTAGCCAGCCTGTTGATCCTGGGCGGGTTTGTCATCCTGTGGGCAGAGCGGCGCACGCATACTGTGCGTATCAATACAATGGAAGCGCTCACTCCGCGTGATGCACTTGTCATGGGGTTTTTACAGGCGCTGGCACTGTTTCCGGGTACATCGCGTTCGGGCGCCACGATTATTGGCGGGCTGCTTTATGGTCTCTCGCGTCGTGCGGCAACCGAGTTTTCATTCTTTCTGGCCATGCCTACATTGATTCTGGCAAGCATGTACGAGCTGTATCACGAGCGCGCCCTGCTCAGTTGGCACGATCTTGATTTATGGATTATCGGCTTTGTCACGGCGGCTGTGTCTGCCTTCGTATGCGTGCGCTGGCTGTTGCGGTTTATCGCACATCATGATTTCACCCCGTTTGCCTGGTATCGCATCGGCTTTGGTTTGCTGGTACTCGCCTCATGGCACTGGGGCTGGGTGACGTGGGCCGCTTGAGATTTAAGGCCCCATGATTCTCTATCTGCACGGTTTTACCAG
>DATCQI010000160.1:0-2927 GCA_036569545.1 Rugosibacter sp. | reverse complement strand
GCCGGAATCTGTCAGTGCCGCAATGGCTTTGACTTTCATATGCACCGCAGTAAACAATGCCGCCATGGCAATGGATTGATCGATGCGGGTAAATGTGCGATCCAAAAAGTGAGCGTCCACTTTAACTTCATGCGAGCTTTCAGCAGCTACACACACTCGCACCATAGCTTCTACTGCGGCCACCGGATACGCGCCAGAAGCGGTTTCAGCTGACAACATTACGGCATCCGTACCATCCAGCACGGCGTTCGCCACATCGGATACTTCAGCGCGAGTCGGCACCGGGCTGGAAATCATCGATTCCATCATTTGCGTGGCGGTGATGACAAAACGATTCGCTTCACGCGCCATGCGGATAATGCGCTTTTGCAAGGCGGGTACTGCCGCATCACCCACTTCAACAGCCAGATCACCCCGCGCCACCATAACGCCATCGGTAGCATGCAAAATATCCTGCAGATTATCGATCGCCTCAACGCGCTCGATTTTTGCGATGACCAGCGCATCTGACCCCGCCTCGTGCAGCAGTTGCCGCGTCTGGCGCATGTCAGCCCCTGTCTTTGGAAAAGACACGGCAACAAAATCCACATTCAGCGCGGCAGCTGTCTTGATGTCTGCCATGTCCTTCAATGTCAACGCCGGGGCCGACAATCCGCCACCCTGCTTGTTGATGCCCTTGTTGTTCGACAACTCACCATCATGCCGGTTGCGGCAATGGATTTCGCTACCATCAATACGCTCTACGTCAAACACCGTGCGACCATCATCCAGCAACAGTACATCGCCCGCCGTCACATCATCCACCAGTTCCGGATAATCCAGACCCACACGCGTCGCGTCGCCCGAAGTGCAAGCGGCATCCAGGATGAAATGCTGGCCCGCCTTGATCGCTATTGGACCAGCAGCAAACTTGCCGATGCGGATTTTCGGCCCCTGCAAATCGGCCATCACGCCAACAGTCCGCTCCGCATGCTGCGCCGCTGCGCGCAAGGTTTCTACGCGCTGTCGATGATCATCTGCCGAGCCATGCGAAAAATTCAGCCGCACCACATCCACGCCTGCTGCCACCAATTGAGCCAGCCGTTCCGGACTACTGGACGCCGGGCCGAGAGTCGCTACGATTTTGGTTGCGCGCTGCATGGCAAAGGTTTCGATTAACGGTTAATTGTTGGCACGCTGTTCAAGAATTTCAACCGCTGGCAGTTTCTTGCCTTCAAGAAACTCAAGAAATGCTCCGCCAGCTGTTGAGATATAACTCACCTGGGTGCCAAATTTATGGATCGCTGCAATCGTGTCACCGCCCCCGGCCAATGAAAAAGCCTTGGAGTCGGTAATCGCATGAGCCAGCGTTTTGGTGCCGCCGGAAAACTGTTCAATCTCAAACACGCCGACCGGGCCGTTCCAGACGATGGTGCCTGCCTGCGCCACAATTTTGGAGAGCTCTTGCGCCGCCAGCGGACCAATATCCAGGATCATGTCGTCAACCGCGACGTCATCAACGCTTTTGACTGTTGCCATCGCAGTAGCTGAGAATTCCTTGGCACAGACCACTTCTGCAGGCAAGGGCACTTTTACTTTTTGCATCACCCGTCGCGCAGCCTCAACCAGGTCGGGCTCGGCGAGTGATTTGCCAATGGGCTTGCCTGCCGCCAATAAAAACGTGTTGGCAATGCCACCCCCTACAATCAACTGATCCACCTTGTCTGCCAGCGACTCCAACACGGTCAATTTGGTGGACACTTTAGAGCCGGCAACAATCGCCACCAGCGGATGCGCTGGTTTAGCCAACGCCAGGGTCAATGCCTCAAGTTCAGCCGCAAGACACGGCCCGGCACAAGCCACTGGCGCAAATTTGCCCATGCCGTAGGTCGTGGCCTCCGCCCGATGCGCGGTGCCAAAGGCATCATGCACCCAGATGTCGCACAGCCGGGCGAGTTTTTGCGCCAGTGTGTCATCGCTCTTTTTCTCGCCTCTGTTCATTCGGCAATTTTCCAGCAGCACGATATCGCCCGGCGCAATGCTCACGCCATCCACCCAGTTCTGCACCAGCGGTACCGGACGGTCGAGCAATTCAGCCAGGCGCGCAGCGATGGGTGCAAGCGAATCTTCGGCCTTGAATTCACCTTCTGTCGGGCGGCCAAGGTGAGACGTGACCATCACCGCCGCACCACCTGCCAACGCATAGCGAATACCTGGCAACGCCGCACGAATGCGCGTGTCATCGGTAATCGCGCCATACTCATCCTGCGGCACATTCAGATCAGCACGGATGAATACGCGCTTGGCTGAAACATTCAGATCTGTCAGTTTTTTAAAGTTCATGCATCAACCTTTACTGTGTATTGCGCCGTGTCGCCAGCACCGACTTTTATTTACCAATCACGCGCGTCATTTCCAGCACTTTATTCGAATAGCCCCACTCGTTGTCATACCAGGCGATGATCTTGACGAAGGTACTGTCCAGCGCAATGCCGGCTTCAGCATCGAATACCGAGGTGCAGGTCTCGTCACGGAAGTCGGTGGAAACCACCTTCTCTTCAGTGTAGCCCAGCACGCCCCTCATGGTGCCTTCCGAGGCCGCCTTCATCGCTGCGCAAATCTCGGCATAGGTGGCTTCCTTGTTCAACTCCACCGTGAGGTCAACCACGGACACGTCCGACGTTGGCACACGGAACGACATGCCCGTGAGCTTCTTGTTCAACTCGGGTATCACCACACCGACAGCTTTGGCTGCGCCGGTTGACGAAGGAATAATGTTTTCCAGAATCCCGCGCCCGCCGCGCCAGTCCTTGTTGGACGGGCCATCCACGGTTTTCTGCGTCGCCGTTGCGGCATGCACGGTGGTCATCAGGCCGCGCTTGATCCCCCATTTGTCGTTCAATATCTTGGCGACGGGAGCCAGACAATTCGTGGTGCAGGAGGCATTG
>DATCQI010000159.1:0-1915 GCA_036569545.1 Rugosibacter sp. | reverse complement strand
AATGGCTCTCGTATCTATGCGTCAATTACTTGATCATGCGGCAGAAAATGGTTACGGCCTGCCGGCCTTCAATGTGAATAATCTGGAACAGGTGCAAGCCATTATGGAGGCGGCTGCCGAGACCAACAGCCCCGTCATCATGCAGGGCTCGGCCGGTGCACGTAAATATGCGGGTGAAGCGTATCTGCGGCATTTGATTGAAGCGGCCGTGGAAGCCAACCCGGATATTCCTGTGGTCATGCATCAGGATCACGGCGCGAGCCCGGCCATTTGCATTCAGGCCATGCGCATGAATTTCTCCAGCGTGATGATGGATGGCTCGTTAAAAGAAGATGCCAAAACACCCGCTTCGTTTGATTACAACGTGAATGTCACCCGCCGCGTGGTTGAAATAGCCCATGCGATCGGAGTTTCGGTAGAAGGCGAACTGGGTTGCCTGGGTTCGCTGGAAACAGGTATGGGTGAAAAAGAAGATGGCCATGGTGCCGAAGGCGTGCTTTCGCACGATCAGTTGCTGACCGATGCCAATGAGGCGGCCGATTTCGTCAAGGCTACGGGCGTTGATGCGTTGGCTATTGCCATAGGCACCTCGCACGGCGCGTACAAGTTTACTCGCCCGCCTACCGGCGCTGTGTTACGTATCGACCGCATCAAGGAAATCAACGCGCGGATTCCGAACACGCATTTGGTGATGCATGGTTCATCCTCGGTGCCGCAGGATCTGCTGGCCCTCATTAACCAATATGGTGGTGCCATGGGTGAAACCTACGGTGTGCCGGTGGAAGAAATTGTCGAAGGCATCAAGCATGGCGTGCGAAAAATCAACATCGATACGGATTTGCGCATGGCATCCACCGCGGCGATTCGCCGCTTCATGGCTGAAAACCCCAAGGAGTTTGACCCGCGCAAGTATCTGGGCGAAACCAGGAAGGCCATGAAAGCGATTTGCAAAGCACGCTACGAAGCTTTTGGCTGTGCTGGTCAGGCGAGTAAAATCAAGCCTCTGCCAATGGAAAAAATGGCCACGCGTTACACGAGTGGCGAGCTCAATGCTATTGTCAAATAATTTCTTCTTACTTCGAGTTTTCTCATGACACAACCTGCCCTGTTTGAATCTTCACTAACGAGTTTGCCGCTGCTGGCGCGTGGCAAAGTGCGCGATATCTATGCCGTGAGCGATGATCTTTTGCTCATTGTTACGACGGATCGGTTATCTGCCTTTGATGTCATTTTGCCGGATCCGATCCCTGGCAAGGGTGAAGTACTGACCGCTGTGGCTGATTTCTGGTTTGGTAAATTAGCACATGTGATTTCAAACCAGCTCACGGGAATAGATCCTGAGTCTGTAGTGGAAACAGAAGCCGAGCGGGAGCAAGTGCGTGGTCGTTCCGTCGTGGCCAAACGCCTTAAACCTTTGCCTATTGAAGCGGTGGCGCGTGGTTACCTGATTGGCTCGGGCTGGAAAGATTACCAAACTACCGGTGCTGTCTGCGGTATTGCCTTGCCTGCGGGGCTGCAACAGGCGCAGCAATTGCCTGAACCTATTTTTACCCCGGCAACCAAAGCGGAAATAGGCGATCACGATGAAAATATCGACTACGCAACAGTAGAAGGCTTGATTGGTGTTGAGCTGGCCAAAAAAGTCAAAGAAACTACGCTGCGCCTGTACCGTGAAGCTGCTGCATTTGCCCGCGTGCATGGCATTATTATTGCGGATACCAAATTTGAATTCGGCCAGGACAAAGAGGGCCGACTGTATCTGATTGACGAAGTGTTAACGCCGGATTCTTCCCGTTTCTGGCCGGCTAATCAATATCAAGTGGGTATTAGCCCGCCCAGTTTTGATAAACAGTTTGTGCGCGACTATCTGGAGTCGCTGGACTGGAACAAGCAGGCACCCGGCCCGCGCTTGCCG
>DATCQI010000158.1:0-2093 GCA_036569545.1 Rugosibacter sp. | reverse complement strand
ATGTTTTCGAGCCATTCACGACGTTGCGCAATGGTTGGGGCATCCGCCATAACACGGCTGGCAGCACTAACTGCTCGCAGGGTCTCGTCACCGCCCATGCGCGCCACTTGAGCGAGCACATCGCCCGTAGCGGGGTTGATCACGGGAAAAGTTTGCCCGTCATCAGCCGCACACCAATGGCCGTCAATATAGCCACCGGCCACGGGAATAAGAGGTGAAACGATCATAAGAAGCCTTAACGAAACAAACCAAAACCAAAAATGCCCGGGAAAATGCCATAGAATGCCGGGTAAAGGAAGGACATAACGTAATATCCGCGTAATGTCCGTGTGCAACGCTTTACTTTATCATCTGCACAAACCAAATGAACTATTCTTGTATTTAGATATCGAATACACGTTATTACTCACCCAAAGGAAATGTGCTCTATGGAAACCACAAACGCCTACACCCAGACTCCAGCGCAAATAAGAGCTGAAAGCCAGCATCGCGTGCTGCGCAACACCTATGGTCTGCTGGCACTGTCCATGGTACCGACCGTGCTCGGCGCGTTTATCGGCACGCAAATGAAGTTCGCTTTTTTTGCGGGCAGCCCCTTTGTCAGCTTTATCCTGTTCATGGGCATTGCTTTTGGCTTCATGTGGGGTATTGAGCGCAATAAAAACAGCAGCATCGGCGTGTTTTTGCTACTTGGCTTTACCTTTTTCATGGGGCTGATGCTCTCGCGCATCTTGCAAGTAGCGATTGGCTTCTCTAACGGCGGCACGTTGATCGCCATGGCGGCCGGTGGTACCGGAGCGATTTTCTTTTCGCTGGCTGCTGTCGCCTCGACAACAAAACGGGATTTTTCCAATATCGGCAAGTTTCTGTTTGTCGGTGTCATCCTGTTGCTGGTCGCGATGGTTGCCAATATCTTTTTTCAGATTCCCGCTCTGACACTCGCCATATCGGCTATCGCCATCGTGATTTTTTCAGGTTATATCCTGTATGACATCAACCGCATCGTGCATGGCGGAGAGACCAACTACATCAGTGCAACCCTGTCTGTTTATCTCAGTATTTACAATATTTTCGTCAGCTTGCTGAATTTACTGATGATGCTTAGTGGTCAGCGCGACTAACTGATAAGTCGGTACCCCAAGGAGACTTCCTGCGGGGCACGCTGGTGATGCGGCGCAATATTAAAAAATCGTTAAAAAAAAGCGACCCTGCGAGGTCGCTTTTTTTCTGCTACTTTTCAAACACCGCAATCGATTCAACGTGAGAGGTATGCGGAAACATGCTCGCAATACCCGCTCCGTGAAGCGTGTACCCTTTTCCATGCACCAATACAGCAGCATCTCTCGCCAACGTTGCCGGGCTGCAAGAAACATACACAATGCGCCGTGGCCCGCCTTCTGCGGGCAGTGCATTAACCAAGGCTATGGCACCTTCTCGTGGCGGATCGATCAAGAGCTTATCCACCTGGCCCAATGCAGTGACACTGGCTTCAGTCGCCTCGAATAAGTTGGCCACAGCAAATGTGCACTGCGCAGACAAACCATTCAATTCAGCATTATCCTGGGCCCGCTGCACCAGCGCTGAACTACCCTCGACCCCCACGACCGTTGCCCCTAACCGAGCAATCGGTAAAGTGAAGTTGCCCAACCCGCAAAACATATCCACAATGCGTTCGCCTTTTTGCGGTGCCAGCAACGCCATGGCACGCCTCACCAGCATACGATTAACACCCTCATTGACCTGCGTAAATTCTGTCGGCCAGAAACGGAACACAAGACCATAATCAGGCAATGTGTAGGTCAAAAGAGGCGAATTCTCAGGGTAAAACAACCTGACAGTATCCGGCCCCTTGGATTGCAAATACCAAACTACCCCATGCGTATCGGCAAAGCGCCGTAAATGACCTTCATCCTCACAGTTGAGCGACGAAAGATGGCGCAGCAACAACACCGTTTGAACTTCACCAACGGCCACCTCGATCTGCGGAAAGTGTTCCGGTTCAGACATCAATGCGATCATCCGCTTTAACTCGGGGATCAATGCCGACACTAAAGGCGGCAGCACCTCGCAGGAATCCATGACTGCAACAAAGC
>DATCQI010000157.1:0-6592 GCA_036569545.1 Rugosibacter sp. | reverse complement strand
GAAACCATTCCGTTCGAGCTGCCTGCGTTGCGTCATCTGGCCAAGGGTGCCGCAGGCAGCATGCGTGATGCGCTCTCGCTGCTAGATCAGGCAATTGCCCATGGTGCTGGCCACGTTACCGAGGAGAGTGTCCGTGCCATGCTGGGCACGGTCGGTGATGAGTATTTATTCGCCCTGCTGGATGGCCTGTTGGCACAGGATATGCACGCCTTGCTGGCCGTAGCAAAGCAGATGGATGCGGGGAGCTTTTCGTTTGATGGAGGCTTGCAAGAACTAGCCACGTTGTTTCATCGCATAGCGCTCACCCAATTTGCGCCTGAGGCCTTGATTGATGAAGCAGAGCGCAGCCGTTTAACGGTTTATGCCCAGGCACTGGATGCTGAATTTTTGCAACTGGCGTATCAAATTGCTATCCATGGCCGGGATGAACTGGTGCTGGCACCGGATGAGTACGCCGGTTTTGTCATGACCTTGCTACGCTTGCATGCATTTCGGCCTGAGCGCAATGTATCCAGGGCCTCGACTGTACCCGCTGCTGCACTTGCGGCATCCGTAAAGCCTGCGCCAGTAAAAGCACTATCGCCTAAGGCTTCATCTGGCACTGTTTCTCAAGAAATCATTCAGCACCCTGCATCAAGCGCCGTCCTCCAAGAGGACTTGCTTTGCGGCGTATCACCGGCGCCGACTTTTCCTGCGATACCGGTTAATAGCATTCCAGCCCATTCAGGCGACTGGCATGCGCAGGTGGCGAAACTCTCAGTTACCGGCATGGCCAAGCAACTGGCGCAGCACTGCGAACTTATGCAACTGACTGACACCGCCATTCAGTTGCGGCTATCCCCTGTGCATAAACATTTGCTCGGTACGGTGCAGCAAGACAAGCTTCAAGCGGAGTTGCAATCTCATTACGGACGCAGGCTGCGTTTGGAAATCGAAGTCGCCGAGCCTGCCAGCATGACTCCGGCGGATCGCAGCCGCACTGTGCAGCGTGAGCGTCAAGATCGCGCGATTGCTGCCATTGAACAAGACCCTTTTGTACGTGAAGTGGTCGATCTGTTCGATGCCAGCATTGATGAACCAACGATTAAATCAGTAAATAAGGAGTAGTGAGCATGATGAAAGGTGGCATTGCCGGATTGATGAAGCAGGCGCAGCAGATGCAAACTAACATGGCCAAAGCGCAAGAAGCATTGGCCTTGCTGGACGTGGAGGGTCAGTCAGGTGCTGGAGCAGTGAAGGTGGTTATGTCCTGCAAACATGAAGTCAAGCGCGTGACGATTGATCCTTCGGTGCTGGATGATAAGGAAATGCTCGAAGATCTGATCGCTGCGGCAATGAATGATGCCAATCGACGTGCCGAAGCGATTACCGCTGAAAAGATGAGTGGCTTTACCGCCGGCATGTCATTGCCACCGGGCTTTAAAATGCCGTTTTGAGCAGAACTTGAGAAAACTGCCTGGAACTTATTGACGTGCTGCATCGTTGAGCGATTGCCATTTGAGACACTCTTATGCCAGCCAGCGCTAGCCTGGAAGAACTGATTGAAGCATTGCGCAGTTTGCCCGGCGTCGGCCCCAAGGCCGCGCAGCGCATGGCTTACCACTTGCTGCAGCGCAACCGGCGGGGTGCTGACCGATTGGCCCGGGCGCTCGATTCGGCCTTGCATAATTTGCATCATTGCAATCGCTGTAACAATTTCACTGAACAGGAAATTTGCGAACGCTGCCTTTCCACGCGTCGCGACCCGGCGCAGTTATGCATCGTCGAAATGCCGATTGACCTGAACAGCATGGAGCAGACGCAGGCTTACAATGGGCTTTACTATGTGCTGATGGGCCGCTTATCGCCGCTGGATGGTATTGGGCCCACAGAGTTGGCATTTGGCCGCTTGATCGCACGAGCCATGGATGGCGTGGTCAAAGAAGTGATTCTCGCCACGAATTTCACCAACGAAGGCGAGGCCACGGCCCATTACCTGTCTGAATTGCTGCATGCGCGCGATATCAAGGTTAGCCGCATTGCGCGCGGCTTGCCCGTGGGTGGCGAGCTGGAATTTTCTGATACGGCCACTGTCGCGCAGGCCTTACGCGAACGCAAAGACTTTGGCTAGATTCCATATCGTTGGGGTTGCTTGGACGGGACTGTCGCCTGCCTGGGGCCCCTAAAAAATAAATTCTCTATCTATTTGTAAATATTGGGTTATTTTTTCAAATATGCACAATAAATTATGCAAAGGCTTTAATCTCTGATCGAGATTCGCTACAATAGGAAACTTGGGCAATTTAAGCGACATTTTTAGTACTTTTCAGGGAAAACAACATGAGCAATGACGGAAAAGTCGATTGCAGTCGAAGGCGACTTTTGGTGGCCACTGCCACCGTCGGAGGTTTGGGAGGGGTAGCGGCAGCGGTACCTTTTGTGGCTAGCATGATGCCTTCTGAACGCGCCAAAGCAGCTGGCGCACCAGTTGAGGTTGATATCAGCAAGCTGTCTCCCGGGCAAATGATGACGGTTGCGTGGCGTGGCAAGCCGGTGTGGATCCTTAACCGCACCCCAGAGCAGCTGGCTTCACTTAAAGTCACAGATACAGAAGTCAGCGATCCCAAGTCGGAAAAAGATCAGCAACCCGACTACTGCAGAAATGAAACGCGCTCAATCAAACCTGCAATCCTGGTAGCCGTCGGTATTTGTACGCACTTGGGTTGTTCGCCTACTGCAAAGTTCAAGACGGGCGCTGATTCAGGTGTAGCTCTTGATTGGGTGGGCGGGTTTGTGTGCCCGTGCCATGGTTCAACGTTTGATTTGGCGGGGCGTGTGTTTAAGGATAAACCAGCACCAACTAATCTGGTAGTGCCACAACATATGTACCTTGGCGATGCACGTATTGTTATTGGCGAAGATAAGGGAGTCAAGGCATGAGCGCCGTAAACACCAAACTCAAAGACCTGCTGGGCTGGGTTGATGAGCGGTTTCCGTTAACTTCCAACTGGAAGGCGCATCTATCTGAATACTATGCGCCAAAAAATTTCAACTTCTGGTATTTCTTTGGCTCGCTAGCCCTGTTAGTTCTAGTGATACAAATCGTGACAGGTATTTTTCTGGTCATGCATTTCAAGCCCGACGCATCGTTAAACGCCGCGGGTGTTCCGGTAGCGTTTGCCAGTGTTGAATACATCATGCGCGATGTGCCCTGGGGCTGGTTGATTCGCTATATACATTCAACTGGCGCTTCGGCGTTTTTCATTGTGGTGTACATGCATATGTTTCGCGGCATGCTGTATGGTTCATACCGCAAACCACGCGAGCTGATCTGGATTTTCGGCATGCTGATTTTTCTGTGCCTGATGGCTGAGGCTTTCTTTGGATACTTGTTGCCCTGGGGTCAGATGTCGTATTGGGGGGCGCAGGTTATTGTCAATCTATTCTCTGCCATTCCGTTTGTTGGACCGGATCTTTCACTATGGATACGCGGTGATTATGTTGTGGGGGATGCCACGCTGAACCGCTTTTTTGCGTTTCATGTGATTGCAGTGCCTCTTGTGCTGATTGGCCTCGTTGTGGCACATATCCTTGCGCTGCATGAGGTTGGCTCCAATAATCCGGATGGTATTGAAATAAAAAAGAAAAAAGACGCCAAGGGTATTCCGCTGGATGGCATTCCCTTTCACCCGTATTACACGGTGAAAGACATCATGGGTGTGGTCGTATTTTTGATCGTTTTCTCACTCATCGTGTTTTTTGCACCAGAGGTCGGCGGTTACTTTCTTGAGTACAACAACTTCTTCCCGGCCAATCCATTGCAAACTCCGCCACACATCGCGCCGGTGTGGTATTTCACGCCGTTCTATTCCATTTTGCGTGCAGTAACTTACCCGCTCTTTGGGGTGGATGCCAAGTTCTGGGGTGTGGTTGCGATGGGTGCATCAGCCATGATTTTTGTATTATTACCCTGGCTTGATCGCAGTCCGGCAAAATCGATTCGTTATCGCGGCCCGATCTATAAAACCTTTCTGGCAGCCTTTGTGATTAGCTTCTTCGTGCTGGGTTATCTTGGCGTATTGCCGCCTACCCCCATACGTACTTTGGTTTCGCAAATATGTTCGGTCATCTATTTTGCCTTCTTCCTGCTCATGCCAATTTATAGCAGTATTGATAAATGCAAGCCCGAACCTGATCGTGTGACTTTTTCAGGGCATGGAGTGAAGAAATGAGGAAATTATTCTTTTCACTGCTTTTTGCCCCTGTACTGGCATTGGCGAGCGGAGCCGAGCTGCATCTTGATCATGCGCCGGATCGTTCGGGTGACAAAGCCGCATTGCAAAATGGGGCCAAGGTTTTTGTCAATTATTGCCTGAATTGCCATTCTGCATCCTACATGCGCTATAACCGCTTGACGGATATTGGTCTGACTGATCAGCAGATTAAAGACAATTTGCTGTTTACTGCGGACAAAGTAGGCGACACAATGAACGTAGCCATGCGACGCGATGAGGCTAAGGAATGGTTTGGTGTTGCGCCGCCTGACCTGACGGTTATTGCGCGTGCGCGGGCCTCAGAGGCTGGCTCTGGTGCTGATTGGCTATACACTTATTTGCGCGGGTTTTATCGTGACAGCAAGCGGCCTACTGGCTGGAACAATACCGTGTTTGAAAATGTCGGTATGCCGCACGTACTGTGGGAATTGCAGGGCCAGCAAGTTCTGGGTAAAGACCATAAACTGACGCTGGCTGTCCCAGGCAAAATGCAACCGCAAGCGTATGACGACATGGTGGCAGACCTGGTTGGATTTTTGCAGTACATGGGCGAGCCTGCTGCGGCAAAACGCAAGAGTCTTGGCTGGATAGTTTTACTTTTTCTAGGTGTTTTATTTGTCTTGGCGTATGCGCTGAAACGCGAATACTGGAAAGATATTCATTAACTTTATAGGTAATGGCAACTATGGGACATCGAGAAATGAATGCGCCACCCGTGCGTAAAGTCGTGCGTGATGCGGACTACTCCTGGGGCACCAGCGCGATGATGAATTTGTATTCAGGGACAACCTGTCCCTTCAGTCATCGCTGCCGCATTGTCTTGTACGAAAAGCAGATGGATTTTCAGGTGATTGATGTTGATCTTCTGAATAAACCAGAAGAGATAGCGATTATTAATCCCTACAACCATGTGCCGGTGCTGGTGGATCGTGACCTGGTGCTGTACGAATCAAACATCATCAATGAATATATTGATGAGCGCTTTCCCCATCCGCAATTGATGCCGCCGGATCCGCAAACACGTGCCAAGGCTCGTCAGCTGTTGTTCACGATGGAACACGAGTTGTTCAGCCATGTGCCTGTGCTGGAAAAAAATCTGAAGACAGCCGATAAATCTCGCTTGCATATTCGCGACAGGCTGGTTGATTTATCCAGCATGTTCAACAAACAAAAATACCTGATGGCAGATGAGTTTTCCATGCTTGATGTGGCGATTGCCCCGCTGTTATGGCGTCTGGATCATTATGGTATTGAGTTGCCTAAAACGGCATCGTCATTGATGAAATACGCCGAGCGTATTTTTTCTCGGCAAGGGTTCATTGATGCATTGACGCCAACAGAAAAAGCAATGCGCCGATAGATTTCCATGCGCCAATGCCGTGCGCTGCTTTCTTTTTTAGTTGTATTTCGCACGGCATTCATCGCTCTATTTCTTCTGCACTTTTAGTCTAAACAGCCATGCAATCAACCAAACCCTATCTGATTCGTGCGCTACATGAGTGGTGTATCGATCAGGGCTTCACGCCGTATCTTTCGGTGGTTGTGGATGCAATGACGCGTGCGCCAGCAGAGTTCATCAAGAATGGTGAAATCGTTTTTAATATCGGGCTGGATGCAACGAATCAATTGCAGCTTGGTAATGACGAAATTACGTTTCAGGGGCGGTTTAGTGGCAAGGTTTTCCCAGTCGTTGTGCCTGTCGCTCGTGTAGCGGCGATCTATGCACGCGAGAGTAATGAAGGGATGGCGTTTGAAATAACGGAATCAGTCCTGACTGCTTTGTCTGCCGATGAAGCGACGAGGGTGGCAACTAAGTTAGTAACCAAGCCGTCGATGCATCCTACCTCTGAGCACAAACCAGAGGCGAAAAGTGCAGAAAGCAGCGCTTCTACCACACCGACTGCCACATCTAATCGCCCGGTACTTACACGCATCAAGTAAAACTGCAAACAGGCTGGTGCCCTCGAGCAGAATCGAACTGCTGACCTACCGCTTAGGAGGCGGTCGCTCTATCCACTGAGCTACGAAGGCGCGCCGCGAATTCTAACCGTTCACCTATGATTTCGCAGCTTTCGCTACAGATTCAAGTCATACTTTCTCATACTCACTTCATGTTTAAAAAAATCTTATGCCCTTAATTACCATTGACCGCGCTTGCCTCGCTTATGGCCATGTGGCCTTGCTGGATCGGGCTGCGATGCAGCTTGATCCAGGTGAGCGTGTCGGGTTGATTGGTCGTAACGGGACGGGCAAATCCAGTTTGCTCAAGGCGCTGGCCGATTTGGGTTCTCTCGATGACGGGCTTATTTGGAGGCAGCCGGGCTTAAGCATTGCCTATG
>DATCQI010000156.1:0-37011 GCA_036569545.1 Rugosibacter sp. | reverse complement strand
GTTAATGCCCTGTATCAGCATGGCTTGACCGGCATTATCTCGGTGAAAAATCGTTTCTCCGGCTTTGCCAAATCGGTGGCGATGCGGGCGCTGGGTACACCACACGGCACGATGTATCTGAAAAACTTGATACTGGTCGATGAGAATGTGGATCCTTTCGATCTGAACCAGGTGATGTGGGCCTTATCAACACGTACTCGAGCGAATGACATTATTGTCATCCCCAATATGCCGATGGTGCCGATTGACCCGGCAGCCGAAGTGCCGGGCAAAGGACATCGCTTGATTATTGATGCCACGAGTTTTATGGCGCCAGATAATCTGGGGGCTGATCCGCATCTGGTGGATCGGCCGATGGGTCCGGAAATTGACGCCTTGATGCAGCGCTTGAATGAACTCCAGAAAGGACGCGGCTGATGAAAGCAATTTGTTCCCGATGTGAGTCACCAGGGGTGACGCAAATGCATGCCGGTATGGAAGACGGGAAAGTTCTGTGGCGTGTCTGGCATTGTAAAGACTGCGCTTATACCTGGCGGGATAGCGAGCCTGCTGAATCGATAGATCCAAAACTGCGGCCGGCCTGGGCACAAATGAAAGGTGTTGATTTTGATAGTTTGCGGCAGGTGATTCCACCCGCCCGCAAACCAACTTGATGAGTGGCGAGGAAGATTATGACAATAAGTACACTGGAAGCAAAACTTAAAAAAAGCGGTGTAAAGATTGAAGCGCTGACCGACGCGAAAATCTTGCGCGGCACTGCAGGCATCTTGAATCTGCCTAAAAAAGTGATACGCCCCAAGACCGTCAAAGAAGTCCAGATAATTCAAAAGGCGGCTCATGCCGAGGGCGTGGCCTTATGGGTTGCGCCCAATGCCAGCGGAAACGGCTTGCTCGCGCCCGAGGTAACGAGTGAGCCCGTGCTGGTTGATTTATCGGCCATGCGCGCGGTGATCTCAATTGATCCTAATTCTGCAACGGCATTGGTTGAGCCGGGGGTGAGCCATGCGGATTTGACTGCGGCCTTGAAAGCGAAAGGCCATGATTTTTGGGTAGATAGCGGGCGTAACGACGCAGAATCGATCTTGGGTAGCATTTGGGACCGGTCATTTGGCTATACCGCGTATAGCGATCACTTGATGATGCAGTGCGGCCTGGAAGTGATTACGGCCGAGGGCACACAAATACGTACCGGGATGGGTGCTTTCCCGAAAGGAGATTGCTGGCAGTTGTTCAAATTAGGGTTTGGCCCCTATGTTGATGGCAGCTTCACGCAATCAGGCCTGGGTATTCCCACCAAGGTAGGTTTGTGGATTTCCCCCGCACCGCCCGCGTATCGTCCTTTTGCATTCCGCATCGATGATGAAGCGACCATGATGGCTGCAGTCGAAATCATGCGCGATCTGCGTATCAATATGATCGTGCCGAATACCATTGTGGTAATTGATGGCGAGAGCGAGCGTGCCTTGCTCGGCGGCACGCCTGCGGCGTGGAATATTTACGGCGCACTTTACGGGCTGCCCAAAAACGTTGATCTCTTGTGGGGCATGTTAAATGGCATTGCGGGCAAGCTCAGTGGTTCGCGTCTGGAAGATTTAACCAGTGCCAAAGTAGGTCCTGCTGCTGCACGTGCCGGGTTGATGCAGGGGCGTCCGATAGCAGAGTGGGCACAGTATGAGAAATCTGTCGGCTCCCGCTATCTGCGCCTGGTGTTTGCCATGCCGATCGAAGGCCCACAAGCACTCAAGTTTGCAAAACGGACACAAGAAGTTGCCAGGGCAGCGGGGTGTGGTGTTATCGTCGAGCAGGGAACTTCATGGCGAGCACTGTTGGGCGAGGTTTTGCTGTCTTATGAAGAGGGCCAAGCACAGCGCGCGCTGGATTGCGGCAATGCCTTGATTCGTGAGTGGGCAACGCAGGGCATTGGGGTTGTGAGGGCGGATCCCGCGTTCCGTAAAGCAGCAATGGCGACTTACAGCGACGCAGGCTTTAACAAACTGCAAGCACTGTTGACCAGCGCTATTGGCTCAACCGATGTATCCAGGCAGGCAGCATGAGTGATGCCCGGCAACGGTTGATCGTTGCTGTCAGCGGTGCGTCTGGTTCTTTGCTCGGCTTGCGATTGCTGCAATTGCTGAATCAAGTGGCAGGTTGGGAGACGCACCTGGTGTTGTCTTCTGCCGCCGTGCTCACCGCAAAGCTTGAATTAAATGAATCGCGCGAGACGTTTGAAGCATTGGCAACGCAAGTGCACAACAACAAAGACATTGGCGCGTCAATTGCCAGTGGCTCGTTTCGTACTGCGGGCATGGTGGTGATTCCTTGCTCGATGAATACCTTGTCGGGAATTGCGAATGGGGCGAGCAGCAATTTGATTACCCGCGCGGCAGATGTCACACTCAAAGAGCGGCGCCGGCTGGTATTGGTAACGCGTGAAGCGCCGTTGAACTTGATTCATCTGCGCAACATGACGTTGGCAACAGAAGCCGGTGCCATCATCATGCCGCCTGTGCCCTCGTTCTATCTTGGGCCTTGTTCGCTGGATGATGCGGTGACCCAGATGGCAGGACGCGTACTGGATCAATTCAATATTGATGTGCCCGGCATGAAGCGATGGGAAGGGACAGCACAGGCATGAACGGCAGAGCAAAAAATTAACACGATGCCGTGATCAAATTGTAGTAAAAGTTTTCAAAAAATTTTAATTCACTCTGGAGAGAGACATGAGCAAAAAGTATCAGCGGTTAATTCTTGAACGCAAAGGCGCCATTCTTACCATCAAGCTGAGTTCACCTGAAAAGCGCAATGCAGTTGACGCCTTTATGCATGAAGAATTGCCCCAGGCGTTGCGCGAAGCCGCCATGGATAAAACCATCGGTGCTATTGTTTTAACAGGCGACCCTGCTGGCCGTGCATTTTGTGCCGGGGGCGATCTTGACTGGATCAAGGTGCTGAGCGATGGGGATGGAGACGATTACAGCAAGGTCTTGCGTGAAGGTGTTGAGGTTTTACGTGCGCTGATTGATGCGCGGCAGCCCGTTATTTCCATGATCAATGGCGCTGCCATGGGCCTGGGTGCAACGCTGGGCTTGTTTGCCGATGTGAGCTTCATGGATGAAGCCGCGAAAATTGCGGATTCACACGTCTCTGTGGGGGTGGCCGCAGGTGATGGTGGTGCGATTATTTGGCCTTTGCTGATTGGCCCTAACCGTGCAAAAGAATATCTCATGACAGGTGACCCGCTCACAGGCAAGCAAGCAGCGGAGATTGGTCTGGTGAATTACGCCGTGCCTGCTGCCGAACTGGAAGCGCGCACCTACGCTTTTGCCGAACGCCTGGCCAATGGCCCGCGCCTGGGTATTGAAATGACCAAGCGCTCGGTCAATCTGTATCTGCGCATGATTTTGAATCAGGTAATTGATGCATCGCTAGGCTTGGAAGGGCTAACTTTCCGTACGACTAACCATGCAGAAGCCGTGCGCGCATTTAAAGCCAAAGAAAAGCCCAACTTCAAAAACCCCTAAGTAGAAAGTAGGCCCATGAATCAAGAGAAAACCATTTCCGTTTCTCGCCGTGGTACGGTGAGGGAAATTTGCATCACGCGGCCACATGTGCGCAATGCGCTGGACGCCACGTGCGTGCGGGCACTGTCGGATGCGCTCGCTGAAGCCGCGCGCGACCCTTCTGTGCGTGCCGTGTCACTCACCGGTGAAGGTCCGGTATTTTGCGCCGGGGGTGATTTGAAATCCATTTTCAAAACCCACTCGCCCAGCGAAGTGCTGCATTTTCTGGATATCGAAATGCGCCCGTTGATTCGCGCCATCGTAATGCTCGATAAACCTGTTTTAGCCGTACTCAATGGGCCAGCAGCTGGGGCGGGCATCAGTTTGGTCATGGCAGCTGATTTAGTGTTGGCCAGCGAAGAGGCTTCGTTTATTCCTGCGTTTGGCAAAATCGGCGCGATGCCGGATTCGGGCGCGCTGTATTTTCTCGCGCATCGCTTGGGCATGACCCGGGCCAAGGAAATTGTGCTGTTAAATAAAACTTTAACCGCACAAGAAGCGACCGATATTGGTCTATACAATTGGACGGTACCGGCCAGTGAGCTCACCAAAGAAGCGCATAAAATTGCTGACCAGCTAGCCGCTGGGCCAACGATGGCGCATGGCCTGGCTAAAAAAGCCTTGCGTGATGCGCTGCGTATGCCGTTTGATGCATTTATGGATATCGAGGCTTTATCCATGGCATTCCTGATTACGACAGAAGACCAAAAGGAAGGCTTGGCAGCTTTTTCTGAAAAACGTCCACCGATGTTCAAGGGGCGCTGATCAAAAAAGTCGGCGCTGGCGAGATGGCGTGAGCAATTGAAGATGGCGCTGTAAGCACCTCCGCTGTAAGCCCCACTTGGGGATCGCGAATGCAATGAATGATGCAGCACAGTAAGTAAACCGACACTAATAATATTTAGAGGAGTAGTAACCATGGCACATTCTTACGCATCAGAACAAATTGCGGAGCTGGAAGGCAAGCACGGCGACACGTTGTATGGCGATGGCGCATTGGTTGTTCTCAAGGCGCTGCTCGAATCCGGCATCAGCTATATCGGCGGCTATCCGGGCTCACCCGTGGCTAACGTCATGGATGCAGCAGCTGACGCTTACGAGACAGTGCTCAAAAAGTATGGTGTATTTTTTGAAACCTCCAGCAACGAGATGGCCGCTGCTGCGCTACTGACAACCTCTGTATATGGCCCGGTGCGTGGTGCGGTTACCTGGAAGGTACTCGGCAATGGTGTCGGTCAGGATGTGGTGGATCACGTCTCGCAGATCGGTGTCAAAGAAGGTGCGATGATTATTGTGGGTGAAGATTACGGTGGTTCTAGCACGTCGGTGCTGCAGCGCACGCTTTCCTGGGGAGTGAAATCGGGCATCATCGTGATCGATTCGCGGGGTGACTCGCAAGTGCTGCATCGCATGGTGAAAGAAGGCATGGATATTTCACGCGATAGCCAATCGGTTGTGGCCTTGCTGGTTCGCCCGCAGCTCTCGCATTGCAATGCCCGGGTGACGGTTGGCGACAATGTCATGGCCAAGATCAATACCAACAACAAAGCGATTGATTTCAAGCGGGACCCAGCGACATTTCCTTTCCCGCCGAACTCGTATAACCAGGAGTCTGCACGCTTTGAGAGCCGCCTGCCCACCGCCGCGCGCTTGGTGGTTGAGCGCAAACTAAATGAATACTTTGGCTATGAGAACGCTAAAGTTGGCATCATCACGCATGGCACGACATTTAATACCACCATGCGGTTGTTGAGCCTGCTGGGGTTGGCTGACGAGTTTGGCGATATGGATTCACGCCTGCAACTGTTGCAACTCAATGTGATTCATCCGCTGAATGACGATCAAATTGCCAATTTTGTAAAAGACAAAAGCCATGTGCTGCTGGTGGAAGAAGGTCAGCCTGAGTTGCTGGAAATGCAAATACGCACGTTGATGCAAAAGCGCGGCATCATGACCAAGTTTTATGGCCATGACATCATCCCGAAATATGGCGAATTGCTGCCGGATCGCTTGGCACAACCCTTGGCCAGGTTTATCGCCGAAGCTCTACCTGAATTGGAGTTGAGCCCAACGGCAACACTTGGTGAAGTGATTGCCCGGAAGAGCCAGGCCGTGAGCCTCTTCCCTGCCCCCGTGCCGCCACGCATTCCGACGTTCTGCACCGGTTGCCCTGAGCGTCCGATTTTTGCGCAGATGAAAATCGAGGAATATAAAACCGGCGTGAAAGAATGGCATGGTGGCGATGTGGGCTGTTATGGCATGGCCGCCTACGCGCCGTTTGGCATGGCTGATTCCAACATGGGCATGGGCGGCGGCTTGGCTGCTGCCACAGGCATTTCAGCCTTGTCAAAGCAACAGAATGTTTCCGTTGTAGGCGATGGCACCTTATGGCACAGCGCCTTTAACACGTCGGCCGCGAATGCCATTTATAACCGGCAAGATGCGATTTACATTGTGGCCGATAATAAATGGACCGCCATGACCGGCGCACATGAAAACCCCAACGTCGGAAAGTTGATGACAGGCGAAGAGGTCGGTTCGGATATGAGCATTGAGAACACCTTCCGTGGCATGGGGGTCAGGGATGTTGAGCGCGTCAATCCTTACGATTTCAAGGCATTCAAAGAGATCATGGATCGTTATCGTCGCGATACGAAAATTCCCAAAATTCGGGTGTTGATTTCCGAAGCGGAATGCCAGCTGCAAAAGCAACGCCGCGTCAAGCCCGAACGTGACAAAGCCATTAAGGCCGGTGAGCGGGTGGAGATTGATCGTTTGGGTGTGGATGCCGAAGTCTGTGTGGGCGATCACGCCTGTATGCGCTTTAACGGTTGCCCCTCCTTGACACTCAAAGAAGGGCCGAACAGCTTGCGTACCGCGCCCATTGCCGCGATTGATGCTACCTGTGTGGGTTGTGGCGTATGTGGCGAGATCACCACGGCGGCACAGTTGTGCCCGTCGTTTTTCAAAGTGACAAAAATCGAGAACGCCAGCTGGCTGGAAAAGATCAAGGCAAGTGTTTCCCGCTTGCTGGTCGGCAGCCCCGCCGCGCGTGTCCCCGTAACCAGCAAGGAAGCCGCCTAAAATGAATACTGCAACGACGACTGTAGCAACCGGAACTATCCCGACTGACCGTCCGCGTGCCAAGCGCATTCTCATTGGCACAGTCGGCGGACAGGGCGGTGGTGTATTGAGCGATTGGCTGGTGCATGGCCTGATCAATGCCGGCTGGCGCGCGACCAGCATTGGTTTGCTGGGCTTATCACAACGTGCGGGCACAGTGACTTACTACTGCGAAGCCATTCCTGGCCAAGGCAAAACGCCGATTACTTCCGTATTTGCCACACCGGGGGATGTTGATTTGCTCATCGGCCAAGAGTTACTCGAATTAGGCCGCCTGGTCTTTGGCGGCTTTGCTTCGCCCACTTGCAGCATCATTGGCAATAGCACGCGCTATTTGACAACGATGGAAAAAATGCCGGCAGAAGGCGGCATTTATGATTCTTCGATTATCGCGCGTGCTGTGGCCGAACTGGCCCCTGGGCGACACAATGTGGTGGATGCGCAGCGGTTGGTGTTGGAAGCCGGCCTGCCTGCACTGACCAGCAACGCCTTGTTGTTGGGGGCGGCGATTGCCTCCCCTGCCTTTGATTTGCCCCGCGAGCCATTTCACGAGGCGATACGTGAATCTGAAGTGAATGTTAAAGCCAGCATCGCAGCTTTTGACATCGGTTACAACCGTGTCAAAGACGGCACCTTGCCACGCATGATGGTCGAAGGCCACGCTGCAGTAGATGGTGCTGAACTGGCACGCCAGCGCCAAGGGCGTTTGCATGAGAATCAGCGTAAGGATTACGACCGCCTGCTATCACATGCGGCACTGATCTATGGCCCGAGCATGCACTTGATTTTGGCTGAAGCCTTGTATCGACTGATGGATTATCAAGACACCCAGTATGCCGAAGACTTTTTAGCGCGCGTGGCCATAATGGCCAAGCAGCCGGGCGCCGATGCCAGCCTGGTGGAAGCCTATGCACAGCATTTGTCGAACTGGATGACCTATGAAGACGGTGCGCGGGTTGCTCAGCTTAAAACACGGCCGGAACGCTTTGCCCGCATCAAGCAAGACTTTGGCGTCACAGGCGACCAACGTTTTGTGGTGACGGATTATTTAGTGCCCGATATGGAGCAGATTCTCGGTGGCTTGCCAGCACCGCTGGCTACGGTGATTGAAAAAGTGGGCCGCTTGTTCAAGTCTGATTTTGATTCGCTCAAGTTTCCCATTCAGATTAAGACTAATGGCTTTATCGGTTACACCACGATGCGCGGTATATCCCTGCTCAAGGGCATGCGTCGCAGCTCACGGCGTTACGGGCACGAACAAGCGCTGTTAGCACGCTGGGATGCGGCCATTGTGGCGCAATCGAAGAAAAGTCCTCAACTGGGCTCGCTCGCTGCCGATGCCGGACGCATTGTCAAAGGTTACGGCCGTGTTCGTCAGGATGCGTTAAACGACTTCTGGGCATTTTTAGATGAAGGTCTGCCGCGTATTGAACGCTTGGTCCAGGCCGGTGGTAGCGTTGATACGCTGGGTAGTAAAGCGCTTTCACTGTTAGCCAAAGAAGCTGGCTCTGCACCAGCGATGCGTGCTTACCTGGATGCAGAAGAGCAGCGCGTTAAGCCTGCGGCTTGATGTCAATGCAAATTAAGCGCTAAGAGCGGCACACCGAGATCGGCCTTTAGCGGCAGCTCAAATAGGCTATCGCTAAAGGCCGCGCACTTTGACGGTGAATGATTCGGCATGATGGAGAAATTTATCGTATGAGCAGAAAGCAAAAACCTATTCGTTCGGATATTGCCTGGAGCACGCCAGACCGTATTGCTGTTAGAGGACTCGATTTACCGAGCGAGATTTTAGGCAAGCTCAATCTGGGTGATATGGCCTTTCTTGAGCTAACAGCCCGTTTGCCAACACCGCAAGAATCCATAATGTTCAACGCGCTGGTCGTGACTTTGGTTGAACATGGGGTAACACCCAGCGCCTTGGCCGCACGGTTGACTTATGCTGGCGCGCCAGAATCGCTGCAAGCAGCCGTTGCTGCCGGTTTGTGCGGGTTGGGATCAGTCTTTGTGGGCAGTACGGAAACCTCTGCACGCATGCTGTATGAAGCCTTGCCCATCGGTTCAGGCGATGTTGATTTAGAGCAGTTAGCCAAAGACACGGTGAGCCGCATGCGTGCACAAGGCGCGATTATTCCCGGGCTGGGACATCCGCTGCATAAACCGATTGACCCGCGCACGCCACGTCTATTTCAACTAGCCGCTGAAAATGGACTATCTGGCCGCTATGTTGCCTTGATGCAGGCGATTGGTCGTGAAGCGGAACGTGCGGCGGGTAAATCTTTACCCATTAACGCCACAGGGGCGATTGGTGCGATTTGCTGCGAGTTTGGCTTCCCGTGGAAAATTGTGCGCGGGCTGGGCGTAATGGCGCGTGCGATCGGACTGGTGGGTCATATTCTGGAAGAAAGCCAAAACCCGATGGCGATAGAAATCTGGCAGCGGATTGAAGATGAGGCA
The DNA here is from genome assembly GCA_036569545.1 of Rugosibacter sp. GTDB lineage: Bacteria > Pseudomonadota > Gammaproteobacteria > Burkholderiales > Rhodocyclaceae > Rugosibacter. The sequence goes on along the minus strand of DATCQI010000156.1, from coordinate 27,871 downwards.
AGTGCGCATTTGCGTCCGCAAGAATAAATCATGGTTTTCGGTCGCTGTTATCGATTGAAAAACAGCGCCTTTTAAAATTGGTTTGATAGGAGAGAAGGCATGAGTGAGCAAGGCATGATGCAAGATAAGGTTGTTGTTGTCACCGGGGCAGGACGTGGCATCGGTCGTGATATCGCTTTGTTGATGGCAGCAGAAGGCGCCCGGGTCGTGGTCAACGATTTGGGCGGTGCAGCAGATGGCTCGGGTAGCGATCAAACGCCCGCTGAGAGCGTAGTGCAAGAGATTCTCGCCAAGGGCGGGCAGGCGGTGGCAAGTTACGAGAGTGTGGCTTCATGGGCCAGTGCCCACCGCATTATTGAATGCGCGCTGGACAACTTCGGGCGCATTGATAGCGTGGTGAATAATGCCGGCATTTTGCGCGATGTGATGTTTCACAAGATGACAGAAGAGCAGTGGCATGCGGTGATTGATGTGCACCTGAATGGCGCTTTTTTTGTCAGTCGTGCCGCTGCAGAACATTTCCGCAAGCAGGAGAGCAGCTCGTATGTGCATATGACCTCTACCTCCGGCTTGATTGGTAATCTGGGTCAAGCCAACTACTCAGCAGCGAAGTTGGGTATTGCCGCATTGTCCAAATCCATCGCGCTGGATATGGCCCGTTACAATGTGCGCTCCAACTGTATTTCGCCTTTTGCCTGGAGCCGCATGATAGGCTCGATCCCGACCGACACCCCTGCACAACAAGCGCGCGTCAAACGCATGCAGACCATGGAAACCTCAAAAATTGCGCCAGTGGTGGTGTATCTCGCTTCAGATGCCGCCAAGGATGTCACCGGGCAGATTTTTGCCGTACGCAGTAATGAGATATTCCTCATGAGCCAGCCACGGCCCGTGCGTGGCATCCATCGCAGTGAGGGCTGGACACCGCAGACGGTGGCAGAGCACGCCATGCCAGCACTCCGTTCCAGCTTTGTGCCGCTGAATGTATCAGGCGAGATTTTTAGCTGGGATCCAGTTTAATCAGGCTGGCTGCGAGGTTTTCCCCTATCCACTACGACTTAAAGTAGCCCGAGGAGTTCTTCATGCTTGAAGCTTATATTTATGACGGTCTGCGCACAGCCTTTGGGCGTCATGCCGGTGCATTAGCACCGGTGCGTCCGGATGACCTGGTTGCCGGCGTGATGAAAACCCTGGTGGCGCGCTCTCCCTGGGAGCCGGTGCAGATTGAAGATGTATTACTCGGATGCGTTACGCAAGCCGGGGAGGATGCGCGCAACATTGCCCGCAATGCGCTGTTGCTCGCGGATTTTCCCGTTACTGTGCCGGGACAGACGGTGAACCGTCTGTGTGCGAGTGGTTTGGGCGCGATTGTCGATGCAGCCCGGGCGATTACCTGTGGTGAGGGCGAGTTGTACCTTGCCGGTGGGGTTGAGAGCATGAGCCGTGCGCCGTATGTGATCGGCAAGGCGGACAGCGCTTACAGTCGTGACACCAAAATGTACGACAGCACCATCGGTACGCGGTTTCCCAATCCGCAAATGATTGCGAAGTATGGCAATGATTCAATGCCTGAAACAGGGGATAACGTGGCCAGGGATTTTGGCATTTCGCGCGAAGAGGCAGATATTTTTGCTGCCCGCTCGCAAGCCAAATATGAAGCCGCCCGGGCAGCCGGTTTTTTTGCCGAAGAAATTATGCCGGTCAGTGTGCCGACAGGACGCAAATCACCGCCGCGCATTGTCGATCAGGATGAGCATCCGCGTCCAGAAGCAACCGTGGCGTCACTCGCCGGTTTGAAGCCTTTGGCCGTCGGCGGTGTGGTCACGGCAGGCAATGCCTCCGGCATTAACGATGGTGCTGCGGCGCTGTTGATCGGCAGCCGCGCCGCAGGTGAAAAGGCTGGAGTTAAACCGCTCGCGCGGATTATTTCATCCGCTGCTGCGGGGGTTGAGCCGCGCATCATGGGCGTGGGCCCGGCCTATGCCATCCCCAAAGCCCTGGCGCGCGCCGGGCTGACGCTCGCGGACATGGACATTATCGAAATTAACGAAGCATTTGCTTCGCAGGTGTTGTCTTGTTTGAAAATTATGAACGTTGCCCTGGATGATCCTCGGGTGAATCCCAATGGTGGTGCGATTGCGCTGGGCCATCCTCTGGGTGCTTCGGGCGCTCGCTTAACCCTGACTGCAACCCGTGAGCTCATTCGCAGCAAAAAGCGCTACGCGGTGGTCAGCTTGTGCATCGGCATAGGGCAGGGTTTGGCCATGGTGATTGAGCGTATTTGAGCGTCGCCGCGCATGACGGTCGATATCGAATATCTCAAGCAATGGACAGGCCGCAGCGAGGTGGTGCAGGATGTACTGCACGCCAGGCCGCTGGTGCTGTTCAGCGCCACGCTGGACAGGCAGGATCCGCCGCCCAAAGATGGTGATGTGCTTCCGCCATTCTGGCACGGTTTGTATTTTTTAACCGCGACTCGTCAATCGGAACTGGGCGAGGATGGCCATCCTCCGCGCGGCGGATTTCTGCCACCCGTGCCTTTGCCGCGCAGAATGTTTGCAGGCGCGCAGGTGGATTTTGTACGTCCTTTGCGTGTGGGGCAAGCGGTTGAACGGCGTTCCACCCTTCTTGGCGTAAGCCAGAAGCAAGGCCGCAGCGGCGAGATGATTTTTTTACAGCTGCAGCACGAGATCAGCGATGCGGTGGGTGTGTGTGTTGTTGAAACGCAGGATATTGTGTATCGCAACGAGTCTGATTCCACCGAAAAGGTGATCCGTGCCGTATCACCAGCGCCGACTTTTCCTGCGGTGGCACGCTGGTCGCGCACCATCACGCCGGATCCCGTGCTGCTATTCCGTTATTCTGCACTGACTTTCATCGGTCATCGCATCCATTACGATTATCCCTACACCACGGAAGTTGAGGGCTATCCGGGCCTGGTGGTGCATGGCCCGCTACAGGCCACTCTGTTGCTGGATTTGTTACGTCATGAGCAACCACAGTGCGTGCCTCAGCGATTTGTGTTTCGTGCGGTCAGTCCCTTGTTTTGCACGGGCGCATTTCGTGTTTGCGGCGCATCGTCAGGCGCGGGCCAATATGATCTCTGGATTGAAGATCAGCTAGGCCGCATCACGATGCAAGCGATTGTTACCGAGAAAATATCCTAATGAATACTGCTGCTGAAAAATATCCGGAACTGCGTGAAGCGCTGCGCGATTTATGTGCGCATTATCCCGATGAATATTTTCGTCGCATTGATGAAGCGCGTGGCTATCCCGAGGCGTTCGTCAATGCGTTGACCGAGGCGGGTTGGCTGGCGGTGATGATTCCGCAGGAATACGGCGGTGCTGGCCTGGGGCTGGCCGAGGCGTCAGTGGTGATGGAGGAAATCAATCGCTGCGGGGGGAACGCCGGCGCTTGCCACGGCCAGATGTACAACATGGGCACCTTGCTGCGTCACGGATCAGATGAGCAGAAAGCCAAATACTTGCCGGGTATTGCCAGCGGCAAGCTGCGCTTGCAGTCAATGGCGGTGACTGAGCCGACTACCGGCACCGATACCACCAAGCTCAAAACCACAGCGGTGAAGCAGGGCGACCGGTATGTGGTTAATGGCCAGAAGGTCTGGATCTCGCGCATTCAGCATTCCGATTTGATGATTTTGCTGGCGCGCACGACACCGGTTGCCGAGGCCAATAAAAAATCCGAAGGCATGTCGATTTTCATCGTCGATCTGAAAGAAGCGATAGGCCATGGCATGACTGTGCGGCCGATTCGCAACATGGTGAATCATGAAACCAACGAAGTGTTTTTCGATAACCTGGAAATTCCATTGGAAAACCTGATCGGCGAAGAGGGCAAAGGATTTAAATACATCCTCGATGGGCTCAACGCCGAGCGCACTTTGATCGCCGCTGAATGCATCGGTGATGCCTATTGGTTCATCGACCGTGCGACGAAGTATGCAAAAGATCGCATCGTGTTTGATCGCCCCATTGGTAAAAACCAGGCCGTGCAATTTCCGATTGCTGAAAGCTACATTGAAACCGAAGCGGCCAATCTGATGCGCTGGCAAGCCTGCACGCTGTTTGACGCGCATCAGGCCTGCGGTGCAGAAGCCAACATGGCCAAATATCTGGCGGCCAAGGCCTCGTGGGAAGCGGCGAATGTGTGTCTGCAAACGCATGGCGGTTTTGGCTTTGCGGCGGAGTATGACATTGAGCGCAAGTTTCGCGAAACGCGCTTGTACCAAGTGGCGCCGATTTCAACCAACCTGATTTTGTCGTATGTCGCCGAACACGTGCTCGGCTTGCCGAGGTCATTCTGATGCGCCCGAAGGAAGTGCAAAGCCGACCAAAGAAAGTGCAGAGCCGCCCGCTGGAAGGCATCACCGTGGTTACGCTGGAACATGCGATTGCTGCGCCGTTTGCTACGCGTCAATTGGCTGATTTGGGGGCGCGGGTCATCAAGATTGAACGCCCCGGCAGCGGCGATTTTGCGCGCGGGTATGACCAGCGCACGCGCGGCATGGCTTCGCATTTCGTGTGGACCAACCGTTCCAAGGAAAGTTTGACGCTGGACGTCAAGCATCCGCTGGCAAATGACGTGTTGCATCGCTTGCTGGCTGAGGCCGATGTGCTGGTGCAGAATCTGGCGCCGGGTGCAGCAGCTCGTCTGGGTTTGTCTTACGAGGTATTGGAGAAAACGTATCCACGACTGATCGTCTGCGATATTTCCGGTTATGGCGACAACGGTCCTTACACGAACAAGAAAGCCTACGACTTGCTGATCCAGAGCGAGGCCGGTTTTCTCTCGATTACCGGCACGCCGGAGACGCCGTGCAAGGCGGGCAACTCGGCCGCTGATATTGCCGCCGGCATGTATGCTTATTCAGGCATCCTCGCGGCGTTGATCGAGCGTGGTAAAACCGGCAAGGGTCGGCGCATCGAAATTTCGATGCTGGAAGCCATGGCCGAGTGGATGAGTTATCCGCTGTACTACAGCATCGACGATCAGCCGCCGCCGGGCCGCACGGGTGCGGCGCATGCGACGATTTATCCGTATGGGCCGTTTAAAGCCGGCGCTGGGTTAAACCCGCCAACGAATGAGACGGTGATGCTGGGTCTGCAAAACGAGCGCGAATGGATAGTTTTTTGCCAGCAGGTGTTGTTGAGGCCGGATCTGGCCACCGACGAGCGTTTTGCCGGCAACGCGCAACGCCAGACCAACCGGCAGATGCTGGCGGCGATCATTGATGAAGTGTTTGCCCAGCTCGATGGCGCAATGCTGGTTGATCGACTGGATAAAGCTGAAATTGCCAACGCCCGCGTGAATGACATGGCAGCGCTGTGGCGGCATCCGCAACTCGCAGCGCGCGATCGCTGGCGCACGATAGATTCACCGGTCGGCCCCTTGCCTGCGCTGCTGCCACCGGCCGCATCGGCATCTGATGAACCACGAATGGATGCCGTACCTGCGTTGGGCGAACACACGCAAGCTATTCTGGCCGAGCTGGGCTTCAATGTTTGCGAAATTCAGCAACTGCAAGCTGAAGGGGCGATTTGAATGAGTAGTACTGCTGATCAAAAAGAACAAGCATCTAGTGCAACCCTCGCCCGCTTTGCCGCCGAGTTGAAATTTGAGGATATTCCCGCCCCCGTTTTGCGTCGTGCCGAAGATTTGTTTCTCGATTGGCTGGCTTCTGCCCTGGCTGGCAAGGGTGCACGCCCGGTGGAGGCCATCGAGCGCTTTGCGCTCGCCATGGGGCCTGAACTGACACGTGAAAAAGGCGCAGAAGTTCTGGTCTCGCGCCGTGCCACCAGCGCCTACTTTGCCGCGATGGTGAATGCTGCCGCGTCGCACTACGCTGAGCAGGATGACGTGCACAATGGCTCGGTTTTCCATCCAGCGACTGTGGTATTCCCCCCCGCGCTTGCATTAGCGCAAACGCTAGGCAAATCGGGCAAGGATTTTTTGCTGGCGGTGGTCGCCGGTTATGAAGTTGGCATACGCGTGGGCGAGTTTCTCGGTCGCTCGCACTACCGCATATTCCACACCACGGGCACGGCAGGCACACTGGCTGCTGCTGCCGCAGCGGGCTCCTTGCTCGGGCTGAACGCAGAACAGATGTTGCATGCCTTCGGTTCGGCGGGCACACAGGCGGCTGGTTTGTGGGAGTTTTTGCGCGATGCGGCCGACTCAAAACAACTGCATACCGCACGCGCAGCAAGTAATGGGTTGACGGCGGCCTGGCTGGCGAAAGAAGGTTTTACCGGCGCACGCAAGATTCTCGAAGGTGAACAGGGCATGGCCGCAGGTATGTCTGCAATTTCACCCGCGCCGCAGCCAGCGAAACTAACTGATCGATTGGGCAGCCGCTGGGCGCTGGCAGAAACTTCGTTCAAGTTTCACGCCTCGTGTCGGCACACGCATCCGGCGGCCGACGCCCTGTTGCAGGTTATGACAACCAATGGTTTGCATGACAAAGACATTGCCAAAATAGTGTGCCATGTGCATAAAGCCGCCATCGACGTGCTGGGACCTGTGGTTGATCCGCGCACGGTGCATCAGGCCAAATTCTCCATGGGCACAGTGCTGGCGCTGGTCGCTCGATTTGGTTTTGCGGGCCTGACTGAATTTGACCAGCATTTCAATGATACGGTGACGACTGGTTTTTGCCGCCGCGTGGTGATGCTGCTGGATGAAGAAGTAGACCTTGCCTATCCGGTGCGCTGGATAGGCAAGGTCACGGTAACCACGACGGATGGGCGCACGCTGTATGGACGGGTTGATGAACCCAAGGGCGACCCGGGCAACACCCTGTCGCGCCCCGAGCTGGAAGATAAAGCGCGGCGGCTGGCAGCATTTTCTGGTGGTGCGAGTGAGATTGAGATCACGCGGTTGATTCGGTTGGCCTGGACGCTGACCGAGCAACAAACCATAGGTTGTTTGTTCTAATCACACGGTGATTAAAAAACATGATGAACGCATTGAGCGATAGGAGAGAGGGCGTCATCCAGCGTTCGTTTCTATTTGTCCCCGGCAACCGGCCGGAGCGCTTTGTCAAAGCGCTGGATTCAGGTGCGGATGCAATTATTATTGACCTGGAAGATGCTGTGGCAGCCGAAGAGAAGGCCGCGGCCCGTACAGCGTTGATGCAGACTGCATTTACCCGGACAGATGTGCTGGTTTATTTACGCATCAATGCGGTAGATACGCCCTGGTTTGCAGATGACTTGAGGGTGTTGCGGCATGCAGGAATTTGTGGTGTTTTTTTGCCCAAAGCCGAGTATGCCGAAGAGATTGCTCGAGTGCGGGCACATACGGCATGCCGCGTGATTCCTATTATTGAAACGGCGACAGGGTTGCGCCATATGCCGCAAATTGCGCGGGCCAGCGGCGTTGAACGGCTGGCTTTTGGCTCGATAGATTTTCAGCTGGATATTGACTGTGACGGCAGCGATACGGCGTTGCTTTATGCGCGTTCGCAACTGGTGGTTGTTTCGCGCTGGGCTGGTTTATTGGCACCCATCGATGGCGTGACGCTGGCAATGGGTGATGAAGCTCGTGTAGTGGCGGATGCGCGCTATGCGAAGGCCCTTGGCATGGGGGGTAAATTGTGTATTCATCCAGGACAGGTTGGTGCCGTTAATACCACCTGGCAGCCAACGCCAGAAGAAATCATCTGGGCGCACAAGGTGCTTGCCGCAGGCGATGCGGCAGGCGCCAATGCGGTTGCGGTAAATGGTGTGATGATAGATCGGCCCCTATTGCTTAAAGCGCAGCGGATAATTGCTCGATCGCAGGGCATGGCAAGTGTTTGAGAGGGTAATGGATAGAATGTTTTTTTGCTGTGAAGCGTAATGCGGTAGGTCGTTTTTCAAAAAATCATAAAACCAAAATTAAAAGGGGATTTCAAAATGAAACTGGATAGTCAGCCCATCTTGGGAATTATTGCCAGCGTGCTCGTTGTCAGTGCTTCGTTGTGGATATCGGTATCATTTTCGCCAGATACCATGCTCACCTGGATCAGTTTGATTTTGGTCGCTATGGTTCCCATGCAGATGGTGATCGGCCTGGCGTGGGGCAGCCAACATCCCGCAGCAATTGCCGCCATGCCGACTCTCACGCGCGGCGTTGTTTTTTCTTTGTTGATGGCAACCGTGGGCGCGCTGGTGGCTTACATTTCATATGTCACTGTGGGCGGGGGCATCAGTCCGCCCACGCCATTTGTGAACATGTTTTTGATCCTGGCTGTGCCGATGACTTTAATGCTGATTATTCCCTTTCAGCGCTGGCCTTTTACCGCTTTGCTAGGCGATAAGCCTGTCGCCACAGGTTTGGCGCTTCTGGTTGCAGCCTATGGCCTGGCGTGGGTCTTCTACCAACTGCTGTTCGATTTCAGCTTCCTGCAGCATGCGCCTTTTTATCAAGCCGCGCTTGACCCGCATGGCAAGTTCACTGCCTGGTTACCGCTGACTGCCAGCCTTGGAGCGGTGGTTGCCATTCTGTGTCTTGTGCTGCTCGACTTCTGGCCTTTGCCGCTGTTGGCACATGCGCTTCCCGCGTGTGGGCGGCAACCCCTGTTCGGGATTGCCGCCAGCGTACTTATCGCGCTGATCGTAGCCGCACTGTGGTATGTGTTCATCGTTAATCAAGGCATGGATGTAGTGGCTTTTATGGTGCAGGTCTGCGTGGCGATGATTTTCGGCATTTTCATCATTCTGGTGATGTTTGAAGGCGCACCGTTTGTGCGCTTGCCACAACCCTGGCGCGGTTTGGTGTTGATATCCGCTGCGGCATTGCTGGCTGTTGTTTTGCACGCGCTGTATCGCGCCATTGCGGTGAGCCGCTTTGGCCTGCCGGGCGGTGCTCCAGGTTATGCGCTGGAGCTCTGGTTGGCAACAAGCCTGTTGGCGATAACTTTTCCGCTCATGGTCACCTTTGCCAGCTTTTTCAATTTTTGGCCATTGCGCAAAGCTATCCAGTCAAGCAAGGTGGATAGAAAAGTCGGCGCTGGTGATACGGTGTGATGTGTTGCCATGAGCCCTGCGGGTGGATATGACCTGACTTGCAACTCGCCAGTGATGCCAGCTTAAGATTATTCAGTTATTGTCGTAACTATGACCTACAAAGTGATTTGAAGGCAATTTTGTTCGTTAATCCCGAGTTAAGCCGGTTTCTCATGAGATGGTTCGTGTTATGCTCAGTATCTGTGATTTATTTGTTGTATAAAACTTACTCCGGGTGCCGCTCAATGGCTTGCCGGATTAGCAAGCTTGAATTTTTTAGGGGGTAAATGATGCTGAGAATTGATATGGGTTTTCGCAGGTTGATGGGGGGGATAGTCCGCTATTTCTTGATGACCGCAGCTGCGACGGTGCTGGTAGGTTGTGCGACAAATAAAGAATTTGCACCGGCACCTGTAACTGCTGCTACCAGCGATTACAACTATCATATTGGCCCGGGCGATACCGTCAATATTGTGGTTTGGCGTAATCCTGAGTTATCAATGTCTGTGCCTGTACGCCCAGATGGCAAGCTGGCGGCTCCTCTGATTGAAGACTTGCCTGCGTTGGGTAAAGACCCTACTACCTTGGCGCGTGATATTGAAAAGGCTCTGGCAAAGTTTATTCGTGATCCTGTAGTTACTGTCATTGTTACCCAGTTCGTGGGGCCTTACAGTGAGCAAATTCGCGTTGTTGGTGAAGCTGCCAAGCCGCAAGTTCTGGCTTACAAGCAAAAAATGACGTTGCTCGATGTCATGATTGCCGTGGGCGGCATAACGGATTTTGCTGATGGCAATGGGGCAACAATTCTGCGCTCAGCTGAAGGCAATAAACAATATAGCGTGCGGATCAAAGACCTTATCAAGCGGGGTGATATATCGGCGAACGTCGAAATGAAGCCGGGCGATATTCTGATAATTCCGCGCAGTTGGTTTTGATCGGTATAAAGGGTTTCATTCATGGATGAGGTTGTCCGGCAGATACGTATTGTATTGCGCGGTATGTGGTCGCATCGCTGGCTCGGCGTTGCGGTTGCATGGGTTGTGGGGTTGGTGTCGGGTACAGCAATTTTTGTCACCCCGGATCAATACGAGGCCTCGGCACGAATCTATGTCGACACCGATTCTGTTCTCAAGCCCTTGTTAGCCGGCTTGGTTATACAGGGAAATACAGAGCAGAAAATTGCAATCTTGAGCCGAACGCTTATCAGTCGTCCAAATGTGGAAAAGCTGATTCGCATGGCCGATTTGGACTTGAGTCTGAAGTCGGCAAAAGATAAGGAGTCGCTGATTGATCACGTGATCGATACATTGAAGATCAAGAGTATCGGGCGTGACAATCTTTATTTTATTGAATATCGCGATCCTGTTCCGGATACGGCGCGCAAGGTAGTCAGTTCGCTGACGACCATTTTTGTTGAGTCCGGATTGGGTGGGAACCAGAGCGATTCAGATTCGGCACGCAAGTTTATTGATGAACAAATTGGTGTTTATCAGAAAAAACTTGAAGTGGCGGAGAGTCTTCTGAAGAAATTCAAGCTTGATCATATTGAAGCTCAGCTTGATAGTGAAAAAGATGGTGGTGGACGCTTGAATGATTTGAGCAATCAACTCAGTCAGGCTCGCCTTGAATTGCGCGAAGCTGAAAACGCGCGTGCTTCGCTGCGCCAGCAGATTCTTGGTGTCGGGGGTGATTCAGGAATTATTTCCGTGCCTGAAATTGATAGCCGTATTGATGCCATGAAGCAAAATTTGGACATGTTATTACAGAAGTTTACAGAGGACTACCCCGATGTTCGTGGTGCGCGACGCGTTATCAAGGACCTAGAGGAGCAAAAGAAGCGTGAAATTGAATCACGGCGCAAGCAGGCGGCTAACAATGTGTCCTCTTTGACTAATAGTGACTCGGTTTCTCCGCAACTGAAGGCGGCACTTGTTACGGCTGAGTCGCAGATTGCATCCCTGCGCGCCCGTGTGGCTGAGTATGAGGCGCGTTATGCACGCGCCGTTGGAGAGGTCAAGCGTTTGCCTGAGGTGGAGGCTGAGTATGCTCAACTTAACCGAGACTACGGCATTATTAAAAAGAATTACGATGAGCTTGTTCAGCGTCGTGAATCTGCCTCTATATCCGAGGGCATGTCTTCGGTTTCCAGTGTTGCCGAGTTTCGGTTAATCGATCCACCACGCGTGTCATCCCAGCCCGTTGCGCCGAATCGGACTGCTTTGCTGCCGTTGGCGTTGCTTGCATCACTTGTTGCAGGATTTTTTGCTTGCTTTGTTGCGAATCAGGTGCGACCGACGTTCTCGGATGCGCGGACGCTACGCGAGCTAACCGGGTTGCCCCTTCTAGGAGCAGTGTCTCACTTTAATACGCTGGCAGACAGACTTCGCGAGCGGAGAGACAGAGTTAGATTTATAGGTGGAGTCAGCTCTCTTGCGGCTGCATACGCGGTAGCTATTTTTGTATCATTCGTTATGGTTTCGCGGGCGACGTGAAAAATATGGATATTATTGAACAAGCCGCTAAACGCCTTGCTGAACTTCGTCAGTCAGGTATTGACGTTCCTGGCAGCTCCACAGAGGCTGTTCCCGAGGTGGCTGCGATTGCTTCAGAGCCATCCGGGACAGGGACAGCGGAGAAAAAATTGCCGCCACCGGTTTTAAGCGATGAACCAGCGGCGGGAGTGTCTAAGGACGGCACCTCTCGCCAGGTGAATTTTGATATGGTGGCATTGGCTGGTCGTGGAATTGTTACGCCAGAAACTGCGCGCTCCCAACTCGGGTCTGAATTGCGGGTGCTTAAACGGCCTTTACTGCAAAATGTGCTGGGCAAGGGTGCGGCACGCATCAAAAATGCCAACTTGATCATGATTACGAGCGCTGTGCCAGGTGAAGGTAAATCGTATCTTGCTGCAAATTTGGCGATGAGCCTGGCGATGGAACTGGATCATACGGTGCTGCTCGTTGATGCGGACGTTGAGCGACCATTTTTGCCCAGGTTACTGGGTTTTGAGGATGGGAAAGGGTTATTGGATGTCTTGTTGGATAGTCAGCTGGATCTGAGTCAAGTTATTCTGCGAACAAATATCGAAAAACTTTCTATTTTGCCCGCGGGGACTCATCACCCACGCGCGACTGAACTGTTAGCCAGTGCGGCGATGAACAAGCTGCTCGCTGAGATGGCGCAGCGCTACTCTGACCGCATCATTATTTTTGATTCTCCGCCACTGCTGGTAACCACAGAAGCGCGAGCGTTAGCCGGTCACATGGGGCAATTAATTCTTGTGGTCAAGGCGGATAGTACAAGTCACGCAGAGGTAAAGCATGCAGTAGCGGCGCTGGAGATCTGTCCCGTGAAAATGGTCGTGTTAAATCAAACTACTGGCCATTTTGATGGCCATGGCTATGGGTACGGCTATGGATATGGTTACGGGGCAAAGTCAGGCGATGAGCCCCAAGATAATGACGATCGTGGGTAGGATATTTTTGTGACAACAATGATTAAAAATGGGTTGAGTAGATTCGCAAAAGCCAAACAGAGTCAGAGTCGTGCATCTGCTGCTGGCATTCGTATAGCCTTGGGGTTGGGATTGGCAATTTCCGGAATCAGTCATGGGTTGGCCCAGGTTGATTCGGCAGCGAGTGATGATGCTCCCTCTGGCTTAATGGCTTCCGGGACGCCAGCCTGGCGAATCGTACCTTCCATTTCAACCGATCTTACCTATACAGATAACGTCAGGCTGGTAAGTTCCGGCAAACAAAGTGATTTAGTGACACGCGTGGGGCCAGGTATTCTGGTCGAGGGGCGAGGCGGGCATGTCACGGGTAGTTTTGATTTTCGCTGGCAACAATATGCCTATCTTAATGACAGCAAACGCAATAATGAGCAAAAATCACTTAATGCGAACGGCAAGCTCGAATTGATTGATCAGTGGTTATTTATTGATGGCCGAGGTTCAATCTCTCAGCAGCCTATATCCGCATTCGGTACACAGTCAGTAAACAATGACCTGGTTAATGCAAATCGTACTGAGACATCATCTTATCAGTGGTCGCCTTATATTCAAGGTAGGTTATGGAATTCGAGTGATTACATGCTACGTTATACCGGGTCGCGAACAAAGTCTGGTCAAGGCGAGTTGTCGGTCGGGTCTGGGAATACCTCGCGAGCATGGGACGGACGGTTATCGGGGACTACCTCATTGGCAAGCCTTGGTTGGTCTGTTGATTTGCAACGCCAGCAGCAAGATCGCAGTACTGCGCGGAAGACTGAGTCCAAGCGGGTAACGGGCTCTCTCCAATATCTTATTGACCCTCAGGTCCGCTTGCGCGGCACACTGGGCCGCGAGTCGGACAATTATGGCAGCACCCAATCCCAATCTCGCATGGTGCGTGGGTTAGGTGTTGAATGGGCACCAACCGAACGTACCAACGTAACCTTGTACAAAGAAAAACGTTCATTTGGCGATAGCTATAATGCTGAATTCACGCATAGAACAGGGCTAACCGCCTGGAAACTTTCAGAAAGCAAGAGCGTCAATACACCGACAGATCAGAATTTTAATTCGTCACTAAACTCGGCATTTGATCTGCTTAATCTTCAGCTGACTTCTTCAATCCCCGATCCCATAGCTCGTGCCCAACAAGTTAACCTTTTATTGCAACAAGCCGGTATTCCGCCAGATGCACAAGCGTTTGGCTCCATTGTGACCTCCAGAATTTATATTTCTCGCCGCAAAGAGGCATCGTTTATTCTCACTGGGGCTACAAATATTGTCACGCTATCGGCAGATCGCAGCGATAACCAGTTGCTAGGGACAGGAGGCACGCTTGCTGATGATTTTTCACTGAGTCCGAATATTCAGCAATCCGGTTTTACAACGAGCTGGGCACATAAACTTTCACCCGATATGGCGGTTACGCTCAATGGTCGTCGGTCACGTAACACTGGGTCTACGGCCAATCTGGAAACACGAGTCAATTCTTTATCGTTGTTATTGACCACCAAGCTTGGCCCAAAAACCTCAGCAACAGTTGGTGTACGTCGGACACATTCAGTTGCGGATAGTGCGACAGCCAATAGTTATGATGAGAAGGCATTAACAGGTTCACTGTTCGTTACATTCTAGTCAAGTATGTATGAGGCTTACTATGGGTTAACGGTTAGGCCTTTTCAGCTTAATCCAGATCCTTCGTTTTACTTTGATAGCACCCAGCATCGACGTGCCAGGGCGTATCTGGAGTATGGGGTTCACCAAAATGAGGGATTCATTGTCGTCACCGGCGAGATTGGTGCCGGCAAGACCACCATCGTACGCGGCTTACTTGAAGCGCTGGATAAAGAGAAGGTGATTGCTGCACAATTGGTCAGCACTCAGCTTGATGCGGACGATATGCTGAGAATGGTTGCGGCTGCCTTTGGTGTGCATACCAAGAGCGGGGCAAAAGCAGACCTGTTGCTTTCACTTGAAGCCTTTTTGGTTGATATAGCACGGCAGGGCAAGCGTTGCTTATTGATTGTTGATGAAGCGCAAAACTTGACTCCACGCGCGGTTGAAGAGCTGCGCATGCTGTCGAACTTTCAATTTGAATCGCACGCCTTATTGCAGAGTTTTCTAGTAGGCCAGCCAGAGTTCCGGGCAATCTTGCTGAGTCCGCAGATGGAACAACTGCGTCAGCGAGTCATTGCTGCCTGTCATATTGGGCCGCTGAGCACCAGCGAAACCCAAGAATATATTCAGCATCGTATTAAATGCGCCGGATCCACAGGTGATCCGCAATTTGAAAGCGCTGCCTATGCAGCGATTCACCGGGCGAGTGCTGGCATACCCCGGCGCATCAATGGAATCTGCGATCGACTTTTGCTAGCAGGATTTCTTGCGGATAAAAAAACATTCAGTAAAGAAGATGTTGACGATGTAGCTGCTGAAATTAACGATAGCGGTTTCATGACCGGCGTTACCGGGGCAGCTGATGCGTCAAATCCCTCTGCCTTAAATGCCCCTAGTGCTTTTGCAGAAGATTTTTCTGCAATTGATTATGGCGAGTTGACGCTCGATGCTTCTGTGGCGACTGAAACAGATCGTATGCTCAATGATATGGGCAAGCGTCGCGTAGTTGATCGTTTGGTAAGACTCGAACGCAGTTTGTTACGTCTGGAACAAAGTAACTCTTTGATTCTGCGTACATTGCAAAAGCTGATTGAGAAAATCAGGCCAGGCAGTGATAAAAACGCCGTAAAACAATGATTACCAACGCGCTGACTATCGACGTTGAGGATTACTTCCAGGTCTCAGCGTTTGCTCCCCATATTGCCCGTACTGACTGGGATCAATGTGAGTGTCGCGTCGCCCGTAACGTTGACCGCATTCTGGGTTTGCTTGATGAACGAGGTGTTCGAGCAACATTCTTTACCCTGGGCTGGATTGCCGAGCGATATCCCGGGATAGTCCGCGCCATTGTAGCTGGCGGCCATGAGTTAGCCAGCCACGGCTATGGACATCAGCGAGTGAGTGATCTTGACGCCGAAGAATTTTTGGCCGATATCACCCATGCTAAAAATATTCTGGAAGATATTGCTGGCATACCAGTGATCGGTTACAGAGCCCCCAGTTTTTCGATCGGTGCAAGCAACCGTGACTGGGCTTTTGAATGTCTGGTGCGCGCAGGCTATCGCTACAGTTCCAGTGTTTATCCGGTTAAGCATGATCATTACGGCATGCCGGATGCCCCACGATTTGTGCATGAGGCGCATCCTTTATTGATTGAAGTCCCTCCCACTACCGTGCGGATATTTGACCGCAACTGGCCAGCCAGTGGGGGTGGTTTTTTCAGGTTGATGCCCTACGAGCTATCCCGACGGTTAATTGCACGCGTCAATAAAACCGATCGCCAGGCGGCTGTGTTTTACTTTCATCCGTGGGAACTGGATAAAGAGCAACCGCGTGTTCCAGGCATTAGTGCCAAGACGCGATTTCGTCATTACGTCAACATTCACCGTATGGAACACCGGCTTAAATGTCTATTGAAAGATTTCCAATGGGGCCGCATGGATCAAATATTCATCTCCCCATGACGCAGCCTAACAGCGCGTCAATAAACGCAAAAACCGCATCAAATCATTTGCAGGTTAGATGCTTGGAGAATGATCCCGTTGTGGTCAAACAGTGGGAAGCTTATGTTGCGGGAGCACCCGAGGCGACATTTTTTCATCGTGCGGGCTGGCAAAACATTCTGCGCACGGTATTCGGGCATCGGACTTTCTTTCTGTATGCAGAGCGGCAAGGTGTTATCGAAGGGGTGCTGCCTTTGGCGCAAATCAAAAGCCGCTTATTCGGCAATTCATTGATTGCCCTGCCGTTCGCCGTGTATGGCGGGGTTGTTGCTGATACGGCTGAAGCTGCTGCGGCGCTTGAGAGCGAGGCCGAGCGGTTGGCACAAGAACTCGATGTTGCCCATCTGGAATATCGCAACATGCAGCCGCATCACCCTGAATGGCCAACGCAGGATTTGTATGTCACCTTTCGCAAGGAAATCACGGCGGACGATGAAGCCAACATGCTGGCTATTCCGCGCAAGCAGCGCGCGATGGTTCGCAAGGGAATCAATAACAAATTGAGTGCGGAATTCGATACGACGGCAGACCGCTTTTTTGCGTTGTTTGCGGATAACGTGCATCGGCATGGCACGCCTGCCATGCCAAAGCGTTATTTCGCAGCCTTGTTGCGTGAATTTGGCAAAGACTGCGAAATCCTTACTGTCGTTGATCCGGAAGGCGAGCCATTGAGCAGCGTGCTGAGCTTCTATTTTCGTGACGAGATTTTGCCGTATTACGCAGGGGACGCCGAACGTGCCCGCAATTTTGCCGCGAATGATTTCAAATACTGGGCGTTAATGTGCCATGCAGCGCAGCGTGGCATCAAGATATTCGACTACGGGCGCAGCAAAGTGGGCACAGGGCCGTATTCATTCAAGAAAAACTGGGGCTTTGAGGCGCAACCCCTGCATTATGAATATCGTCTTTACAAGCGCGATAGTATTCCGCAAAACAATCCGAATAACCCCAAATACAAATTGATGATCAAAGCCTGGCAACGCATGCCATTGTCCTTGGTCAATTTTCTCGGCCCTTTCATTGTGCGTAATCTGGGGTAAAGCGGAGATGGCCAAGTTGCTCTATCTGGTACATCGCTTGCCTTATCCACCCAACAAGGGTGACAAGGTGCGCTCTTACAACCTGCTGAAACACCTGGCGCAACGCCACCAGATTTATCTTGGCACCTTCATCGACGATCCGGCAGACGCCGCTTATCTTGATACCGTGCGCGCCTTGTGTGCCGATATGTATGTTGCCCATTTGTCACCCAGGTTAGCCAAACTGCGCAGTCTGTCGGGTTTCTTCAGCGGCGAGGCGCTTTCCCTGCCGTATTACCGGGACCGCGGCTTGCGTGACTGGATTCAAGCCACCCGTGCGCGCGAGTCAATCGATGGCGCAGTGATCTTTTCATCCGTCATGGCCGACTATGTTCAAAATATGGATCAATTGCCGACACTAGTCGATTTTGTCGATGTGGATTCCGCCAAGTGGACGCAATACGCTACCACACACCGCTGGCCTTTATCCTGGGTTTATCAGCGTGAAGGCCGGCAACTGTTGCGCTTTGAGCGCGATATCGCGCAGCGCGCCCGGCGTTCTTTCTTTGTCACCGACGCTGAAGTTGCACTTTTTCAAAAAGCGGCACCCGAATGTGCCGGCCGTGTTGAGGCGATGTGCAATGGGGTGGATGCCGATTTCTTTTCGCCTGACCATGCATTCGCTTCCCCTTACACCGTGGGCGAAATGCCCCTGGTCTTTACCGGCGCGATGGATTACTGGCCGAATATTGATGCCGCCGTCTGGTTTGCTGAAGTGGTATTTCCTGAACTCCGCAAACGCCATCCATCGCTGCGCTTTTATGTCGTAGGGCGCAGCCCGGATGCCGCTGTGCAGGCATTGGCGGCTGATCCTGCTGCAGGCATTGTGGTCACCGGCACGGTTGATGATGTGCGGCCTTACATCGCGCACGCTGCTGTGATTGTGGCGCCATTGCGCATCGCACGCGGCATTCAGAACAAAGTGCTGGAAGCCATGGCCATGGCACAAGCCGTTGTTGCCTCAACTACCTGCGCCAAACCCATAGATGCCAAGCCCGGTACTGAGATTTTGTGTGCCACAACTGCCGAAGACTATATTGCGCACATCAATGCGTTGCTGGCGCAACCCGCCACGGCACAGCACATCGGTGCAGCGGCGCGTGAGTGTGTGCTAAAGCGCTATAGCTGGCAGGCCCATTTATCCCGGATAGATCGTTATATCGAGGAGTCCACCCTATGAACGCCCTCTCACCAGCGCGCCCCGAAGAAAGCACCCTAGAGATGCCGACTTTTCAATGGCGTGCCGCATTGCTCGCTGTCATGTTGACGATAGTCGGGCTAATCGTTATTTATCGGGAAACTGCCCTCGGGATGGTCTCGATCTGGTGGCGATCCGAAACCTTTACCCATGCTTTTCTGGTCGCCCCCATCAGCCTCTGGCTCATCTGGGAAAAGCGCAAAGTACTGGCGCGCTTCCGGCCACAACCTTCTTTATGGCTTGCCTTGCCGCTGTTGGCATTAGCATTCGCCTGGCTGCTTGGCGAGCTGGCTGCGGTGAATGCAGTAACCCAATTGGCATTGGTTGCCATGCTGATACTTGTGGTGCCTTTGATCATTGGCATTCCTGCTGCGCGGCAGATTACTTTTCCCTTGTGTTTCCTGTTTTTTGCTGTGCCCATTGGCGAATTTGTCATACCCAGGTTCATGGAATGGACCGCGACCATGACGGTATTGGGTCTGCGTGCATCAGGTGTTCCAGTGTATCAGGAGGGGCTGCAGTTTGTGATTCCCTCCGGCCGCTGGTCCGTGATTGAAGCCTGTAGCGGGGTGCGGTATTTGATTGCCTCGCTCACCGTCGGCACGCTCTTCGCCTATCTCAACTATCGCTCGCTCAAGCGTCGGCTGATCTTCGTCGGTATTTCCATTATTGTTCCGGTCATCGCCAACTGGGTTCGTGCCTATATCATAGTCATGCTTGGTCATTTGTCGGGCAACGAACTGGCTGTTGGCGCGGACCATCTGATTTATGGTTGGGTATTCTTTGGTATCGTCATCATGATCATGTTTGCCATCGGCATGCGTTGGCGCGAAGACGATGAAACTACAGATCAGATAGCCGTGACGGTGGCTGCCTCGGCTGTCGCTAATCTGAAAAGTCATGGCACGATGCAAGATTTTGTGATAGCCACACTGCTTGCGCTGAGCATTGGGCTGCTGCCCTATGGTTCGCTCAAGGTGCTGGATGCGCAAAATAGCGGGGCTGCGCCCACCCTTTCTGTTCAGGCTTTGGCAACGGGAGGGTGGATTCAAAATACACAAGCGCTCAGCACCTGGCGGCCTGCATTTGCCAACCCGTCAGCTACTGAAATTGCCTCGTTTAGCCATGGTGCGCAACACGTCGGCATCCAGATTAATTACTACCGTCATCAAGGCTATGACCGTAAACTCATCAGTTCAGAAAATATGCTGGTAAGGAGCGGTGATGAAAACTGGTTGCAGCTTGAGGAGGGTTCTCACCCAGTGACTTTGGCGGGCAAAAATCTCGTCGTGCGGAGCGCGCTGCTAAAACAGCAAAGCGCACTTACAGAAGAGCCCATGCAGTTACGCGTCTGGCAGTGGTATTGGATTGACGGCCAACTCACCAGCAGTGACTATCTTGGCAAATTGTGGCTCGCATTGGCGCGACTGCTCGGTCATGGAGATGACTCTGCTGCCATATTTGTTTATGCGCGAGAAGATTCGACTGGCGGAGCAGAGGCCGTGCTGGAAAAGTTTCTTGCCGAGACGGGGCCGGCGTTTAACACGTTGCTTGAGCAAGCTCGGCGTGTGCGTTGATTTACGGTAAGCCATGAAAATTCTCTACCACCACCGCACCGCGTCAAAAGACGGCCAAGCCGTGCATATTGAAGAAATGATCGCCGCCTTGCGTAGGCAAGGGCATGAAGTCCTCGTCGTGGCGCCCACATCCGGCGACGATGTCGGACAAATGGGTAAAAACGTCAGTTGGGTGCATCGCCTGCGCAGCGCCTTGCCCAATGCGCTGTATGAACTGCTCGAACTTGCCTACAGCCTCGTGGCCTACCGTCGTCTGGTGCGGGCCGCCAAAGACTTTGAGCCTGATGTGATCTATGAGCGCTACAACCTTTATCTTCTCGCTGGCGTGCTGCTTAAACGCCGCTTGCGTATCCCGCTGCTACTGGAGGTAAATGCTCCGCTGGTGTTTGAACGCTCTCAGCACAGTGGAGGGCTGGCGCTACCGCGCCTGGCTCGCTGGGCTGAGGGCCTTGCCTGGCGTGAGGCGGATACTGTATTGCCCGTCACACAGGTGCTGGCAGGGCATGTCAAGGCATACGGGGTGCCCGATGCGCGCATCGCGGTGATCCCCAATGGCATTAATCAAGCCCATTTTGCCGTCGCACCAGCGCCGACTTTTGCCAAGGCGCAGCGCGGCCTCACCGGCAAGCTCGTGCTTGGGTTTACCGGTTTTGTGCGCGAATGGCATGGCGTGGATCGCGTGATTCGCTGGATGGCAACACCTGCTGCGCCAAGCAATGTGCATCTGGCAATTGTGGGTGACGGCCCGGTGCGTCATGATCTGGAAATGTTAGCGCAGCAACTTGGGTTGAGTGATAGCGTTACGTTCACCGGCGTGATTCATCGCGGCCAGGTGCCCGATTGGGTCGCTGCTTTTGACATTGCTTTGCAACCCGCCGTGGTGCCGTATGCCTCGCCTTTGAAGCTGATGGAATACCTCGTACTGGGCAAAGCCATCATTGCACCGCGAACTCCGAATCTGCTCGAAGTACTCACCGATGGCGAAAATGCGCTCCTGTTCGATGCCGATGAACCCGCTGGCTTTGAGCAGGCCTTAAGCCGCCTGTGCACAGAGGATGCCCTGCGCGAAAAGCTAAGTTCAAGTGCGCATGCCACAATCGACAAGCTGGAGTTGACCTGGGATGGCAATGCCCGCCGCGTGGTGGCTATTGCCAGCGGGTTGATTGCTACAGCTGCCGGGTAAGTGAGGTTGCCCGTGAATAAACCCATTCATGTTGTGCATCTGGTATATCGCTTTGCCACGGGCGGGTTGGAGAATGTCATTGTTCAGATCGTCAATGGCCTGCCTGCGACAAAGTTTCGCCATACGGTGGTGGCCATCAGTGAAGTGGATAGCACATTCGCCGCCCGCATTACACAGCCGGGTGTCGAAGTGATCGCCCTGCACAAACCGCCCGGTCAGCCCTTCAAGTTGTATCCGCAGGTTTATCGTTTGTTGAAGAGGCTCAAGCCCGACGTGTTGCACAGCTGCAATCTGGCCGCGATGGAATTTGCCCCCGTGGCTGCATTGGCACGTATTCCGTTACGAGTGCATGCCGAACACGGCTGGGATGTGGGTGAGCTAGGCGGAAAAAACTCGCGCTATCGTTTTTTGCGCCGACTGTATAAACCCTTCGTGCATGAATTTATTGTCGTGGCGGAGCCGCAGCGGGATTACTTGCAACACAGCATTGGTGTTCCCCTTGAGCATTTGCATGTCATTCCGAACGGTGTGGATACCGACCGTTTTCGCCCTTGGCATGAGGGTGATGCACCACCCGCCGGCTTTCCGTTTCAGCGGGGTGAACATTGGGTGATCGGCATGGTCGGGCGGCTCGCGCCTGTTAAAAATCCGCTATTGCTGGTCGAGGCTTTCGTGCAACTGGTTATATCGCGCGCACCAGGCACCGAGCGTATGCGGCTGGCTATTATTGGCGAAGGTGTCTTGCATGCTCAGATTGCGCAACGCATTGATGCAGCAGGTTTAAGCAATCGGGTTTGGCTGGCTGGCGTGCGTGCTGATATTCCTGAGCTGCTGCGTGCGATGGATTGTTTTGTGTTGCCATCGCTGTCAGAAGCTACCTCCTGCACCTTGCAAGAAGCCATGGCCACCGCGCTACCAATTATTGCCACCTGGGTTGGTGGCAATGCCGCGCTGCTGGAAGCGGGGCGCTTGGGCAGCCTGGTGCCATCAGAAAATACCAACGCGCTGGCCGCTGCACTGCTCAAGCGATATGGACAGCATGCTGAGAATATCAATTTGGCAGGCAGAGACGCGATTATTGGGGGCTATGGATTAGCTGCGGTACTGGCACGCTACGATGCCTTGTTCAGCCAGGCCATGCAGCGCCAGCCGCAACACATTTATTCTGCTTGAAGGAACTGGCTACAGTGAAACGTTTCAAGATACTCATGCTGACCCGACTCTTCCCGAGCCGTGCTTTCCCGGCTTTGGGCACATTTTGCATAGAGCGCGCCAAAGCCTTGGCAGCGCATGCCGATGTCCGGGTCATGGTGCCCACCCCGTATTACCCGGCATGGCTCCCGGGTAAGGAGGACTGGAAGAAATGGACGCGCGTTGAACGGCAAGGCGTTGTAGAAGGAAACATTTCTGTTACCTATCCTCGTTATGCATCTTTGCCCGGTACCGCCACCTGGTTGCAAGGGGTCACTATGGCGCGTAGCGTGCGGCGTGATCTCGAGTCAAATTACAAAGGCTGGCAGCCTGATGTGATTGATGGGCATTTTGCTTTTCCCGATGGTTATGCCGCCACCCGTTTGGGGCAGGCTATCGGCGCGCCTGTTGTGGTGACCTGTCACGGATCGGATTTGCGGCAATATCCGGATATCCCGATGGCAGGCGCCATGACGCGATGGACATTACGCCATGCTGATCGTGTCATTTCAGTCAGCTCGGATTTGATGCGCCGTAGTATTGAGCTTGGATGTCCAGCGAGCCAAGCGGTTTTTTTAACCAATGGTGTTGACCCATCCAAGTTTTCTGTTCGTGCGCAGGAAGAGTGCCGCGCATTACTTGGCCTCCCTACCGATCGCAAGATTGGAGTCCAAGTTGCCGCTCTTATAGATGTCAAGGATCAGTCGTTGGTAATTCGTTCCCTTGCGGAAATACGGAATAGAGGGGGGCGCACTCCATTTGTTGTCTTTATCGGAGACGGCCCCAATCGAAAGCAGCTGGAAAAAGAAGTTGACGAAGCGTCTTTGCAAAATGATGTGATGTTTGCCGGCCAGCGCCGACACGATGAAGTTGCTTTATGGATGGGCGCAGCGGATTGGCTTTTATTATCGAGTACTTTTGAGGGGTGGCCAACAGTATATTTTGAAGCCATGGCCTGTGGTCGTCCGGTGCTCACGTCCAACGTCAGCTCAGCCAGGGATGCGATCAATCAACCCGCGTATGGCAGTGTTGTTGAGCCGCGTACCGCAACCGCTTTTGCGGCGGCGATGCAAACTGCCGCACAAACAACTTATGATGAAAATGTAATACGGCACTATGCCGAACAAAACAGTTGGGGAAAATGGGCTGATAATGCAATGCAATTATTCACAAGCATTGTTAAACGGTAATAGCCATGTCACGCCTGGGTTGCGTGACGTGTTTTTTTTTGAGGTGTAATCATGGAAGCTTTTCTGTTGACGCTGGATGTGATCAGCCTGATTTTTTTATGTCTGGGTGTGCTGCGCGTTTCGCGCAGCAAAGAGGATAAAGACTTGGGATGGTTTGCCTATTCGGCAACCCGAGAGCGCAAGGAAAAGAAAACCTTTGTCGATCAAGGAGTGCCGCGTGCGTGACCTGATGTTTCTTGCGGGGTTTCTCGTTCTGGTGCCCCTGGCATTTCGCAATGCATTTGTTGCCTATCTTATATGGGGCTGGACCGGACTGATTGCCATCGAAAATTATCTTTTTGGTTTCATGGCGCCGATTCAGCTGAACTTCATATTTGCCTTGATTACCATGCTGATGGTTTTATTCAAAAGGGATAACGAGCGCGGAACCCTGAATGCGAATGCCACGGTTGTGCTTCTAATCCTGTTTTTTTTACAGGGCAGCCTGTCTGCCGTGTTTGCCTATGATGGTAATCCGCTCAACTGGAATTTGTATGATCGTTTCTGGAAAGAGCTGATATTTGCCATGATCATGCCTTTGGTGATGGTCAAACGCTATCGAATTCATGCCTTTGTGCTGGTGATGTGCCTGGGGATGGGTTTTCACGGACTTATTGATGGCCTGAAATTTTTCTCCAGTGGGGGTGCCCATCTGGTCAAGGGGTTTGTGAAGTTTGGCGACAACAATCAATTTGCCGTCATGCTGGTGATGGCAATACCCCCCTTGCTGTATATGTCGAGTTACTTAAAAAGCCGCTGGCTCAGGCTGTCTGCCTTGGCAGCAGCGATTATTACGATTGCGGCGGTGATTGGTACCCACTCGCGGGGCGGATTTGTCGCCATGGCAGCGGTGGGACTATGGTTGGTCCTGACCAGCAGAAAAAGACTTCCTGCGCTGACTGTATTCATTGCGGG
Source organism: Rugosibacter sp. (assembly GCA_036569545.1). GTDB lineage: Bacteria > Pseudomonadota > Gammaproteobacteria > Burkholderiales > Rhodocyclaceae > Rugosibacter. The sequence continues at coordinate 3,378 of DATCQI010000156.1, read as the reverse complement.
GATTATTTTTGTTGTAGTTATTGCCCCTGCATCCTGGACTCAGCGTATGGAAACTATTGAGGAAGCCAATCAAGAAAGTTCATTTCTGACTCGGGTGGAGGCGTGGCAAGTGAGCAGTGCCATTGCACTGCATAACCCGATATTGGGCGGCGGATTCCATGCTGTGGCAACGCAACCGGTTTGGGATCGTTTCCGCGGACAAAAAGGGCTTTTGGGGTTTGTGGATGTCGGCTTTGAGTCAAAAATTTTTCGTGCAGCACATAGCATTTATTTTGAAGTGCTTGGCGATATGGGGTTCCTCGGTTTCTTCATTTTTATCGGGTTGCTGTTTAATGCAATGAAAAATGGCATCCAGATTAGCCGGTTAGCACGCCAGGGCGGCCCGGAGCTTGAGTGGGCGATTGATCTTTCGCGGAGTTTGGCTGCCACCATTTTTGCGTTTCTGGTGGGTGGGCTGACCGTGAGCATTGCCTATACCGAGTTTACTTACATGGCGGTAATGCTCATGGAAGTTTTAAAACAAGAGGTTCAGCGTAGCCTGGATGAGCAAAAAGCGCGCAATGCGGTTCAGGCGGGCGGGATTACTGGGGCGCTGACGAGTTCCCCCATTACCCTGGCTACGGGGGCGCATCCATGAACCTGATGCGTGAGGCGCTGCAAGTGGTCGCAGGCGGAAAACTCTCCGTGTTTCTGTTTCACAAGGTGCCGCCTTGCGCTGATCCGCTGCTATCAGGAGACCTCGGCGAGACACAGTTTTCCCGCCTGCTTGATTTCATCAAGGAAACCTTTTGTGTTTTGCCACTGGGCGATGCCGTTCAGCACTTGCAAGCCAACACACTGCCACCGCTGAGCGCAGCACTGACGTTTGATGATGGCTATCCCGAATGGCGCCACGGCGCAGCGCGAGTGCTGGAAGAAAAATCCTTGCCCGCGACATTCTTCATTACCACCGGACAGTTTTTTGGTCACCCCATGTGGAACGAACGGCTGGCGCATATTGTGCGTGCCTGCACCGAGCCTGTGCTGGATACAACAGGGATTCGTTTACCGCCGCTGCCAATGCAGGCGAGCAAGGACAAGGCAAGCGCCTTGCATGCGCTGGAGTTTCATTTCAAATACCTGCCCCCCATCATAAGAGACCAGTTTCTCGAGCAACTCGAAGCGCAGGTAGGTGTGTCATCTTCGGGTGTTCCCTCAATGGAAGTTGACGATCTGGTGGCCATCAGCAACCGGGGCTTCGAGATTGGCGCGCATACGCTTGAACACCCCATTCTCGGCTTGTGCGATGCCGACCGCGCTCGCGAAGAAATAGGCCGGACACGCGAAGTACTCGAAGGCATCATCAAGCGCCCGGTTACCTCATTTGCTTATCCCAACGGACATCCAGGGGTTGATTTTTCATCGCAGCATATTCAAATGGTGAAGCAGGCAGGCTATCGCTATGCGGTCACCACACAATGGGGCGTGGCGGATCACAAAACCTCGTCTTACCAAATTCCGCGCTTCACCCCTTGGGGCCCATCGCGCACAAGAATGACACTGCAGCTTATCCGCAATTTCTATTCACGGCCAGAGCATCTAAGGGAAATGGCGTGATGTCCGTGGCAAAGAACGTCTTGCGGAAGCTGCTGTATGGTGTGGGTGTATTCGGTCTTATCCATCGCTTGCGCAATCGCCACACGCTCACGGTGTTCATGTTTCATCGCGTGCTGCCCAAGCAATCTGCCGAATATCAAACCGCTGAAAAAGAATTCACATTTACGGTCGCAGGCTTTGGGCAGTGCCTCGATTTCATTCAGCGGCATTACCGCATCGTCTCGCAAGCCGATGTCACTGCCCATCTGAACGGCCAGCAACGCTTGCCCCAATGCGCCGGGCTGATCACCTTTGACGATGGCTGGCGTGACACGCTATTGCATGCCTTGCCTGAACTCAAAAAGCGTGGCTTGCCTGCGGTTCTTTTTCTGGCCACTGAGGTCATTGATCTGCAAGGCAACGACTGGTGGCAAGATGTTCTGGTTGAACTCATCGCGCAAGACGGGGGGTTAAATCGCGTTGAATCGGCGATTGATGCAGATAAAAACTCGGCACCCCAAGGGTACTTCCTTCGGGGCGCGCTGGCGGGACGGCACCCAACCGCAGAAGATCACGCATTTCGCCTGCGTCGTGTAACAGCGACCTTGGCGGCGATGGATGAATCGCAACGCCAGGCGATTTTGCAACCATTGATTTCACGTCCGCCGGGCGCAAGGCAAATGCTCAATCGTGCCGATCTTGAATTGCTGCGTCCGTCGATCACCATCGCCGGCCACGGCCATAGCCATGCGCCTCTATCACACCATCCGCGCGCCAGTGAAGATTTAGCCACTTGCCGGGCGCAATTGCAAGCCATCGACGGCGAAGATACGATCATGTCTTTCCCGCATGGCGCGTATGACCAAGCCGCACTTTCACAAGCGCAAGCTGCCGGGTATCAAGTGTGTTATTCGAGCGACCCGATACTGATCAATACAGCTCGCAGCCGATCAACGCCAACCCTAACGCCAATCCCAACGCAAATCCCGCTAGGGCGCATTCATATTCCGGAAAACGAATGGACGTGTGATGAAAAAGGCATTGCCGCTGAAAAACTGGCAACGTTTCTGTTTTTTAGACCTGTGGAAATTTTAAAAAAATGAAGCTAGAGTTTGGTAAAAATCTATTGATACGAAAGATTGAAAATCTAACCGAAGAAGAGGCTATTTCCTCTATGGCTAGATCGTGGTGAGTTGGGTTACGTCGCGCTGAGAGATTGTTCGAGCTGCCTCAAAGCACGCGTTACCTGGCTTACGCTCAAGCGCAAGGCCAGGCCTTTGCTTGTCTGCCAGGCACCAAGAAAGGCCGTATCCAGGAAATGATAGACTGCCGCTAAAGGATCTGGAAAAATGACCGCTTTAACTTTCGACAAACTGAAATTCGCAAACCGTTTGAAAGCGGCAGGCGTTCCGGATAAGCAGGCGGAAGCTGAAGCGGAAGCACTCGCCGAGGCTTTAGGTGATTCAATCAAGACATCGGACTTAGCCAACAAAAACGACCTGCATGACTCTGAAATTCGAATTATCAAATGGGTAGTGGCCATGGCTATCGCACAAATAGCCTTTATCGTCGGACTGATAATGCGGCTACCGCATTAAATTAATATCCACAAAATCTGTGAATAAAGCCCGCTGCAGCGGGTTTTTTATGAACGAGGGGTTACCGCTGAAAAACTGGCAATGTTTCTGTTTTTTTGCACGATAAGACAATGACGTCATTCACCCTCGGTAAAAACCTTCATATCCGGCGCATTGACGAACTCACGGCAGAAGAAGTCGCTGTTTGGGACCAATTGCTGCTGAC
>DATCQI010000155.1:0-5028 GCA_036569545.1 Rugosibacter sp. | reverse complement strand
CGGCCGTCCTGGCGGCCTTCGGCAATGATGATTTCATGCACGTCTTCTGCGGCATGGCGCAGTTTGGCGGTAATGGCATGAAAGCCGTAAATCAGGCGTGTTTCAGCCATTGTTTTCTCCCAGAAGGCGAACTTCTCGTTGTGGATAAGGAATTGTGATGCCATGCTGTTTAAAGCTGCGCCAGATGGCAAGGTTGATCTCCGAGCGCAATACGCCCAAGCCGTTTTCGGGGTCAGCAATCCAGCAACCCAGCTCAAGGTTGATGCCCGAATCGGCGAATTCCTTGAGCAACGCGGCAGGCTCAGGCTTTGCCAAAACACGGGGATGCGCTTTAGCAGCATCCACGAGCACCTGCATGGCGAGTTCGAGGTCGCTGTCGTAGCCAATCTGTATCGGTAGCGCAACGCGTACCTGGAGGTCGGTATAGGATTCGTTTTGCACTACCGAACTGACAAGCAATTCGTTGGGAATCAGGGATTCGATGCCGGTCAGGCTGCGCAGGACAGTGAAGCGCGTGGTGATCTTGGTTACCTGGCCACGATCACTGCCGATGCTGATGATATTGCCGATGCGAATGGAATTATCCAGCAGGATAATGAAGCCGGAAACATAATTGCTGGCAATTTTTTGCAAGCCAAAGCCCAGGCCCACACCCAGTGCGCCACCAAACACCGAGAGCGTAGTCAGATCAATACCCACCAGAGGCAGTGCCAGCAATATGGCAAAGAGCGCCAAAAGAGCACGCAACAAGCGCGAGAGCACAATGCGCAAATTGGTATCCATCTCCGCCGCCCGATTCAAGCGCGCTTCAAATGCGTTGGAAAGCCACAAGGCAATCAACAAGGTTGCGGCAACGGTGGCCAGGCCTTGCAATATTTGCCACAAGGAAAGGGGTTTTTTACTGATAGGCAAGGTAATGGAATTCAGCGCATCGATAATGTCTGGCAGCACACCGATAATGTGCAAAGCCACGATGCTCCATGCAATGGTGGCAAAAATACGCTCGAAGCTGGTAAGCCACATGGCATGCGTAAAACTGTGCCGCAAAATATAAAACACCAGCCGGATGACGGCGAGCGAGGCCAGCAGCGGTATGGCCAGCGTTAATAAATGTGTGTGCATCACCGGTCGCAGCAGCCACTCTGAAAACATGATCAAACCCAATGCTGCTATGGGGAAAATGACACGTTTCAGGCTGCCCCGACCTAATTGCTGAGCACGCCCTAAATCGGGTATCGCATGGGCGGCAACTTGCTCACGCACCACGCCTTCAACAAGCTTGGCGAGCAAGAGCGAAATGGCTAGTGCGACGAACTGCCAAAGGATATCAGGACGACTCAGATCGGCAATCAGGTCATTCCAAACAGCAGAGAGTTCAACGGCCATGAGCGGCTTCCTTGTTTTCTTGAGCGTCCATTTTGAAGGGCTGTGCTTCGGCGTGATGGCGTTGCCAGTTGTTCAGATAGCGTTGCAGCAGCGCCGGGTTGTTACGCAGAATCAATAAATTTTCAGCATTGCGCGCTTGCGCGGACCAGGTAAAGTTATAGCTGCCTGTGATCAAAATGCCGCGTGGTGTCTTGGCATCGATCAGGATGATTTTATTATGCGCAACAACATAGCGGGTTTCCAGGCGGACAGGAATACCGGCGGCTGCCAATGTGGGAATTTGCGAGTTTTGCCCGTTATCGAGCATTTTCTGGTCGGCCAGAATAGCCACGGCGACTCCGCGTGTCTTGGCAGCGATGAGCGCCTGGCTGATTGATCGGCTGGTGAGCAAATAGGCTTGCACGTGGATGGTCTGTTGCGCCTCGGCCAGCGCGCGGATAATCGCGCCTTCCGCGTCATCCCACGGGGTGAATAAAGCCTCGACAGAACCCGTCGCGACGAGGGCTTCTGCTCTGGCTGTGCTATTGACCGATGCTAACGCCAGCAGCAAGGCAACCAGCGCCAGGAGTTTTCTTGAGCAGATCATTCCTGGCGCTGCAACACGGCAGCGTAAAAGCCGTCGGTGCTATGGATCGACGGATTGAGATGAAGGTCTGCTGTCGCATTGATGCCTTCGATACGAATGTCTTGATTTGCCAGGATATCCGCAGCGGACAAGCGACAAAACTCAGGATGGCTGACCAGAAAAGCATCGATGATGGCTTCATTTTCTTCGCTGAGAATGCTGCAAGTGGCATACACCAGACGGCCACCGGGTTTCAACAGGCGGGCGGCAGCGGAAAGAATCGCCGCTTGTTTTTGCGTGAGTTCAGCGATGCTTTCCGGTGTTTGCCGCCATTTGAGATCCGGATTGCGGCGCAAGGTGCCCAGGCCGGAGCAGGGGGCATCAACCAGCACACGGTCCACTTTTCCGGCCAGGCGTTTTACGCGGATATCATTTTCGTTGGCAATCAGAATCGGATGCACATTCGATAGTCCCGCGCGGGCAACGCGCGGCTTGAGTTTTGCCAGGCGTTTTTCTGCCACATCCAAAGCATACAGCCGACCGGTTGAGCGCATCATGGCGCCTAACAGCAAGGTTTTTCCACCTGCACCGGCACAAAAATCCACTACCATTTCACTGCGCCGAGGGGCCAGCAAATAGCCCAATAACTGGGAGCCTTCATCTTGCACTTCGATGGAGCCATCAAGAAAGAGCGGGTGCTTTTGCAGAAAAGGCCGGTTTTTGAGCCGCAGCCCGATGGGCGAGTAAGGGCAGGGCGAGAGTGTGAGGCCTTCGGCCGTTAATTGGGCCATCACGGCGTCGCGCGTGGTTTTAAGTGTATTGACGCGCAAATCAAGCGGGGCGGGTGTGTTCAAGGCGCGCGCCAAGGCCAGCAGTTGATCGGCGGGCAAGCGGGTGCTCAAGCGCTCGGCTAGCCAGTCAGGGAAATCAAGTTGTTCGCCGAGGGTGAGCGCGGGTTCTGGCTGGCGACGAATTTCAGCGAGCCATTCAGCTTCACCGGCTTCGAGCGCAGGTTCCAGTTGTCGTTGCGACATGCCGCGCAGGCGAGACAGCGACAATAAAACCAATTCACGCGCTGAAACATGCTGTTTTTTTGTTGGAATCAGCGGCGGGATGAGCGTGCCCAGACGGGTGAGCAGGCGTTTTCGACGCAGTACGGCGTAGGCGGTTTCTGCGATGAAGGCGCGATCGCGTGCACCGCTTTTTTTGCTGCGAAAAAATGCGGATAGCGCGGCATCCGCCGGTTGTAAAAATTGCAGCAACTGGGTGGTGGCTTCTATTGCGGTATTCAGCAGCCCGGCGGTTAAGCCTTCTTCAGCGGGGGCTGAACCATCCCGGCCTGAATTTTGTGTACTTTGCGTGGTTTGCGTGGTTTGTTTAGGCCGCTGCCAGGTTTTCCTGGCGGATTGTGTTGAATTTGAGCGGGAGCGGGGGGCTCTGCTGTTGGTTTTCAGGTTATTTTTATTCATGAGTGTTCTCAGTGTTGGCGTCGTCTGCAATCTGGTCAAAGATACCGCCCTTGTGGTCGGTAAAGCGAATTTTAAGGGGCAGGCCGTGCACGGCTTTGGCAATCCATAGATCGATGGTGTCTTCGCCATTTTTCGTGCGCAGATGTTGTGTGACTTGTTCACGGCCTTGATAGGTCAGTGTTTCTTCTCCGATCACTTCAAAATGATAACGCTCGAGTTTGCGGCCCGTGGCAATGAATAGGTCAATGGCTTTCATGGGCTGATCGGTTGCCACTTGCAGTGCGAGCTGGTAATACATCGACAGCATATCTTGCGTGCCATCCACTATCGGCTCTGTGTGGTCGGCATAAGTGATGAGGTGTTGGTCCCAGTCAAAGTTGGCGGTGTCTTTTTGGCCTTTTCGCTCGTTGTCATTACTAAAAAATACAGGCCGCAAGCCTGCAGCGGTGATTTCTCCCTGACTTTCTTGAATAACCCGGGCGGGCTTGAACAGTGCGGCGAGCCCCGTGGTTTCAGTGATATTCGTGAAGGTGTAGTGAATGCCATCGTGCGTCCAGGTGTTGACGGATTGCCCAATGATCAGCCCCTTTTCACCCCGGGTAACGATAAAACGCATGCGCCCTTTTTCCGGCAAGGAGAAAGGTATGGCGGACGGCGGGGTAGCTGTGGGCGAGGCAATGGGCGAGGCAGGCGGGGGTTCAATAGCTGGTGGTTCAACGGGTGCTGATTCAACGGGTGCGGGTTCTTCAAAAGTCGGCACCCCAAGGGTACTTTCCAGAGACGGACTCAAGCCTTCGGGGCGCGCTGGCGGAACGGCGACAGCGGCTGTTTCGGGTAGTGGATTTGCTTCTGTGGTGTCTGCTACTGGCGGCTCCGCCAGCACACGGGGATGCGGGTTGGCGTGGTGTGGCTTGGGTGCGGAGCTTGCTGCGGGAGGCGCCGTGACATGCGGACGAATGGCGACACTGGGGTTATTCGGGGCAGCGGGCATGAGCACCGCATCAAGCCTGGGGGTGGGTTCTTCGGGGCTGAGCGTTGGCAGCTCCCATGCCGGGCTGACTAATACCGCAATATGCAAAAACGCCGAGGCGATGAGTGCTAATGCAAAGGGCATATTATGATTCTGGGCCATGGGAAGCGGTGCACTTTACCCGGCCATCAATCAGTTGTACCTGATCGGTGAGAAACCAGCGGGCAACGCGCGGGTAAAGCCGATGTTCTTCTGCCAGCACACGGGCAGCAAGGCTTTCTTCCGTGTCATGCGGCAAGACAGAAACGGCTGCTTGCGCAATGATCGGCCCGCCATCCAGCGCCGGGGTGACAAAATGCACGGTGCAGCCGTGTGTTTTAGCGCCGGCGGCTAAAGCCTGGGCATGGGTTTTGATGCCAGGAAAGGCGGGTAGCAGCGAGGGGTGGATGTTCAGCATGCGAGCGCTAAAGCGCGCGACAAAAGCGTCGCTCAAGATGCGCATGAATCCGGCCATGAGGATCAATTGGGGCGTGTAATTTTCAATTTCATCGGCTAACGCCAGGTCAAATGCTTCTCGGCTGGCAAAGGTACGATGATCGATGACTTTTGTGGGGATACCATAGTTTGCCGCAGTCGCC
>DATCQI010000154.1:0-3447 GCA_036569545.1 Rugosibacter sp. | reverse complement strand
ATGGGTAAGGCCGAAAATTTGGCGCTGCCGGAAATTGGCAGCCACGCGCTGGGTACTGGCAAACTGCCAGTTGAACAATATGTTTCACAAGAATTCTTCGCTCTGGAAAAAGAGCATATTTTTCGTAAGAGCTGGCTACTTGTTGGTCGCGAATCGGATGTCAAAGCACCGGGTGATTACCAGAGTTTCATGGTCGATACCTTGGGCGTTTCTGTTGTCATCATGCGCGGCAAGGACCAAAAACTCCGCGCTTTTTATAACACCTGTACTCACCGTGGCGCTCGCCTGGTCAATGCCCTGACAGGGAATGTCCGCGCGCTGGTGTGCAACTTTCACGGCTGGAGCTTTAACCTGGAAGGCGACTTAATCAACGTGCCGGATGCTGGCCTGTTTGCCGATCTTGACCAAAAACAAGAACATTTAAAGCCCATTCATCTGGACGTTTGGGGCGGCTTCATTTTCATCAATTTGACCGAAAATCCTGAATGGACTTTACGCGAATACCTAAAACCGCTCGACGATAAATTTGATCGTTATCTGGGCAATAAGGATTGGTCATGGAGCTTTGGCTGGCGCGCAAAATTCAATGCCAACTGGAAGCTTATTGTCGATGCACAGATCGAGGGTTATCATGTAGATATGACGCACCGCAAAACCATTGCGGGCGCGGTGCCTGGGTCATGCACAGCAGCTTATTACTTTCCAGACAGCGTTGGCGTGCCTTGTGGTGTCGCTGCTTATCGGCCTGAAGACGTTAGCCGTGGCATGCAAACCCCGATGAACTTGCTCTCGGCAAAATACGGCGCTACATCCATCTACACCAAGCCTGAACGAGAGTTTGCTGCTGAAGGCGGCGAAGGTGTCCTCAAGGAAGATCATCCACTATGGATTTTCGATAATTACCTAGTCTTTCCCAACATCGTGATGTTCGTGCAAAAAGGACAGATTCTGATCCAGCGCACACTGCCCATATCGGCAGATGAATGCATTTGGGAAGTCGACTTCTACCACACTGAAAAACCCACAACCTTTGGCCATGTTTTCAATATGGAACAAGGCGTGATTCAAATCCGCGATGTACTTTCTGAGGATTTATATACCGCCGAAGGCATACACGCAAACTTCAAGTGCGGCGCCATTACCCATGTTAACCTGAATAAACAGGAAGTACCTTTGCGTGCTTATTACAATCGGTTATTAAACGCGATAGAACAAAGCCAAGCAAAGGAGAAACCATGAGCATTACTACACCTCGTCCGGAAACTTCCGGCCTGGAAAATCATCTCACCACATGGGGTTTACCCACAACGGAAAAGCGTCTTGTCAAACGCCTGTCATCAAACATGGAAGAAGTCCGCTCCTTTTATGACGCCATGCTGCCACGCCTGCCTGAGTTCATAGAATACCTGAACCAGTTTCCGCTAGATGCCATCCCTGAAGAAGCCCACCAATTGGCTTGGGCATCTCTGGCGATGTGTGAAGTCGATAATGCGATTAACAAATGGAACCACATTACACTCGATACGGGTATCGATATCACACGCATGATTCCTAAAACCAACTTTCCAGACAGAGGACAACAATGAGTGAACGTTTAGCAGGCAAAGTAGCGCTAATTACCGGCACAGCCGGTGGTCAAGGACGTGCGGCAGCTGAGCTGTTTGCTGCCGAAGGCGCTTGTGTAGTAGGGTGTGACGTCAAGGCAGGTGATAGTGAAGAAACTGTGCGCCTCGTCACCAAAGCGGGTGGCAAAATGGTCAGCCGTGTGGTGGATTTGGGTGACGAAGCCGAAGTGCGTAGCTGGATTGATTTCGCCGTCGACACTTATGGCGATTTCGACATTCTTTACAACAACGCCTCTGCTGTGCGTTACGGAAAAATCGACCAATTCACGACGGAGGACTGGCACTGGCTGATTCGTAACGAACTCGATCTGGTTTATTACGCCACCAAATATGCACACCCGGTACTCAAGCGCCGCGGTGGCGGGTCCATCATCAACACCGCCTCAGCAGCTGGGGTCATTGGCTCTAACTTCGGTGGTCATATCCATCAATTTGCACACAGCATGACCAAAGGCGGCGTGATCGCCATGAGCCGCACGTGGGCAGCCGAGTTTGCGCCAGACAATATTCGCGTTAACAGCATTTCACCTGGGTTGATCGAAACACCTGCATTTGCAGTGTTTCCGGATAAAGAGATGCTCAAGAAAATGGTGTCGGACATCATGGATTTACAATTAGTCAAACGCGTTGGACAACCCATGGACATCGCCTATTGCGCCCTTTACCTGGCTTCGGGAGAATCAACCTATGTCACCGGACAAAATTTCTGCGTTGATGGTGGCCTGACAGCGATTTAAGTGCTTTCAAACTATTCAAACTTTTACAGGAAATTCAAACAATGATTGAGCTCTATCACATTCAACGTGAAGGTGACCCCTACGGCGGCTCGCGTAACTCCAGCAAGATACTCATCGCGCTGGAAGAAATCGGTGAAAAATATGGCGTCCAATCGCTATCTCGGTTGCAAGACTGCCGTCCGGCCGATGCCCCCTATCGCAAGGTTAACCCCAACGGCGTAGTGCCCGCGATCAATGATGATGGTTTCATACTTTGGGAGTCTGGTGCGATTTTGCGCTATCTCGCCGATAGCCGCGCCAATACAACTCTGATGCCAACAGACAGCAAGCAACGCGCCCTTGTTCAGCAATGGCTTGCCTGGGAAGGCACAACGCTCAACCCCAGCCTGCTCAATCTGTTTTTTGCAATGATGGCGCCCACGCCTGACAACGATGTCATCGCGGCGGCCAAAGCGGCCTATCTGGGAAACTTAGGCATTCTCGATACGCAGTTAGCAGGCAAGGAGTATGTTTGCGGCAGCTTCTCTATTGCCGATATCGCGCTGGGTTGTGTTGCGCCAATCAGCTTTAATCTGGGGCTGGACTTAAAGCCTTACCCTCACCTGCTCACCTGGATTAAACGCTTGGGTGCCCGGCCCGCGTGGAGCAAGGCTGAAACTGTCGTAGCCGATATGGCAGCTGGGCAGACACAGCTAAGTTGATCATCCTATGACTGGAGAAGGAGAATAATGAAAAATTATAACTATCAGGAACTAATTGATTCCGAGCAGGCGCTGCAAAAACGCAGCATCTTTTGGGATCCGGCGATCTATGAGGAAGAGCTAAAGCAGATTTTCAATCGTTGCTGGCTGTTTCTTGGACATGAAAGCCAGCTGCCGCAGCATGGCGACTTCATCCGCACTTATATGGGTGAAGACGATGTCATTGTGGTCCGCGGAAAAGATCAGGTGATTCGCGCTTTTCTGAATGCCTGCACCCATCGAGGCAATAAAGTCTGCCAGGCCGAAGGTGGCAATACACGTTCATTTACCTGCTCTTACCATGGCTGGTCTTACAACACGGAAGGCGAGCTGGCTGGCGTTCCG
>DATCQI010000153.1:0-3122 GCA_036569545.1 Rugosibacter sp. | reverse complement strand
TAGAACAAAGGCCTTGATTCAAAGGTGTGTCGAGAGGTGATTTTCTTGGGCAGAGATACGCCATACACCATAATAAGCGGGGTACAATTTTGAACATTGTTAAATTAATGTGACATAAATGAACGCCTATGGAGGCGAATGTAAGATGAACATGATTAATGCCAGTGCCTTGACTCCTTATTTTCAGCTAGGGACTCAAGGTGGACAGCTGCGTCTTGACGGGCAACGCATGATTCTTTTTTACGCATCCGCTTTTACCGAGTATCGACGCGGCTTGATTGATTTGTGCGGTTCAAAAGCAGCACGTTCGCTGATTACGCAAGTGGCTTATGCCGAAGGTGTCAAAGGTGCTGACTTGTTACGCAAACTACACAAAGCGGACGAGAGCGATATCTACAATTACCGGTTAAGTGCGTTGATTCACGAGCTGGCAGGTTATGCATTGCTTGATTTCAAGCAAATGAAGATTGATATTCAACGTGGAATTTTTGAGGTTAATTTAACCTTGAAAGATTCTGTAGAGGTCGAGGCACATCTTTCAGCTTATGGATCAAGTTCCGAGAGCGTTTGCTGGTTGCTGATGGGTTATTTGAGCGGCTATAGCAGCGCTTTTATGGGTCGTATGGTGGTGTTTCGTGAAATCCAATGCAGTGCATCGGGGCACAGGACCTGTAGTATGGTGGGGCGGTTGGCGGATCGGTGGAATGGGGCAGAGCGCCAGCATGCGATGGAGACGGGGGCACTGATCAGTCAGTTGAGTTTGGGGAAAGTCGGTGAGCCGTTGTCAGCGGGTACTAACGAAATTGTTGGGGTGTCTTCGGCATTTCACTCGGTGCTCTACCTTGTCGATAAAGTGGCACCTACGCGTTCAACGGTGTTATTGCATGGCGAAACGGGTGTCGGTAAGGAGGTCATTGCACGGCTGGTGCATCGGCGAAGCGAGCGGTCGGAAAAGCCTTTTGTCGCCGTGAATTGTGCGGCGATTCCCTCATCGCTCATTGAGTCAGAGCTGTTCGGCGTAGAACGCGGCGCTTATTCAGGTGCAACGCATTCTCGCCTCGGTCGGTTTGAGCGTGCTGAAGGTGGCACTTTATTTCTGGATGAAATTGGCACGCTCGATTTTGTCTCGCAAGGCAAATTGCTGCGCGTATTGCAAGAAGGTGAGTTGGAGCGTGTAGGCGATCAGCGTACACGTAAAGTGAATGTGCGCGTGATTGCTGCTACGAATGCAGATTTACGCAACGCGGTACGTGAGGGAGGCTTTCGTGAGGACTTGTTTTTTCGCTTGACCACCTTTCCTATCCGAGTGCCGCCGTTGCGCGAGCGGCGAGCGGACGTGCCGTTGTTGGTGGATCTTTTCTTTCGGCGGTTTTGTAAAGTGCATGCCAAACGACCTTCGGGTTTCACACAGGATGCTGTGGCAGTATTGATGGCACATCCCTATCCGGGCAATGTGCGTCAGCTCGAACACATGATTGAGCGCGCCGTAATTTTGGCTGACCAAGACCATCCGATTGACAGCTTTCATCTTTATGCGTTTGAAGATGAGCGTCAGGCAAAACTCGGTACTGGTGATGCGGTGATGGGGGCATTGAAGATACCCTCAAACATCTTTGAACCTCTCGTGGCAAATCAACACACGGGTGGATCAAGCGATCTCAGCGAAGTCTTGCGTGGTGTGCGTGAGCAAGGGGTGAGTTTGCAGGCATTGGAGCAAGCTGCATTAGAGGTAGCGGTGAGTGATGCCAAGGGCAACATCTCGCAAGCGGCGCGCTCACTTGGCCTCACGCGTCGCCAGCTGGCTTACAAACTACAGCAAGCCAGTCTGGCAGATAGCAAGTAGTAGTGAAGCAAAAGGTGTGAGATTACCAGGCAGTCCAGCCGCCATCATGAGCAATGACTTGCCCGGTGACAAAGCTGGATGCATCGCTTGCCAGGTAGATCAGCAAACCGGCAAGCTCTTCTGGATCGCCAGTGCGCCCCATCGGTGTGGCTTCACTGAGTGCGGCAACAAATGCCTGAACGGCTTGCTCGGATGGCGGAGCCGCTTCACGCGCAAGCTGCGTGCCTAAATGCCAGCCGGGAGCAATGGCGTTAAACCGTATGCCATCGCGGCCATACTCTGCTGCGGCTTGTCGAGTGAACCCGATCACGGCGGCTTTGGATGAGGAATAATTGACGGCAACCGCGGGTGTTTTTGGGGAGACGCCGCCAAGACCTGCGATGGAGGCAATGCTGATAACCACGCCTTTTTTGCGCGGCAACATGAACGGGAGTGCCGCGCGTGTGCATAAAAATACGCCACGGGTGTTCACGCTGTGCAGGCGATCCCAGTCAGCGACCGGCATTTCGTGCAGGCGCAGGGGCGGCGTGGCAATGCCGGCGTTGTTGACCAAAATATCCAGCGAGCCATAGTGCTTGTTAATATCAACCATGAGTTTGGCAACCGAGGATTCATCTGACACATCCACCTTCAAAGCCAGCGCATCGCCGCCAGCAGCAGTGATTTGTTGTACGGTGTCCTGCGCGATGTTGAGGTTAATATCTGCACAAACCACTTTTGCTCCGGCAGTTGCCAGTGCCCGTGCAAACACCCGGCCCAAGCCTACGCCCGCGCCAGTGACCAATGCGACGCGTTGATCAAGCCTGAAAATGTTTAAGGAAAATGCGGGGTGCTGAGTTTCGTTATTCACTTTTGCTTCCTCCTGGTTTTTTTGGGGTACAAGATATTGGGTGCAATTTATTTTTTATCAGCCCAAGCCAGCAGGGATTGCCATTGTTCGCGGTCTTTTTCGCTGCGTGCGGGGGAGATGTCGAAAATGCTCATGCCGTGAGCCGCTGCCTGCACGTAGTTTTGTGTATCGCGCAGATGTGCGATAACAGGCAGACCCGTGTCGGTAAGGAAACGTTCCAGTTCGCCCGCAGCACGGGTGCGCGGGTCAACGCGCATGGCGACAATGGCGACAAAGGTGTCGTGTTGGCGCAGGCTTTTTTCTTCGGCCAGTTGCAGTAGAAAATCGCGCGTGGCGAGAATATCGAAAATGGATGCCTGTAGCGGAACAATCACGCGGTTGACCTGTTTTAAAACCTGCGTCAGTTTCTTGCCATGCAGCCCGGCGGGT
>DATCQI010000152.1:0-11135 GCA_036569545.1 Rugosibacter sp. | reverse complement strand
TGGGTGGCAATAAATAAATTCTGGCCGTCGGTAAATCGGATTGACGATGTGCATGGTGATCGCGCGCTGTTTTGCGCCTGTATTCCCTTTGCAGAAAATATTGGATAATTGCAACTGTCGTCGCTACGGAACCTTGTCATGCAATTGCTATCCAATTCCTACCTCAACCTCTTGTTCAGCCCCATTTACCGGAGTCCCACCATGATGTCATTGATGCGCTTTTTATTCAGTTTGCTATTTGTCGCGTTTGTAGGCAGCACCGTCAGCTGCGCGGAAGAACTTCAATCCGGACGCGATTACAGTGTGCTTGATCAACCACTGGCCGTACCTAAAGACAAAATTGAAGTGGTCGAATTTTTCTCTTACGGCTGCCCGCATTGCAATGACTTTCATCCTGTACTTGATGCATGGGCGGCCAAATTGCCCAAAGATGTTACCTTGCGCCGCGTGCCGGTCAGTTTTAATCGTCCTCCTTGGGCGCGGCTGTCGCGACTCTATTTCACACTGGACGCCATGGGAGAGCTATCCCGTCTAAATGGTGCCGTCTTTAAAGCACTGCATGAAGAACGCATCAATTTCAATAGTGATGAAGCCGTTACTAATTGGGCAGTAAAAAATGGGCTGGATGGCAAGAAATTTGGTGCTATGCTGGATTCCTTCAGCATACAAAGCATGGTGCCTCGTGCAGACCAGGAGTCTGCGTCTGCGCATATTCAAGGTGTCCCAAGCCTGGTTGTCGATGGCAAATATCTCCTCAACAACGAATCAGCGACCAACTTTGGTGGTTTGTTAAAGAATGTGGACACGCTCGTTGCCAAAGCACGTGCCGAGCGCAAGAAAAAAACCAAATGACATTGCCGCGCGTGGCATCAAGCCGCTGGCTGTTAGCCGCGATTGGATTATCAGCGTTCGGGCTGGTAACCGCAGGCTTGGCGTTAGCGCGCACGCTGAATCTTGCCGCATGTCCGTTGTGTATTCTGCAACGCATGCTCTATCTGGCACTGGCAATGGAATCAATAGTTGCCTTTTTTCTTGCTCGCCAACCTATCGCGGGCCGGTTATCAACTTTACTCATGAGCATAACCGCACTGACAGGTGTCAGCGTTGCGGCCTATCAAACCTGGCTACAGCGCTTCGCCAAAGGTGTTAGCTGCACTGCCGATCAACCGTGGTGGGAGCACTTCGTGTACTGGGCTGGCGAGCAATATCCGTGGCTCTTCGAATCCACCGGCCTCTGCTCTGAAGCAGGGTGGAAATTTTTAGGTCTATCGATTGCCGAATGGTCGCTCATTGCGTTCACCACATTCACTATTGCTACGTTAGTCGTCTTAAGACGTAAAAACTGACACAATCAGCTAAGACTTAGCGTCTATTCTCAATTCGCCGCCCACAGCCAGCCATTGCTTTGCCTCTTCCACTAACGCTGCTGCCGTCAGGGGCAATAGATCAAGCCCTCCATCAGCTACCGTTAATTGAAAACCTGCCTTGGTAAAACGGACATCCAACTGAGGCAATACCTGATCATCACGTACCCGATGAAGCAACACCGCAATACGCAAACAAAAAATCAAGGTCCATTCCGGTGCGTTTTTTTCCAGCGGATTAACTCGTTCCAACTTGCCGCGATGCGCCAACACAAGTCGAGACAACCACGCCTGATCACGCCGCGAAAAACCAGGCATATCCGCATTTGAAAGAATATAGGCACTATGTTTGTGATAACTCGAATGCGCAACCGAAATCCCCACCTCATGCAATCTTGCCGCCCAAACTAAAAACTGCGCATCGGAATTATCAGCTTCGCACGTTGCGGGTACTAGTTGCTGCAACAAGCTTAATGCAGTTTTTGCCACTCTCGCCGCCTGACGCCGATCAACTTCATAACGCTGCATGAAGCGATTCACCGTTACCTCACGTGTATCGTGGTGATGGTAGCGGCCAAGCTGATCGTACAGTACCCCGAGCCGCAACGCGCCTTCAGAAAACACCATCCGCTCCAGATCAAACGCATTGAAAATAGCTGACATGATGGCCAATCCTCCCGCAAGCACTGGCAATCGATCTGCCCGCAACCCTTGCAAGCGCATCCGCGAGGCACTTCCTGCGCGGATCAGTTCGGCACACAGGCTATTCAATCCCGTCTGGGTGATGCCATGATCCGATAGCTTATTTTGTTCCAGCAAATCCATAATTGCTTTGGCTGTGCCTGACGAGCCAATGACCTCATCCCAGCCCTTTTCACGGTAAGCGTGAACAATGCTTTGTAACTCCTGGCGCGCAGTTAGTTCTGCTGCCCGAAAATTGTTTTTATCTACACGTCCATCCGGGAAAAAGCGCAAACTATAACTAACACAGCCCATGTAGAGCGACTCAAGCTCAATGGGTTCGCCGCTCCGACCAATGATCAGCTCCGTTGATCCCCCGCCAATATCGACTACCAACTGCCGCTGATTAGCGTTAGGCAAGGTATGCACAACGCCGAGATAAATAAGCCGAGCTTCTTCTCGGCCGGAAATAATCTCAATTGGAAAACCAAGCACTGCTTCGGCTTTTTGCAAGAACACTCTGGCATTTTTCGCCACACGAAACGTGTTGGTGGCCACAGCACGCACTGCTGTAGCATCAAAATCCCGCAACCGTTCAGCAAAAATAGCCAGGGCTTTAAGGCCCCGCTGCTGTGCCGCATTATCCAGCAGCCTGTCGGGAGTCAAACCAGCCGCTAGACGAACCGTCTCTTTTAGCCCATCCAACGGATAAATCTGGTTATCAACTATGCGTCCAATTTGTAATCGAAAGCTGTTAGACCCAAGATCAACGGCAGCGGTAAATTTACTTATCATGGTTCAATTTTAACAATGATACAGGCGCGAACACACGTGATAAAGAAGGAACTTTCGTCACGCAATGGAAACAAAAATGGCACATAATCAGATTTTTATTTAAACATCTACATGATTAGTTTATTACCCCCTGCCGAGAGTAATTTCCTGAATCGCGAACTCTCGCTTCTCGCTTTTAATCGGCGAGTTTTGGCTCAAGTGGCTGACACCCGCATTCCGTTGCTTGAGCGATTACGCTTCCTGTGTATTTTCTCTTCAAATCTCGATGAGTTTTTTGAAATTCGAGTCGCTAGCATCCGAGCGAAAATCAAGCTGGATAGCCAATCGACCGAAGGCGATGGCCTGCTGCCACAAGAGGTATTTCGTCGCATCACGAGCCAGACGCATGCATTGATTGCTGAGCAATATGCCTTGCTGAATGATGAGATTCTCCCCGCCTTGCAGAAGGAGGGTATCGCGTTTATTCGACGCAACCAGTGGACAGAGGCGCAACGTCAGTGGATCCAGCATTTTTTTCGCAGCGAAGTCATGCCATTGCTAACCCCTATCGGACTCGATCCTTCGCACCCCTTTCCCCGTGTGCTGAACAAAAGTCTTAACTTTGCCGTTGAACTCGTCGGCACTGATGCCTTTGGCAGAAACTCCGGGACGGCGATTGTTCAAGCACCCCGCGCCTTGCCGCGAGTTATTCGTTTTCCGCCAGAACTTTGCAGCACCACCGATAGTTTTGTCTTTTTATCATCCATCGTACATCAGCACGTAGGCGAACTTTTTTCGGGGATGGAAGTCGTGGGCTGCTATCAGTTTCGAGTGACGCGCAACTCCGATCTTTTTGTTGACGAAGAGGAAATAAAAAATCTGCGCCTCGCCTTGCAAGGGGAGTTACCACAGCGACATTTTGGTGATGCGGTTCGTCTTGAAGTTGCAGATACTTGTTCAGAAAACATGACCGACTTTTTGTTGCACCAGTTTGAACTGGAACCTGACGATCTGTATCGCGTTCCAGGCATTGTTAATCTGGTGCGGCTAATGTCTGTGCCGGACGAAGTTAATCGACCCGATCTTAAGTATCCCTCTTTTCAACCAGGTATCCCGAAATCACTAGTCAAACGTGCGGATATTTTCAGCAGCATTCGAAAACAAGATATTCTTTTACATCATCCCTACCAGTCTTTTTTGCCAGTAATCACCTTTTTGCAACAGGCGGCAGATGACCCTCAAGTGGTTGCCATCAAGATGACGGTGTATCGCACGGGTACCAATTCCATACTCATGGAACACCTTTTGCGCGCTGCTCAAAAGGGTAAGGAAGTCACCGTCGTAGTCGAACTCATGGCCCGGTTTGATGAAGAAGCAAATCTATCTATTGCATCACGCCTGGAAGAAGTTGGCGTGCATGTCGTGTATGGCGTCGTTGGCTTTAAGACACACGCAAAAATGCTCATGGTCTTGCGTCGAGAGGAGCAGGGTTATCGTCGTTATATCCATCTGGGCACCGGCAATTATCACCCCGGCACTGCGCGCATTTATACCGACTTTGGCTTACTCACCTGTAATCCGGAAATTGGCGAAGACGTTAATGAAGTGTTTAAACAACTTACCGGATTAGGTAAAGCCAATGCACTAAAACACCTGTGGCAGGCACCCTTTTCATTGCACACCAATACGCTCGTCGCTATATATGCGGAAACCGCTGCAGCGCGTGACCAGCAACCGGCACGCATCATCGCCAAGATGAACTCATTGTTAGATCCCGAGATTATCAAAGCACTGTATGAGGCAAGCCAGGCCGGCGTAACGATTGACCTCATCGTGCGTGGCGTCTGCTCTTTACGCCCGGGGGTAAAGGGCTTGTCGGAAAATATTCGGGTGCGCTCTGTCATTGGACGGCTGCTCGAGCACCACCGAATTTTCTATTTCCATGCGCAAGGCGCGCAGCATATCTATCTTTCCAGTGCCGACTGGATGGAGCGCAATTTCTTTCGCCGCATAGAAGTCAGCTTCCCAGTGTTGGACCCCAAGCTCAAGCGCCGGATATTCAAAGAAGGCTTACAGCCCTACCTGGCTGACAATACCCAAGCCTGGCAAATGAACGCCCAGGGAGATTACTTTATCAAACCAACCAAGCGTGCCCGCATCTGTGCTCAAGAGCGTCTGTTAAGCGCCCTGCAAGCCTCGTCCATTAATGCATAGTGACTCGTGACAACGTATTGACCATGCCTTGAGCCATATCAGCACCAAATCGTTTAGCAAATTTTTCAGCAATATTTGGCTTCACGGTAAAATCGCGAATCTCTTCAACTTTAATCACATCGCGTGCCACGCTTTCTACTGTACCGTAACCATCAGCCAAACCCATCTCGATACTTTTGGTGCCACTCCACATCAATCCGGAAAAAGTCTCTGGTGTTTCTTTTAGACGTTGCCCCCGGCCACGCCGTACGACATCAATAAACTGCGCATGGATCTCGCCCAGCATTTTGAGTGCATAGTCTTTTTGCTGCGGTGTCTGCGGTGAAAAAGGATCAAGAAATCCTTTGTTCTCTCCAGCCGTTAGCAAGCGTCGCTCTACGCCCAGTTTTTCCATGGTGCCGGTAAATCCAAATCCATCCATCAGCACGCCGATCGAGCCCACAATGCTGGCTTTATCAACAAAAATTTTATCAGCTGCAACAGCGACGTAATAGCCGCCAGAGGCACACACATCCTCAACCACCACATAAAATGGAATAGTCGGATGCAGATGTCGTAATCGATAAATTTCATCGTTCATCATGCCAGCTTGCACAGGACTACCACCAGGACTATTGATGCGCAAAATAACGCCTGCGGTATGTTTATCCTCATACGCCGCCTTTAATGCGTCATTAATATTTTCTGCATTAGCATCACCATTCTCCTGAATAACGCCAGAGAGATTGACCAACGCAGTAAACCTTTGTCCATCAGAAAAACGTTCGGTTTGTCCCCAATCAATGACAAAGGCGAGAATCAAGGAAAGGTAAGCCAAGCCCAAAAACTTAAAGAAAATACCCCAGCGCCGACTGCGTCGCTGCTCAGTAATCGCCGCTAAAGCGACTTTCTCAAGCGCTTTGCGCTCCCACCGATCATCTTCGGGGATTTTTCCAGAATCATTGTCGACCTGTTGCATTCTCACACTCCCTCAACTAAAACGTTTTTCAAGATTCAATACTTTCTTCACGCAGTGCATCTGCCCAACAGTTTGGCGTCTCGAACAAGCGCACTCGCTCCAGACGAATGTGATTGCCAAACGTGCTATGGTAAATGGGATCAAGTGTGGCAAACGCAGTTCGAGCAAGGTTTTCAGCCGTTGGAACGGTATCCATCACCACCGTTTTATGGTTAGGTAGCGTGGCTAAAAACGCAGCGACGACATGATCTTCTCGCCACACCAAAAACGCGTGATCCCATACATCCACCACATGCACTTTAGCCAGCATTTTGACATCGGAAAAATCCATCACCATGCCATTATCAGATCGCCCAGGCACATCAATCACTTGACCACCCAATGTAATCTCAATAGCATATCGATGCCCATGCAGATGGCGACATTGGCTTTTGTGATCCGGAATCCGATGACCTGCGTCAAATTCTAAGCGGCGAGTAATTTGCATGAGGAAAGTGAGCGAAAAAATTAGGCGACATGGAGCAAAGGCTGCATTATAGTGACCCTCACCGCCGTATCACCAGCGCCGACTTTTTTAAAATCACGCTATGCACAGAATTTTACTCAAAACAGACGATCACGCTCGTGACAGCACAGGCATGCGCTATGTTTACCCTGTGCTCTCGCGCCGGGCGGATGGCGTATCCATAGGCATTAACCTCAACCCCAATAATGCCTGTAATTGGCGTTGCATCTACTGTCAGGTCCCCAATCTAACCCGCGGGGGGCCACCGCCTATTGACCTGGCTTTGCTGGAGCAAGAATTGACAACACTGCTTGACTCCATCGCAGACGAAAGTTTGATCATTGATCATGACGCCCAATCTCATCAAAGCTTACCCGTATTGCGGGACATCGCTTTTTCCGGCAATGGCGAGCCCACGAGTGCGGCAGAGTTCCCCCTGGCGGTTTCACTCGTGCGCAACGTGTTGCATGCCCACGGGTTGGATCAGCGGGTCATGCTGCGCCTGATAACCAACGGTAGCCTGCTGGATCGTCGCAGCGTTCAAGCCGGGATAGAGGCCATTGGCAACGCATCAGGCGAAGTGTGGTTCAAGGTGGATAGCGCGAGCACCGCTGGACTGGCGCTGATCAACGGCACCCACCTCAAGATTGAAACTGTCTCGCGACGGCTTGCACGCTGCGCAGCCTTGGCGCCAACCTGGGTGCAAACCTGCCTGTTTGAACTGGATAACACCTTACCTGCGGAAGATGAAATCACACGCTATCTGGCTTTACTCGCACCTGTCGCAAAACAACTCAAAGGCGTTCATTTGTACAGCTTAGCCAGGCCTTCACTACAAAAAGAAGCATCCCGACTGCGGCGTCTTGATGCCGAGTATCTCGAAAATATCGGACAGAGAATTCGACGCCTTGGACTTATTGTCCAAGTCAACGCTTAACCTGAACTGTTAGCCTGAACACTCTGTCCTTTGCGCCACACCAAGCTAAGCGCTTTGTCTCAGCGGTCTATCCTAGACGCCTTTTTTTGCAGCAGCCGCTGCAGCTTTAGCCTCTTTTTTTAGCTCTTTCAAAAAAGCAGGCTTATTGGCGCGTAAATACTCGATAACCTCAAAATCTTCACGTTTAATTTTTCGAATATCGATATTCTCGACATACATCAAGTGTACAAGTTGCTGAACCGGACGCGGCATTCTGCGTCCATTCTCGTAGCGCGAACCACCGCTCTGGGTAACGCCCAGCCGAGCCCAGAATTGCTGCTGGTTTAAACCCAGTTTCTGACGGATGGCGGAAGTATCTATTGATGTGCTTTTTTCTTTCATTTTCAAACTCCTCAAAAAAAATGATCGACTGGTTATTAAAGCAACCTTTTAATTTGCATAGCATACACCTGAGAATACTCAAACGTATTACACTCAAAAAATTTATCAGCTGAATCTTCAGGCAGATAATGACTATTCCCAAGCGGTACGCGCTGCCCCCCCCCTTGTCTGATAGAATGCCATCCCTCGCTGGAAGCGTGGCAGAGTGGTCGATTGCACTAGTCTTGAAAACTAGCAAAGGGAAACCTTTCGTGAGTTCGAATCTCACCGCTTCCGCCAGATTTCGCTCGATTGTCTGATTCTCCTAAATACATTTGATTGTCGTTCTCGCCTTCTCAGGCCATAATGAACCCGATAAACCACTCCCCAAGCGATCATGGCCTTAACCACAAGAGATGACTGGTGATCAAACCTGAGATTGGCTTCGCTTTAATCAACGACACCCGCTTCCACTTTGAACAAGCAGGATCAGGTGTTCCGCTCATCCTCCTCCATGGGCTCGGCTTGAATCTGCACATGTGGGATGATCAATTTTCCTCATTTGCCGCGCACTATCACGTCATTCGTTATGATCTTCGCGGATTTGGGCTATCGCTCCCCTCAACCCCAGCCGCCTTCTCGCACGCAGAAGATCTCAAGGGTTTGCTCGACTATTTGAAAATTGAACGTGCCCACGTTCTGGGTTTATCCCTGGGCGGAAGAGTCGCGCTCGACTTCTCGCTGCTGTACCCAGACGCTCTCGATCGTTTGGTACTTGTTGATCCAGTGCTCGGAGGCTACCGTTTTTGCGAAGACTGGCTTGGCTTAATGGCGCCCATTATGCAATATGGGAAAAATGGCGATGTTGCTGCAGCAAAACGCTTATGGCTGGCACATCCGTTGTTCGCACCCGTCAGAGCACAATCGCAAAGTCGGCAGCAGTTCGAACAAATTGCTGCCAATGATCCTGGCTGGCATTGGCTGAATCAGGGATTTGAGCAATCACTCAGCCCACCTGCAACGAAACGTTTGCAAGACGTTAATGCACCTGCTCTGGTCGTTGTTGGAGAACGGGATTTGCCTGACTTTCATGCGATTGCCGAACTTTTAAACGAAGGCCTGCCGCATGTCCAAAAAATTGATCTTATGGGCGCAGGTCACATGGCAAACATGGAAGCGCCAGAGCAATTTAATGAGATCGTTTTAAAATTTCTCTCCAGAAAATAATACGCACTCAATTGGTAGTCCCTGCCAGAGCCTTTTAGCCCACTTTAGGCAAGTGTTGCAAAGATGTCCGTATAGCATCCTCTGCGTACACATGGTCTTCTAGCTCGCCATCGAAATAGCGATCATAGGCCGCCATATCAAAATGGCCGTGCCCTGTGAGATTCACAAATATCGTCTTCGCTTCGCCGCTAGCTTTGCACAACAGCGCTTCATCAATCGCGGCTCGGATAGCGTGATTTGATTCCGGTGCCGGGATAATGCCTTCGGCGCGGGCAAACATAACCCCGGCTTCAAAGGTGGCCAACTGCGACACAGCGATGGCCTCGATAAGCCCTTCATGGTAAAGCTGCGAAACTAAAGGCGAGTCACCGTGATAACGCAATCCGCCCGCATGAATGCCAGGGGGAATGAAATCGTGGCCCAACGTGTACATCTTCATGATCGGCGTAAAGCCGGAAGCATCGCCATAATCATAGGCATAAGCGCCTTTGGTCAGCGTGGGGCACGAAGCAGGCTCAACCGCGACAAGACGCACCGGCTTGCCATTATGCCCGCCTGCCGCATTATCAGCAAAAAATGGAAACGCAGCACCAGCGAATGATGAGCCGCCGCCACAAGGTGCGAAAACTACATCCGGCCAGTCACCGGCAAGTGCAAATTGCTTTTTCGCTTCAAGACCAATGATGGTCTGATGTAAAGCCACATGATTCAACACCGAGCCCAATGCATAGTTGGTATCCGCACGTGAAGCCGCCTCTTCGACTGCCTCAGAAATCGCAATCCCCAGCGAACCAGGGTTTTCCGGGTCTTTAGCCAGAAAATCTCGGCCTGTTTGCGTGAGGCTCGAGGGGCTGGCAATCACTTCCGCACCCCAGGTACGTATCATTGAACGACGAAAAGGTTTTTGCTGATAACTCACATTGACCATGAATACACGCACTTCAATGCCAAACATCTGGCCTGCAAACGCAATGGAAGATCCCCATTGACCTGCACCCGTCTCGGTTGTCAGGCGGCGAATACCTGCTTCACGGTTGTAATAGGCCTGAGCTACAGCCGTGTTCGGCTTATGTGATCCCGCCGACGATACACCTTCATTCTTGTAATAAATTTTTGCCGGCGTACCCAGCATTTCCTCAAGCTGTTTCGCCCGAATTAACGGCGTAGGACGCCACAAGCGATAAATTTCGCGCACGGGCTCCGGTATCTTGATCCATCGTTCGGAAGATGTTTCCTGCTCAAGCAAGGCCATTGGGAAAATAGCCGCCATTTTTTCCATGGGTACTGGCTTGTTATCCGGTCCCAAGGTCGGTGCCGGGGAATGCGGCATATCCGCAACGACGTTGTACCAATGGGTAGGTATTTCGGATTGGTCCAACATGAAGCGTAGCGGTTCCATACATTCTCCTGACTATTTATCGAAAAATCAAAAAACTCGAGGATGGCTTCACCCCATTAGTCAATACGTCTGTGGCGTGCTGTTGCACGCCACAGACGTATTTTTATCCAGAATTATCCGATAAAACAGAATTAACTGATAGCCTCGGCAATCGCGCGCCCGACATCCTGCGTTGATGCTTTTCCACCCAAATCTGGTGTTTTCGGACCCTCTTGGAGTACGGTTTCAATCGCCCGAACAACAGACTCAGCCGCTTCGGCATGGCCCAGATGATCAAGCATCATCGCACCGGACCAGATCATGCCAATGGGGTTGGCAATACCCTGGCCGAAAATATCCGGGGCAGATCCATGCACAGGCTCAAACATCGATGGGTAAAGCCGCTCAGGATTCAGGTTGGCCGAAGGCGCAATAGCGATTGTTCCGGTACAGGCAGGGCCCAAATCAGACAAGATATCGCCAAAAAGATTGGAGCCAACAACCACATCAAAGCGATCCGGGAAACGAACAAAGTGCGCCGTCAGGATATCAATATGATATTGATCAGCCGTCACATCGGGATAATCTGCCGCCACCGCGCGAAAACGCTCATCCCAAAACGGCATGGTGATTGAAATGCCATTTGACTTGGTAGCCGAGGTGAGATGCTTGCCCGCACGCCGGCGAGCCAGCTCAAAAGCATAGCGCATGATGCGGTCCGTTCCGTGGCGTGAAAA
>DATCQI010000151.1:0-7165 GCA_036569545.1 Rugosibacter sp. | reverse complement strand
GCGACATCGATCAAGTCCTGCTCGGACAGCATTGCCGGATAGAGCTTTGGCATTGGAGTCTTTGGATTCACTATTTTGTCCACAGTCTGCTCCCATGTCAGGCGAGCGCTTAAGTTCTGAAGCTTTAAACCGACACCTCCTTCACCTTGAGAACCATGACATGCAGCACAGACCTGGTTATACAGGCTTTTACCATGGGTTTTATCCGCCTTGTCTGAACTCCTGTTCATCGGCTTAAGCGGTTCAGCAGTCGGCAAGACAGAGGGATCAGATCTGGTTTTTTCTTTACGTACAGGATCTAGCGCCATAATCACAATACTCGGCTTTCCCAACACGCCAAACGTAAGGCGTGATACGTTACCTGACGTTGTTGCAACATACTGCTTACCTGAAAGCAAATACGTCAATACACCACCTGCTACTGCGCCACTTGTATTGATTTTGTAAAGTACCTTACCTGTTTTGCTGTCGAGCGCAAGGAAATTTCCGCCGAGATCGCCAGTAAAAATCAGCCCGCCTGCAGTTGGCGTAATTCCTGCCACGATTGCCGCGCCTACTTCATATTTCCATTGAATCTTACCTGTGTTGGCATCAAGCGCAGTCACCCACCCATTCGGTGGCGTTTTAACCATTTCAAACGAACCCGCAAGAAATAGATCACCTGGTTTATGAACACCGACCTCGGCTGATTTCACGATGGAACACCAGTCGACTGCTCCGACATACAACGCTTTACGTCTCGGATCAAATGCTGGCCCGTTCCATTCAACGCCACCCAAGATACCCGGGCAGCTCACAACGCCCTCTGGCGTAGGTGTATGGCGGCTTTTGATTGTGGTAGCCGGTGTTTTAAACCGTAGCTTGTGTGTCTGTCGATCAATCACATATACATATCCATCCTTACCCCCCAAAGCCACCAGATCTCTACCGGTGCTATCCTTATACAAAACTGGTGCTGCTCCTAAATCATGATCAAGCGCGTCGTTTTCAATGAGCTGATACCACCATTTAAGCTTGCCTGTTTTAGCATCAAGCACAACGAGAGAATCCGTGTAAAGGTTGCTACCTAACCTGTAGCTTGGACCGAAATCAGGTGCGGGGTTTCCAACTGAAACAAATAGTTCATTGGCTTTTTCATCCAGCGTGAACGAGCTCCACATGCCGCCTCCGCCAGTTTCCGCAGACTTTTCCGAGTTCCATGTCTCGGCACCCGGTTCATTAGGCAGCGGAATTGTATTAAAGCGCCAGACCTCTTTCCCGGTGACTGCGTCAAACGCCATCATTCGCCCCCGAATGCCCCAGTCACTACCGCTGGTTCCAATAAAAACCAAGCCATTCGAGACAATAGGTGCGGCAGTAAAAAAGTCGCCCTTTCCTTCACGCGCAATTGTTTTCCACAACTGCTTTCCGGTTTTTGCATCTAGCGCGAGAAGTCGACCATCGGCGGTTCCTCTAAATAAACGACCTTCCGAATAAGCAACACCGCGGTTAACTGTCCAAGTTTCATCTTGCTCAGGCTCCCACGAAGACTTCCACAACATGCCGCAGTTGGTCGGATTGATGGCAACCGTATCACGCGCAGTCGTCACATACATGACCCCATCAATAAGAATCGGGCCAGTGTGGAATGATCCTGCATCGCTCACTTGAATACGACAAACCTCTTTTAGGGAAGCAACATTTTTTGTATTGATTTGTGTCAGAGGTGAAAACCGCTGGGCCAGAAGACCCTTATTGTATGTAGCCCAGTTTGTATCAGTCTGTCGGCGGGGAGTCACAGCATCCCGTCCAGCCGAACCTACAGTAACCACTGATATTCCTTTTTCTTTATCGGTGATTGAAACATTTGCTCCAACAATAGATCCAGCGATGCCTTCATCAGCGTGAACAGAAGTAAACCCTATCGTTGAAATTGTCAAAACCATCACCATGCCGGAAGCACGATAATATGACACTGACAATTTTCTTAAATGACGTTTTCCGGCTGAACCGGCATTTCCTGCCAGCCCCGCAATAAATTTGGATGGGATATGCGTAGTTAGTTGCATTTTTTCTCCGAAAATTCTAGAAAGAACGTAAAAAATATCCAATAAATACCTCTAGCAAACTTGCCATCTGCCCAACCTTCCTATGTACAGCAGATGCCCCAGCATATGTGCTTATGAAATGCCTTGCGCCCTTCCCCTGCAGCAGTATCAGTTCGCAAACTGCTTGTTAAGAAATGCCACGATAGCCTTATGCAACTCTCGGCTGCGCGGTATCACTCCAGACATCCAAAAGACACCATGGATCAACCCATCAAAGCGGATAACTTTTGTGGCAACACCTGCGTCAGCCAGCTGCTTCCCATAGGCCTCGCCTTCATCGCGGGCTACTTCGTATTCCGTGCTGAGTATCAGGGTCGGCGGCAGACCAGCTAGTGAAACCGCCTTGGACGGTGAAGCGAGCGGGTTTTCCGCATCGCCGGGCGAGGCTAGATACTGCTGCCAGAACCAGTCCAGCCCTGCGGCAGTAATGAGATAACCCTCCTTGAATTCGGCACGCGATGGCAATTTTGCTGTGGGGTCGATCACCGGGTAAATGAGTACCTGTGCGCAAAGACTCGGGCCGCCTTCGTCCCTGGCTCGTATAGCTGCCACCGTTGCCAGATTGCCACCGGCGCTATCACCCATGACGACGATCCGCGTGGCATCACCCCCATAGCGGTGAATATTCTCCGCAACCCAATTAAGTGCAGCAAAGCTGTCATCGGTTGCCGCTGGGAACTTATGTTCAGGCGCAAGTCGATAAGTAGCCGCAATAACTATGGCCGCCGCATCGTTCGCCAGGGCGCGAAGAGGTTCATTAACGACAGACAATCCCCCTGCGACAAATCCGCCGCCATGGAAGTAGAGAACTACCGGTAGCGCGGTTGCCGGTGTTTCCGGGATGTAGATTCTTATTTTCAGATTACCCCCGGGACCTGGATACTCAGTATCTACAACCCGGGCAACTTCTTGTGGTGTCGCCTGAAGTCCGACAAATGAATCGACAGCACCGCGCGCTTCCGCCACGCTCATCTGTTCGAATGATTTGAGTCCCTGCTTGTTCAGAACATCAATCAGGTTCTGGGCTGCTATATCGAGGGGCATATGATCTCCTGTAGATTTGTGGCGATCTCTCTTGGTTCCTGCTTTGAAAGGGATCTACCGTAGATGAAGCCGGGCTTTCGGTGCGATGAATAAACTACAAAACTAAACCGAGGCTGCACTGGCCGCATGTTCCACAATAACCCGGTCAGAGCGATCAAGTGCAAACCCCTTATACCCATTAGCTACTACATCAGCACAGACTTCACGGTAGGCAGGGCCGCCACCCAAGTAGACCATACAGACACGCGGCTTTCCTGGAACATTCGCACCCATGTACCACGAGTCCGTTCCCGGCAACAGTGTCGCCAGAGACAGTTCATAGACGTGTTGTCCCCATTGCGTTTCCGCCTCCTGCGTTGGCTCGATGGTGTCAAGCTCATGATCACGCAAATATTGAATGGCATTGGTTGCAAAGTCGACATGGTCCTCGATAGCCAATGGCATGTTGTAAATGACCGATGGACTTTGCGGACCGGTAATCATGAACAGATTCGGGAAGCCATGGCTGGCGATTCCGATGTAAGTGTGTGGACCATCAGCCCATTTGGCCTTAAGCGTAAGCCCATCACGTCCGACAATGCCCATCTGTAGCAGCGGGCCCGTCATGGCATCGAACCCGATGGCCAGCACAATAACATCGAACGTATATTCACCTTCCGCAGTACAAACTCCACGCTCGGTGATAGAAGTGATCGGCGCGCGACTGATATCAATCAGCATCACATTCTCGCGATTGTAGGTTTCATAGTAGTCATCTTCCAGTAGCGGGCGCTTGGTACCGTAGGGGTAATTTCTTGGTGTCAGCATCTCGGCAACCTGAGGATCGCTTACTCGCTCACGGATCTTGGCGCGCACATAATCGGCAACCGTGTCATTGGACTCTTTATTGAACAAGAGATCCGAAAAGCTGTCGACAAATAATCGAACACCACCGTGCGCATAACATGAATCGTAGATTCGTCGCCGTTCTTCGGCCGAAACAGCCAGCGCTGAAGGTTGCGCGTTTTCAAATGGGATGCCCATGAAAGAGTTGCGGGACTTACTGCGAATTTCCGCGTAATTCGCCTTGGTCTGCCGAGCAAAATCGGGATCCATCGGGGCATTGCGATTGGGAGTAGCGTAGTTCGGAGTACGTTGAAACACGGTGAGATGGGCAGCTTCCTTGGCAATCTCGGTGATAGCCTGGATGCCGCTTGCGCCTGTGCCGATGAGGCCAACTCGCTTGCCGGTAAAGTCAACACCCTCGTGCGGCCAGTTGCTGGTCATGTAGACCTCGCCCTTGAAGTTCTCGATACCTTTGAACTCTGGCTCCTTTGGCACAGACAGATTGCCAACACCCGAGATCAGATACTTTGCCCGCGCAATAACTCCTTCCTCAGTACCCACTTGCCAGAGCGTATGCTCCTCATCCCATACCACTGCGGTAACTCGAGTGTTGAACTGGATATCCTTGCGCAGATCAAACCGATCAGCTACATGGTTAAGGTAGCGAAGAATCTCCGGCTGTGCAGCGTACCGTTCACTCCACTGCCACTCCTGCTGCAACTCAGCAGAGAAAGAGTACGAGTAGTGAACGCTTTCGACGTCGCATCGGGCACCTGGATACCGGTTCCAGTACCATGTGCCACCCACATCGCCGGCAACATCAAAGACATGGGCAGAGAGGCCCATCTGGTCGCGCAGGCGGTGTAGTGCGTAGAGCCCGGCAAATCCTGCGCCAATAATAATTGCATCAAAATCCTTAACCTGCGCCGCACCAATAACCTTGGCCTCCGACGAAGATGCACGGCCAAAGATATCTGCACTTCCTTTCTCTTGCACGGTACTTTCCCCTTTATATGGAATAACAATGCGATTTTTTATCGTCTTTATTAACGCCTGCTGACACAAAGCAGCGCGATTTACATGCATTGCTGATACACCCACAAGCTTCCCTTGATGTATTCCCCCATCAAAGACCGGTTTGTATATTACCTATTTTTAATTATGCTGAATATCCATTTGTGGCATACCACTAAAAAGTCGGCGCTGGCACTACGCCAACATGACATAGCGGTACAGTTATTTCAGGCTGCCATGTCTTAAACAATACTGTATTGCACATTACCATCGGCACACGGGGGCTTTCTTCATGCCGTCCCTGAAAAAATACCAGCTTCAGTTATAAAATACCAGCTTCAGTTATCGGGGGCTCCAATAGCAACCCAGTGGCGAATCAAGGCGATGTCCTTCGCCTCCAGTTTCAGAGGAGTTTCGGCTGAGAATGGCATGCTTGCTCCCGTACCACCCGCCTTGATATGGGTTCCCTCCAATTTATGGATAAGATAACTGTCCTCCGGTTTGCCAGGTGCAATCAGCATCAGCGCGCTTTCGGTACTTCTGACTGAAATCAGGCTACGCGGCGATAGCCCAGGTTCCAGCGTCAGCCCTCCTTGCATGGCACCACTCATGTGACAGAAAACACAGTTTGCGTTCAGAATAGGCTGAATCATCTTTTTGTAGCTGACTGAAACCGTCGGCTTGCTTTTCCCTGGGATTCCTGTCGCCTCTTTAGCTCCGGCAAAACCCAAGTAGCCTACTGCACAAAACAGTCCCATCAAGGACAGTCTCATCGCATACCATCCACCAGTATCACCAACCGATTTCATGTTCACAACCCTAATCCCGTCTCACCTAAAAGAGAAATGAGATTGCCTCATCATATCCATCAATCGACAGTAAGGCAGCCACATCGCCAGCCTGAAAAATCCAGTTTTACAACCTCCCGATAATTATCAAGTGCTTTTGACGGATTCTTTAATAGCATTCAGAGCTGCTATACGACCAAAGGTAAGCGCCGGACCTAGCGTGCCACCACCCGCCCAATAAGCTTGCGCCGCCGGATGAGCCGTACAGTTTCCTGCTGCATACAGCCCAGCAATTGGTTTATTTGAAGGGTCCATCACTTGTGCCTTGTCATTAATACGCGGACCACCCTTTGTATCGAGTGTCCCTGCACCTAGGAGTACAGCGTAATACGGCCCTTGGCTAGAAATGGGATGCATCGTCATATTTGGAAATGGATTGGCTACCACCTTGCGCCCATAAAAATGGAATGTAGTTTCTATCGGCGTTTCACCACGATGGAAATCAATATCTTTGCCTGTTTCGGCAAAACCATTGAAGCGCTCAACCGTTTCTTTCAGATTAGCCGCAAATCCCGTGTCAAGACTAACCCCCCCCAGCTTCGCGGAAAGCGTCTCAAGACGTTGCTGGATATTCATTGAAAGCTGCGTCAAGTCAGCACCGGAAACCACGTAATCAGGAAGGACGCCATTCATTTGAATCGGCATACCAGGATAAAGATCAGCAGTCCTTTGATCATAAATCAGGAAGAGCACCAGATTCTTGTATTCAGCGCGCACCGGATCCCACTCAAAATGGACTTGAGTACGCTCGTTGTATTGAATTTTTTCATTGACAACACGTTGGCCATAACGATTAACCTGGATCATGCTGTCGCCAGGAGAAGACCAAACGCCTGTCGGTGTGCTTCGATTTTTAAGTGCCATCTCGACTACCTGCTGCACCCACCAGGCATGATTCATATTGCCAAGCGCAGCACCGGCAGTCTCGCCAATATTGACAAAGTCGCCCGTGCTGCCTGGTGCTGCACAGCCGCCAAAGATAGGGCCGCGCAAAAAATTATTGCAGTGGGACACATTTTGCGTGTAGCCCCCAGAGCCAAAAATGACAGACTTTCGGGCGCGAATGCGAAGCAGCTTTTGGTTAGCCATATCATTAACTTCAACGCCAACAACTTCCCCTTTGCTATTCTTGATCAAGCCTTGCACAGCATGGCTAGCAAAGGATTTAATCTTATAGCGATCAAATGCGGCCCGTAATTGCCGAATCAGCTCTGCACCATTACCGCCGCCACCCAAATGATAGGCGCGCTCAGGAAATCCAGTGACATCAGCAAACAAGGCACGTCCCCGGGGCACCTTGTTTTCGGGAAGCAGCGCATAATAGTCGGGGAAATAGTCCCCGTCCCA
>DATCQI010000150.1:0-3914 GCA_036569545.1 Rugosibacter sp. | reverse complement strand
GACATGGGTTAAAGATTCGGTAATTACTACCAAAATTAAGACCAAACTTGCTGCAGATCACCCAGGCAGCATGAAGCATATCCGCGTCGATACCGACAAGGATGGCGTTGTATGGTTGACCGGCACAGCTAATTCTCAAACAGAGATCGACGCCGCGATTTCAACAGCGCGCAATACCGAAGGCGTAAAATCCGTCTGGAGTGATCTTAAAATCCAGAATGACCGCTAATATCTAAGGTATCGGCTCGATTCTAGCGTCAGTGCCAAGGCGGCGCTTTGTACGCGCCGCAAAGATCGGGCTAGAGGTGATCACATAATCATCTCTAGCCCTTTTTTCTGCTGCTTTCAAGCCATCGCTTACAACACCATGTTGATCGACAACAGCAACAATTCAAACCCTTGGCCTGACTGATTTTTAACCATTAGGTCAAGCGCCCTTCCAGGTCGGTGTGCGCTTTTGCATAAAGGCATCAATGCCTTCTGCTGCATCCTCTGTCATCATGTTGCACGCCATAGTTTCGGCGGCCAACCGATAGGCCGCTTCCAGCCCTGTGTCGAGTTGCTGATAAAACAACTGCTTGCCCATGGCAATCGCCACAGGTGATTTGCCGCATATCGAATCAACCAGTCGCCGCACTTCGCTATCCAGACTTTCCGTAGGTACCACATGATTGATCAGCCCACGCCGGGCGGCTTCAGCCGCATCGATGAATTCGCCGGTGAGCAGCATTTCCATCGCCTCTTTGCGCATCATGGCACGGCTCAAAGCAACTGCAGGCGTGGAGCAAAACAAACCCACATTAATGCCGGACACCGCAAAGCGCGCCTGCTCGGCTGCAATGGCAAGATCCACGTTGCCACCAGCTGACACCCTGCGGCCGTCGCCACGCCCTGTACCCGCGCAATCACCGGTTGTGGCATTCGCGTGATGACCATCATGACCTCGCCGCATTGCCCAAATAAATCCTGCATATATTTTTTGGAGTGCTGGGCGTACATTTCTTTCAGATCATGCCCGACGCAAAATGCTTTGCCCGCGCCCGTGATCACCACAACGCGCACGGATTTATCAGCAGCAATCGCGGTCAGTTCGGTTTGCAACGCAGTGAGCAAGTCTTTTGACAAGGCATTGAATTGCGCGGGCCGATTCAAGGTAGCGTGACGACACCCTGTGCATCCTCACGCAAGAGGATGACTTGCGGATCCGGGTTAGAGTTCATCACATTCTCCGCACATGGTTATTGTTCTCGTTCTAATGGAAGCCAATAGGCACATCCGCTTCCCTATCACCGTGTCACCAGCACCGACTTATTTATTAACGCGTTTGGGCACTTTCCGCAGGCATAACCACAGACCCACCGCAATCATCGGCAGGCTGAGCCACTGCCCCATGCTGATGGTGTAAGACAATCCGAAAATGCCCGCATCCGGCTCACGAAAAAATTCCGCGGCAGAACGCAGCACACCGTACCCAATAAGAAAAAATCCCGACACACGCCCAACCTCACGCTGCCGCGCTGAAAAAATCCATAGCATGATGAACAGCAACAAGCCCTCGCCTGCGGCTTGATATAACGGTGATGGATGGCGCGGCAAGTTATCCATCTGCGGAAACACCATTGCCCAGGGCAACGTGGCATCGGCTACGCGCCCCCACAGTTCGCCATTGATAAAGTTGCCAATGCGCCCGGCCATTAACCCCAAAGGTACGAGCGGAGCAATAAAGTCGGTCACCTGCAAAAATGTTTTTCCCTGCTTGCGACCCCAGACCCACATGGCTACCAGCACGCCAAGAAAACCGCCATGAAAACTCATGCCACCTTTCCACACGGCAAGAATGTCCAGCGGATGCGCAAGGTAATATCCGGGATCATAAAAAACCACCTGGCCCAGCCGCCCGCCGAGCACTACACCCAACACGCCATAAAACAGCAAATCATCCAGATTGATTGCGGTCATGCCATGCCAGGGTTGCGTCCGCGCACGCCTTTTGCCCAGCCACAGAAACGCCATAAACCCGGCCAGATACATCAAACCATACCAGCGCACAGCCAATGGGCCAAGGTGGAGGGCGACAGGATCAAACTGGGGATGGATCAACATGGGCTTATATGCGGGCTTGGGCTAGAATTCCTATTCTAAGTCACACCAGACATAACGTGCGCACGATGTTCTGCCGTGCCACGCTTCTTTCGGAGATCATCATGCCAGTTTATCGTTCACGTACATCCACCCACGGCCGCAACATGGCCGGTGCCCGCGCCCTGTGGCGTGCAACCGGCATGAAGGATGGCGATTTTGGCAAACCCATTATCGCGGTAGTCAATTCTTTCACTCAATTCGTGCCCGGCCATGTGCATCTGAAAGATCTGGGACAAATGGTCGCGCGCGAGATCGAGGCGGCAGGCGGCATCGCCAAAGAGTTCAACACCATCGCGGTGGATGATGGCATTGCCATGGGACACGGCGGCATGCTGTATTCGCTGCCGAGCCGCGAGCTGATTGCCGACTCGGTTGAATACATGGTCAATGCCCATTGTGCGGACGCCATGGTGTGCATTTCCAACTGCGACAAAATTACGCCGGGGATGCTAATGGCATCACTGCGCATCAATATCCCCACCGTTTTCGTGTCCGGCGGACCGATGGAGGCGGGCAAGGTGCAGTGGCACGGCAAGTTCCGCAAGGTCGATCTGATCGATGCCATGATCGAAGCAGGCGACTCGAAAAACAGTGACGCCGATGTAGCGGACATGGAACGTTCGGCCTGCCCGACCTGCGGTTCATGTTCCGGCATGTTCACCGCCAACTCGATGAACTGCCTGACTGAAGCGCTGGGCTTGTCGCTCCCCGGCAATGGTTCGCTACTGGCCACGCATGCCGACCGCAAACAGCTTTTCCTGCGCGCCGGACGTCTCGTGGTTGACCTCTGTCAACGCTGGTATGAAGAGGATGACGCCAGCGTATTGCCGCGCAATGTTGCCTCGTTCAAAGCGTTTGAAAATGCCATGACACTGGATATCAGCATGGGCGGCTCAACTAATACCGTGCTCCACCTGTTAGCTGCTGCACACGAAGCGGGCACTAACTTCACAATGCAGGACATTGATCGCCTCTCGCGCCATGTGCCGTGCCTGGCCAAGGTTGCACCGGCCACGCAGAAATATCATATGGAAGATGTGCATCGCGCCGGTGGCATCATGGCGATTTTGGGCGAGCTGGATCGCGCCGGACTGATTCATCGTGACCTGCCCACTGTACATTCCCCCACATTGGGCGCAGCGCTCGACCAGTGGGATGTAGCACGCTCGCAAGACGCCGCCACGCAAGATTTTTATCGCGCGGCACCCGGTGGCATTCCAACCCAAACCGCATTTTCGCAAGACCGGCGTTACCCTGATCTGGATATTGACCGCGCGGAAGGCTGCATTCGCGACAAGGCGCATGCCTATTCGCAAGATGGTGGCTTGGCCGTGCTGTTTGGCAACATTGCCGAGAAAGGCTGCATTGTTAAAACGGCGGGCGTGGATGACTCCATCCTGAAATTCACCGGCCGCGTGCGACGTTGCGAATCGCAAGACGAAGCCGTGGAAAAAATCCTGGCCGACGAAATCGTGGCGGGCGATATTGTAGTCATCGTGTATGAAGGCCCCAAAGGCGGCCCCGGTATGCAGGAAATGCTTTACCCCACCAGCTATTTGAAATCCAAAGACCTGGGCAAAGTGTGCGCACTGCTCACCGATGGCCGCTTTTCTGGTGGCACGTCCGGCTTGTCCATCGGCCATGCCTCGCCGGAAGCGGCATCGGGCGGTGCCATTGGCCTGGTTGAAGAAGGCGACACCATCGAGATTGACATCCCCAACCGGAGCATCAATCTGGTCATCGAAAAGTCGGCGCTGGCAGCACGGCGACAA
>DATCQI010000149.1:0-7006 GCA_036569545.1 Rugosibacter sp. | reverse complement strand
GTGAGGCTATCAAGAATTTCCTTGGTGACATCACGCAGGCTGGAAAACAGCGCGGCTTCGTTTGGTAGCAGCGTGCCTTGATCTTCGATAAAGTCGCCCAAATGCGAATCATCATCGTCACCAATGGGCGTTTCCATGGAAATAGGCTCTTTGGAAATTTTCAGAATCTTGCGAATTTTATCTTCGGGCATTTCCATTTTTTCTGCCAGCACGGCGGGCAGAGGCTCCTGGCCAGTCTCTTGCAAAATCTGGCGGCTGATGCGATTCATCTTGTTGATGGTTTCGATCATATGCACCGGGATGCGGATAGTGCGCGCCTGATCAGCAATAGAGCGGGTAATGGCTTGCCGAATCCACCACGTGGCATAGGTTGAAAACTTGTAGCCCCGACGATATTCGAATTTATCCACGGCCTTCATCAAACCAATGTTGCCTTCCTGAATCAAATCAAGAAACTGCAAACCACGGTTAGTGTATTTTTTGGCAATGGAGATCACCAGTCGCAAGTTGGCTTCGGTCATTTCGCGCTTGGCACGGCGGGCCTTGGCTTCGCCAGTGGACATCTGCTTGTTGATATCCTTGAGTTCTTTGAGCGGAATACCCGTCTGGCTTTGCAGCTCAATCAAACTATGCTGCTCATCCACCACGTTAGGCGCATTGCGAATAAGCAATGCCGCATAGGGTTTGCCTGACTGGATCTCTCTTTTGACCCAATCCGTATCCACTTCATTGCCGGGAAATGACTTGATGAAATGCTGCCGCGGCATATTCGATTTATCGACACAAAAATGCAGAATTTTCCGCTCATGACTGCGCACGGAATCCACGATACTACGCACAGAACCACACAATTTTTCAATCGTTTTAGCGGTGAAGCGGATGTTCAAGAGCTCATCTGCAATCTGTTTTTTGAGGCGCAGATAACTTTTATCTTCGGAACCTTTCTTGGATAAAGTCTGCTGTAATTTGCCGTAGAGCGCATGAATGAGCGAAAAGCGTTCTAATGCATCCATCTTGAGCTTGAGCAATGAGGCAGAAATTTGCGCACTGCCATCATCACCATCGGCAAAGTCTTCTTCAATATCTTCTTCGGCAGCGGCGGCTTCCAGTTCTTCGTCTGACGCATTTGGATCAATCAGACCATCAATGAGCTCATCAATGCGCATCTCATCCCGCGCGACACGAGCAGCCATATCGAGCATGGCGGCAATGGTGGTGGGGCAAGCAGAAATGGCCATCACCATGTGCTTTAAGCCATCCTCAATGCGTTTGGCAATTTCAATTTCGCTCTCACGCGTAAGCAGCCCGACTGAACCCATTTCGCGCATATACATGCGCACGGGATCGGTCGTGCGGCCAAATTCGGAATCAACGGTGGACAAGGCCTGCTCAGCCTGCTCTTCCACTTCTTCGGCATCAACCGGTGCTGGCGAAGTTTGATTCAGCAGCATGTCTTCGACAGCAGGAGCCTCATCAAACACTTGTATCGACATATCAGCAAAGGTGGCAATAATCGATTCAATCTGCTCTGCATCAACGAGTTCATCCGGAAGATGATCGTTAATTTCAGCGTACGTCAAGTAGCCGCGCTCTTTGCCCAAGGCAATCAGGGTCTTGAGCCGACTGCGCTTGGCATCCATATCCAGCGGTGCCGCCTCTGGCGCAATGATCAATTTCTCTTTGCTCTTGCGTCCGCGGACTTTGACAACCACTTCGGCCGCCACAGGTTTTGCTGGTGGAGCTGCGGGTGCAGCAGATACCTTCGGTGCTACTTTCTGCGCCACCTTTGCTTTGGTGGCAGGAATCTTTTGCTCGACCGATGCGCTGGCAGATTTTGATTTGCTTTTTGTCGTGGTGGCTTTATTCGGCATGATAATCCTCGGCGGAGACGCAAGAACAGCGCAATAATAATTTACAGCTACTGTGTAAGACCTTGGGCACTGAGAGTAAATAGTTCAGCGCATCATGCAAAGCAGTGAAAGCGCTGGGGAACCAGTAATTATATCAGAGAGGAGTATCTGCCGCAGCAAGCGGCGCGCTACGTTTTTTTGCCAGCAGATACGTCAGTCGTTGCCGCTCTTCCAGATTAAGCCCTTGCCGCGCCTGCTCCTTGAGTTTTTCAATTTCAGCGGTGATCCGGGTGTGTTGCAGATGGGTAATCGCATCATTGAAAACAGCTTCCAGTGCCGCCAAATCAAGCTCTTCCTCGCTGGTTGTAGCCATCGCCGCAATCAGCGGCTCATGCGCTGTGCCCCGGAAAAATTCAATCATGACGCCAAAACCTGCTGCTGCCAACTCGCCATGCCCAATAGCCTGGGCAATGACGTGCAAGGCCGCGCCCGCCGGTTGCTCGCTATTGATCAAATCCAGAGGTAGCTGCGCTGCCCATATCGGTTTATGCAGCACAATTTTCAGCAGCTTGTGTTCGATGGTCGAGGGCATCGGGCGTTGCTTCATTTGCGCTGGCGCATACCGGTTTCGAGTCAACGGCTTTAGCTCACACTGTGCCTCCATCTCGGTTTGCGACACTTGGGCGCGGGCAGCAATCTCTTTGACGATTTGAATTCTTAATATAGGTGCTGCAATTTTTTGCAGTAACGGTTTTGCTTCATGTACCAGCTTTGCCCGATTTTCTGCGTTCACCGGCGGATTTTGCTTGGTTAGCTCGCGCACTAGAAACTCGGATAAACGGGTAGCGTTGCGTGTGTGATGGACAAAGGCTTCTTTGCCTTGTGTGCGGATAAATTCGTCCGGATCCTGATTACCCGGCATTTGCAGTATCTCCACGGTTTTGTTATCTGCCAGATGCGCCAGACTGACTTCCATCGCACGCCAGGCGGCACGGTCTCCGGCGCTATCCCGATCGAAACAAAAAACAACACGGCTTGCCAGCTTCAACAACTTTTGCACGTTGGCATCGGTCGCTGCAGTGCCCAGCGTGGCAACCACATTGTCGACCCCATGCTGCGCCAGGCCCACGACATCCATATAGCCTTCCACCACCAGCACGGTATCTTCTTCTTGAATCGCTTTTCGTGCCTGGGGCAGACCATACAGCTCGCGCCCTTTTTCAAACAGCGGCGTCTCGGGTGAATTGAGATACTTTGGCTCTCCTTCGCCGATCACGCGGCCGCCGAATCCGATCACATTGCCACGTTGATCAAGAATTGGAAACATCACCCGATCACGAAATCGATCATAGCGACGTCCCTGATCATTGCTAATCACCAAACCGCATTCGATCAGTGCGTTATCGTTATATTCTGGAAAGACCTGCTGTAAATTTTGCCAGCCATCGGGGGCGTAACCAAGACCAAATTTAGCGGCTATCTCGCCTGTCAGCCCTCGGGCACGCAGGTAATCAACGGCCTTGGGCGAAATTTTGAGTTGTTCGCGATAAAAGTGCATCGCGCGCGCCATTAATTCAGTCAATGGCGCTTTTTTCTCTTGCTCGCTATGATGGCGCTCAGTTTTTGGCACCGATAATCCGACCGATGACGCGAGTTCTTCAATTGCTTCAATAAAGCCGATGCCAGAATATTGCATGATAAAACCCACCGCGCTGCCATGCGCGCCGCAGCCAAAGCAGTGATAAAACTGCTTGCTCGGGCTGACCGTAAATGAGGGGGTTTTTTCCGAGTGAAACGGACAGCAAGCACTGTAATTCGCGCCCCCCTTGCGCAAAGGCACGTAGCGCTCAACCACATCCACGATATCGATGCGGGCGAGGAGTTCCTGGACGAAATGTTCGGGGATCACCTTGTTATTATGCGCTGTGTTTTGTACTTGTTGCGCTGACTTACATGCCGCTTAGCGCACCAAGTTTGGCTTTAACCAGACGTGACACTTCGCCCATGTCGGCGCGGCCTGCCACCTGGGGTTTGATGTGTGCAATCACTTTGCCCATATCTGAAGGCGCCGCTGCGCTGACGGCTTGAAT
This sequence comes from Rugosibacter sp., assembly GCA_036569545.1. Taxonomy (GTDB): domain Bacteria; phylum Pseudomonadota; class Gammaproteobacteria; order Burkholderiales; family Rhodocyclaceae; genus Rugosibacter. Next base: position 3,066 of record DATCQI010000149.1, on the reverse strand, counting down.
AGAGGCAGCGATGATTGATTCAATTTGCGCTGCATCCATGGCTTGCGGCATGTAGGCAGAGAGTACTTCTGCCTCATATTTTTCTGCATCTGCCAGATCTTGCCGTTGGGCAGCTTCATACTGAGTGATTGAATCTCTGCGCTGCTTGAGCATTTTTTCAATCACGGCGACGACGCCCGCGTCATCCAGCTCAACTCGCTCATCGACCAGCTTTTGCTTTATGGCGGCGAGCAACAAAGAAAGCGCCTCTTTGCGCGGGCGGTCGCCTGCCTTCATGGCGGCTTTCCAATCAGCGCTGATACGGTCTTTAAGCATGATGGATGTCATTTTATTTCCCCTTGAAGAAGCACAAAAACCGCCTCGTGGCGGTTTTTACGTCAGCACTATATCTTATCCGTTGGCAGGCGTGGGCGGCTACAAACACTCACGCACAACTGCCAATGAAGATCAATACATCTTTGGCGGCAGCAGCTGACTGCTAATACGTTTTTTATGCCGCTTAACCGCAGCAGCCGCTTTACGCTTGCGCTCGGAAGTGGGCTTTTCGTAGAACGTACGAGCCCTTAGCTCGGTGAGGAGGCCTACTTTTTCAATGGTGCGCTTGAAGCGACGGACAGCAACTTCAAAAGGCTCATTTTCTTTAACGCGGATACCAGGCATTTCAGTGACCTTGATGGAACAAAGAGGCACGCATTCTAAGGATTTTCAAGCAGATGTCAAAGGGGTCCAGCGGATAGAATGCACCCATGCAAGTTTTAGGTATTGAATCTTCCTGCGATGAAACCGGCCTGGCCCTCTACGACACTGAGCGGGGCCTGCTCGCGCATGCTATTCACAGCCAAGTGGCCATGCACGAAATTTATGGTGGCGTGGTGCCCGAGTTAGCCTCTCGCGACCACATTCGTCGGCTGATTCCACTGCTCACGCATGTGCTGACGGCCAGCGGATGCACGCGTCAAGACATTGATGCCATTGCCTACACGGCGGGCCCAGGGCTGGCCGGGGCGCTGCTGGTGGGCGCCAGTTTTGCTGAATCGCTCGGCCAGGCGCTCAACATCCCCACCCTGCCCGTGCATCATCTGGAAGGGCATCTGCTCTCGCCGCTGCTGGCTGCCGATGCGCCAGAGTTTCCCTTCATTGCGCTGCTGGTTTCCGGTGGCCACACGCAGCTGATGTGCGTCACCCGCGTGGGCGATTATGAATTGCTTGGCGAATCGCTGGATGATGCCGCAGGCGAAGCCTTCGACAAGACAGCAAAGCTCCTGGGGCTGGGTTACCCCGGCGGACCTGCCTTGGCCAAACTCGCGGCATCGGGTACGCCAGGCCGCTACAAACTGCCGCGACCCATGCTTGCCAGTGGCGATTTGTCTTTTAGTTTTTCAGGGCTCAAAACTGCCGTACTCACGCTGGCACGCGATAAGTCGCTAAGTGAAGCTGATCGTGCCGATGTAGCGGCAGAGTTTCAGGAAGCCGTAGTCGATGTGATCGCCGCAAAAGCCTTGGCGGCGTGTCGCCAGCGCCGACTTTTTCGGCTGGTGGTCGCCGGCGGCGTTGGTGCCAATCTTCGGTTGCGGCAGCGGTTGGATGCAACACTCGCTGCTGCCGGTGGGCGCGTGTTTTATCCTGCACTGGATTTATGCACCGATAACGGCGCAATGATTGCCTTTTGTGGTGCGCAACGCTTGACCCATGGCTTGGCAAAACCCATGAACCAAGGTGCTTTTGCTATCCGCCCACGCTGGCCATTGAATCAATTGTCTACTGAATTTTCTGGCGACTGAGACGCGCGTTTTTCGCCCAGGCGGCTTTCAGTGCCCGCGCGCAGCTTTTGGATATTCGCGCGATGCCGATAAATCAGCACCACGGACATCAACGCCACTGCCAGCACAACCTCGATGCGTTCATGGCCAAACATGGCAATGAACGGCGCGCTGGCCGCTGCTGCCAACGCCGCCAGTGAGGAATAGCGTGTCATCGCAACAACCAGCACCCACACGGCCGCCACCCAGATGCCTAAGCCGAGTGAAAAACCCAGCAGAACGCCCAGTGCAGTAGCCACCCCTTTGCCGCCTTTAAAGCCTAGCGTTACCGGAAACACATGGCCGAAAAATGCCGCCAGACCAGCTGCTGCAATCGCCGTATCACCAGCGCTGAGCTTTGTGGCGGCGAATACCGCCAGCCAACCTTTGCCCGCATCACCCAGCAGGGTCAATAACGCGGCCCACTTGTTACCTGAGCGCAGCACGTTGGTCGCCCCTGGATTGCCGGAACCAAAACTGCGCGGGTCAGCCAGGCCAAAGACGCGCGAGACAATCACGGCAAAGGGCAGTGATCCAAGAAAATAGCCGAGAAGACATGCTAAACCAATGTTCATGACAAAGCCCCTAGAATGAGGCAATTCTAAACCGGAGGCGCACTGTGGATTTGATTTTCATCGAGGAAATGCGCGTCGAAGCGCTAGTGGGTATTTTTGAACGCGAAAAAGTTGCGCCACAAACGCTGGAGATCAACCTCACCTTCGGCGTGCCTGACGAAGCAGCGCAAAGCGACGATATCGCGCGCACCATCCGTTATGACGAAGTGATTGAACGCATCCGCAGTGAGCTCGCCACGCGCCATTTCAACCTGCTGGAAACGCTGGGAGAATATGTCATTGACCTGCTGCTCAATGAGTTCAGCTCCCCCTGGGTCAGAATCAGCATTGCCAAGCTGGGCATCATGAAAGGCGTGCGCCGCGTGGGGGTGCAGATCGAGCGTAGCCGAACATAAGAAAACTCCGTGCCAACCCTCCAAGGGATATGCTGTTTCCCAACGATAAGGGGTAGCCTTTCCCTGGAGTGTGACTAGGAACAATCCCCTCGCTGCGGATTCACATATTATCTGCTGGTTGCTTGCAGGTCTTTTTCGGTAACGGGTACGATAGCCTTGGCAATGCCTGCTTGCCGCGCTTAGCCGCGCGGGTGGTGCTGATGATGTAACTGCTTGAGTCGCTCGCGAGCCACATGCGTGTAAATCTGCGTCGTCGAAATATCGGCGTGGCCTAATAGCAGTTGCACCACACGCAAA
>DATCQI010000148.1:0-11977 GCA_036569545.1 Rugosibacter sp. | reverse complement strand
AAATCTTCCGACGGCGGGTGTGGATTATCATGTTCCCTTTGGCGGCAGCAAAGCCTCGAGCTATGGCCCCAAAGAGCAGGGCGCACAAGCCATAGAGTTCTTTACCCGCAGCAAGACGGCTTACACTGCGTATTAATCCTGTTGAAAAAAACAACTCGACTCAACGCTCAAAGAAATATCCCGCAAGGAGGAAAAAATGCCCGTAACAAACTTTGATCATTACACGATTCGAGCGCGCGATATCGACGCATCTGCCCGCTTTTATCAAGACGTCATGGGGTTTCGCATTGAAACACTCAATGATTTTGCTTTTCCTTTTCGTCTTTTATTTCTTGGTGACCAGGCCTTGGTGCATCTTTTAGGTGAGGGTGCTGAGTTGGATGCATTTCTTGCGCGAAGCGCGCCATCGTATGCGGCCGGTATTGAGCGGGGTACGGGAAACATGGAACATGTGGCCTTTAATGCCATCGGATTCAAGGATTTTCTTGCCCGCGTGATGGCAGCTGATGTGCACTTTGAACAAAGAACCTTGGCTGATTACGGTGTTGTTCAGCTATTGTTCAGTGATTTGGATGGCGTCGAAATTGAGGTAAATTTTCCTGTCAGCGAGCTACAGAACTGATGTTGCCGCTAAGACCCAGGATATAAAAGCAAAAAAGCCAGGCAACCCGCCTGGCTTTTTCTAGGGCAATACGGCTTGCCGAGTAGCGGATTAAGGTGCAACCGCAGCAGGTGGCAATGGGGAAAATTCGACCGGAATCCATCGATAGCTACCTTTGCCCTCTGTAATGACGTGACCAATCCCAGGGAAAGGCAAATGAGCACCCGCCATAAGGGACTTTTCGCTGGCTACACGCTTGAGAATTTCGCGACGCGTCGCAATGGCCTTTTTCTGGTCGGCATCGAATTGAATGGAGACTCCCGGCTCGGCAAACTGAATGGCGTGTGCGTGAAACAAGTCGCCCGTGATAACGAGTTTCTGCCCTTGCGATTCAACGACGTAAACCCGATGGCCCGGGGTGTGGCCGGAGGCATCGATGGCCTGAATGCCCGGGACGACTTCACCTGTGCCATTGCCAGCCAGGGTTTTCCAATGGCCACTAGCTTGATAGGGGGCTGCGCTATCTTGAGCCATTTTGAAAAAAGGCTGCATTTCTTTCGGCGCGCCGGCTGCGATTTCCTTTGACAGCCAGAAATCATTTTCTGCTTTGGAGACATAAACATCAGCTTGCGGGAACACCGGCTTGCCTTGCGCATCATTGATGCCGCCGACATGATCTGCATGCAAATGCGTAATGATGACACGATCAACCTGTTCCGGCTGATAGCCAGCGGCTTTCATGTTTTGCAGCAGGTTGCCCAGCGTCGGGCCAAAAAAGCCCGCAGCACCTGCATCCACCAGCACCAGGTGCTTGCCTGTATTGATGAGGTAAGCATTTACGGCGGTGTTCATTTTCGGGTTGCCGACAAACATGCGATCCAGCGCACGGTTGAGGGTTTTTTCGTTGGCATGCTGCAAAAGACCTTTATCCAATTGCATGGCCCCGTCAAACAAGGCTGTGACTTCAATGGTGCCCACCATCAAGCGGTAATAGCCGGGCACTTGTGTATGCACCATGGGTGCAGCGGCAAAGGCTGCGCTAACCGACAGCAATGCCGTACCTGAGAAGGCAGCAGAAGCGATTATGGCTGTAAGCAGCCGGGAAAATTTACTCATGAAACCCCCCTTTTAATTGATCGAAATTATCAAACAACAGAAAATTTTAGGATTAATTTCAGTGTTGGAATGTATTGGAATCAGAATCGCTTCAGCCGCCAATGTAAGACATTTCAATTTTTTCAAATTTCCCCGCTGCTTCTGCGCGTATTTCGGAATAGCGGTCGTTGCGTGCGTGCCAAATGCCTGCAATTGCGCGGGATAAGTCATCATCATTTTTTTCGCCGCGCAACAGGCCGCGCAGATCATGCCCCCGCTGTGCAAACAGGCAGGTGTACAACTGGCCTTCAGTAGACAACCGGGCGCGTGTGCAATTGCTGCAAAATGCCTGGGTGACTGATGAGATCACCCCAATTTCTCCTGCGCCATCAAGATAACGCCAGCGCGCGGCGACTTCGCCTGCATAGCTGGCGTCGACAGCCTGCAACGAAAACTCTGTCTGGAGCAACGCAATTACCTCGGCAGACGGCAGCACTTCATCCATGCGCCAGCCATTGGAATTGCCGACATCCATGTATTCAATGAAGCGCAGCACATGATTGCTATGATGGAAGTGGCGTGCCAGGGGCAGAATCTGGCTGTCATTCGTGCCGCGCTTGACGACGCAATTGATCTTGACGGGTAGCCCGGCAACGGCGGCGGCATCAATGCCATGCAGCACTTCTTCTACTGCAAAATCAACATCGTTCATGCGTTTGAATACCGCATCATCCAGCGCATCCAGACTCACGGTGATGCGATGCAGTCCGGCATCTTTCAGCCTCTGTGCTTTTTTTGCCAACAATGCGCCATTCGTGGTTAGTGTAATTTCCACGGGTAATTTGGCGAGCTGTTCAATCAGTTTTTCGATGCCCCGGCGCAACAGCGGCTCACCGCCAGTGAGACGGATTTTTTCCACACCTTGTGCCACGAAGACACGTGCGATGCGCTCGATTTCCTCAAAGGACAGCAGTTCGTTACGTGGCAGAAACTGATAGTCGCGATCAAAAACCGATTTAGGCATGCAATACACGCAGCGAAAATTGCAGCGGTCAGTGACCGAAATACGCAAGTCGCGCAGGGGGCGCTGACGTGTGTCACGCAAGATACTTCCTGGCAAAGCCGGTTCGGCTGAAAAAAAAGTCGGCGCCCCAAGGGTACTTCCTACGGGGCGCGCTGGGGATACGGTGATGGGAATGATGCGGGCGGTGGCGTTCATAAGACGCAAACTATAAGCCGGCGTGTACTTGGAGGCAAGTGCTCGTAGCAGATTTCGGCTTTCTTTTGATACATATCCTTACACTCTCAGTGATTACCTGGTTTTTTTCTTACAAATATGGCGCATAGTACGCAGTCTGTAAGCGCCTGACGGATATATTGCCTGCCAGGTTTTGTTTTTTAATCAAAGGAGATACCAAATGAAAATTCGTTATTTGATGGCTGCTGCCTGCATATCGCTGGGTTCGTTTGGCATGGTGACTGCGCATGCAGCAGAGCCTGCTGATGCTATCCATACGCCTGGTATGCACCGAGGCGAAATGCGCGAGGAAATGAAAAAGCATTGTGATGCTGATCCGCAAAAATGCGCCCAAAGGAAGGCGCAAATGAAACAAGAGCGCGCAGAAGTCCGCGCCGCCTGCAAAAAAGAACCTGCGCGCTGCAAGGAGATACGCCATGAACATCGGGAAAAAATGCGTAAGCAGATGTGTGCAGAGAACCCCGAGCAGTGTGCAAAAATGAAGGCACGCCACGAAGAAATGCAGAAGCAATGCGCGGCTGACCCCAAAGCTTGTGCAGCTAAAAAGGCCGAGATGCGGGAGGAAATGAAAGAGCGCATGGAGCAACGCCATAGACAGGGCATGGATTCACATGAGTCAATGGCTAACCCTGGTAGCGCTGCGCCGGATAAAAAATAACTTGCACGCATGGAAACTGCGGCATGAGCAACAGCCAATCGTTGCTCATGCCGCATTTGTGCGCGTGTTGCCTGCGCCATCCTGTAGTGAACCCAATATTTTCTTTTGAACCGGCCGATTAAAAACTATCGCCGATCGCTCTATTTTGTAAACGTTAAAGCGGGCATCAAAGATTCCATGCTCGAATTATTTCGTGAAAAGTCGGCGCTGGTGAAGCCACTGCGCTACAAGGCGGTCGGGCAAAAAACGCCCTCCTCGCCGTAGCGGATGGTGAGACGGTGACAATCGCGGCCTTAAGCTTGTTCAATCCGACTAAACTGGCCAAATCAGAAAAATCACCGAAAGAGCTCTCCGCATGACTGAAACTTTTATTCCCAGCAAGGATGCTTCGCTTGAGTCGTCTATCGCTACCCTCCTGGGCAAACTCGAATCAATAGGCTTTCATGTCATCGAGCGCTCGTGGCTCAACGAGATTGAAAATATCTGGTCGGTGCATGTCACCGACCGCGATTGCACGCGCTTGTTCAGCAATGGCAAAGGAGGCTCTGAATTAGCTGCGCGTGCTAGTGCCTTGGGCGAGTTTTTTGAGCGGCTCAGCACCAATTATTTTTGGACTCACTTTTATCTTGGCGATATCGTGGCCAAGGATAGCTTTGTGCACTACCCGGATGAGCAATGGTTTCCGGTCAAGGGCAAAGCCTGGCCCAAGGGCATCCTTTCGCCCGAGTTGCAGGCGTTTTACAACCCGGAAAAGGCAGTGCATGCCAAACAGCTGATTGATCTTAATTCCGGCAACACAGAGCGGGGCATTTGCACGATTCCCTATACGCGGTTGCGTGATGGTCAGACCGTGCTGTATCCAGTCAATCTGATCGGCAACCTGTATGTGAGCAACGGCATGTCGGCGGGTAACACGCTGATGGAAGCGCGTACGCAGGCATTGTCAGAGATATTCGAGCGTGACATCAAGTTTCGCATTATTCGTGATGGCCTTTGCCTGCCAGATGTGCCCGAAGCGGTAATTAACCGCTACCCGCAGATTGCCGCCGGAATTCACGGCTTGCGTGCGGCGGGATTTGGCATTCTGGTCAAGGACGCGTCGCTCGGTGGCGAGTATCCGGTGATGAATGTGACTTTGCTGCATCCGCACGATCAAGGCGTGTTTGCCAGCTTTGGCGCGCATCCGCGCTTTGAAGTGGCGTTGGAACGTGCGCTGACCGAGCTGCTGCAAGGCCGTGCGCTGGATTCCTTGGGCAACTTTCCCGCGCCCGGGTTTGATCAGGATGAAATTGCCGACGTGCAGAATCTGGAAATCCACTTTGTTGATTCCAGTGGCGTCATCAGTTGGGAGTTTTTGCGCAATACACCCGATTTTGAATTCGTCGACTGGAATTTTTCCAGCACCACGGCAGAGGATTACCAGTGGTCGGTGGATCGCATTCATGCCAGTGGCCATGATATTTACGTGGCTGATTTCACGCATCTGGGTGTTTATGCTTGCCGCATGTTTGTGCCGGGCATGTCGGAGATTTATCCGATTGAAGAGTTGCAGTGGGAGAACAATACCGTGGGCAATCTGGTGCGTCCGGCGATTTTGCGCCTGCCAGAACTGACTCAGGATGAATGCAAAACCCTGCTTGATACATTTGCCCAACTCGATCTGGCCGAAGAACTGCCGATTACCACGCTTATCGGGCTGGCTGCGGACGCCGACACCGCATGGGCCGACTTGCGCGTGGGCGAACTCAAGACTTTGCTGGGACTGGCCGTTGGCGACGAAGAGGTGGTGCTCGAAGGCTGTGCCTGGATTGCCCAGTTTGGCGTGCTTAGCGAGCAACGGCGACGCGTCTATCGTTGTATCGAAAACATAATGCAACTGAAAGACGCAGATCGGTTTGACCATACTTTAAACCTGCTATTTGGCGAGCCGACATTGCGCCAGGCTATGGCGCTTGTTCGTCGCGAGCAGAAATTCTTCGGCTTGCATACGCTAGGTGCCAATATGGAAGGCAGTAAGATGCATCAGAAATTGCTGAGCGCGTATCAAAAAGTTCAGCGGTTGAAAAAGACACCTCTTAACTGAACCAAGGAGCAAGCATGCCGGTTTCTACTGAAGAAAAAAAACGTATCGTCAGCGAATTTTTACAGCGTTGCGCCACTTATGCGGATGACAAGCTGGTGACGTATCAGCAGCAAGCAGCATTGGTCAAGGGCAATGAGGGCTTGCTGCTGCAGGACAAAATTTTGCACTGGACGGCTTATCGCGCATTTACCGAGTACACGGTAGAAGAACTGAAAACAGCCGAACTGGATAGCTGGTTTTCTGAATAGGCGCAGCAACCCAGTTGTCAGCTTAATGTATTTCGCGGGTTTCGAGAAAAACGATGTCCGGATATTTTTCTCTGGTCATGTTCAGGTTCACGCGGTTCGGCGCGAGATAGACATAATCACCCGCCCCGTCGAGCGCCACATTGACGCCGGATTTTTCGGCGAGTTGCTGAATCATCGCAGCATCACCTCGCAGCCATCGTGCGGTGGAGACGTTGTAGGACTCGAAGAAACAATCGACACCGTATTCAAACTCCAGCCGGTGGGCGACGACATCGAATTGCAGTGTGCCAACCGCGCCGAGAATCAAGTCATTACTGTGAATCGGACGAAAGAGCTGGGTGGCGCCTTCTTCGGCCAATTGCTGCAAGCCTTTTTGCAGCTGTTTCATTTTCATCGGGTTGCGAATCTGGGCACGGCGAAAATGTTCCGGTGCAAAGCAGGGAATGCCGGTGAACTGGATATCTTCGCCCTCGCTAAACGCATCGCCCAGCACTACCGTGCCATGATTTGGAATGCCGAGAATATCGCCGGGCCAAGCCTCATCCGTGGTATTGCGGTCTTGCGCCATGAAAGTGATGGCATTATTGATAGCCAGCGTTTTGCCGGTGGATCGCTGCTTTAGCTTGATGCCGCGCTCGAACTTGCCGGAACACACGCGCAAAAAGGCGATGCGGTCGCGGTGTTTGGGGTCCATATTGGCTTGAATCTTGAATACGAAGCCGGAGAATTTCTCTTCGTCTGGCTCTACTGTGCGCGGGAGGTTATTAACGAGGGCATCACGCGACTGCGGCGGTGGCGAGAGGTCAACCACGGCATCGAGCAGCGATTGCACGCCAAAATTGTTAGACGCCGAACCAAAGAACACGGGCGTTTGCTTTCCCGCAAGATAAGCGGCGCGGTCAAAGGTGTGGGATGCACCGCGTACAAGTTCGACTTCGCTGCGCATCTCATCGACTTGATCGGGTATCAGTTCATCAAGGCGCGGGTTGTTGATGCCTTGGATAATCTCCGATGTGCCTTTTTCCGCTTGCGGATCAAAAAAAGCGATGCTGTCGTTATACAGGTGATACACGCCGCGAAAACGCTTGCCCATGCTGATCGGCCAGGTCATCGGTGCGCACTGAATCTTGAGCACGTCTTCGATTTCATCCAGCAATTCGATCGGCGGCCGACCTTCGCGGTCGAGCTTGTTGATAAAGGTGAGAATAGGCGTATCGCGCAGACGGCATACTCCCAACAGCTTGATGGTCTGCGTTTCGACACCATTCACCGAGTCAATCACCATCACGGCAGAATCAACCGCTGTGAGCGTGCGGTAGGTGTCTTCAGAAAAGTCTTCGTGCCCCGGTGTGTCGAGCAGATTGATCATGCACTCGCGATAGGGAAACTGCATGACCGAACTGGTGACCGAGATGCCGCGCTGCTTTTCCAGCTCCATCCAGTCCGAGGTGGCATGGCGTGCGGCCTTTCTGGCGCGGACTTCGCCAGCCACCTGAATGGCGCCACCGAACCACAGCAGCTTTTCAGTCAGCGTGGTCTTACCCGCATCGGGGTGAGAAATGATGGCGAAGGTGCGACGGCGGGCGAGTTGTTCTTTGAGTTCTTGGATCGAGCGGGACACGGCGGGAAGTGAAAATAAGCAAAGGGCGCGATTATCCCGCAAAAACCCATGCCATAACGAAAAGTTATGCGCAGTACCCTCTTTGAACCGGTCCCCGGACGGTCGAACGGCGCGGGTGACACGATGAACTGAAACGAATTATCACGCCAAAGTGCTCAGTGACTTTGCCAGCGTCACTAATTCTCTGCTATTTTCCAGCCCGTCGATCAACCTCTGTGGAATACCGGATAACCCGACTTGTGCGCCAACTAGCGCCCCGGTAAGCATTGCTCGCGACATGTTTTGTCCGCCGCCATTGATGGCTGCCAATACCGCACTTTCAAAGTCATCGGCAAAGCGGGTAGCGAGGTAGTACGCGGCAGGTAGCAAATGATAAATCGCGCAGGGCAGACCATACACAGTAGCGATTTTTGATGCGGGCTCGATGTGAATGGCTGGGTCAAGGGCTGCCTGGGCAGCATAGGTCGGTGTGAGTAGCGCGTCGGGCGAAGAGAAACTACCTGCCTCTGGAATGTCGGCTTTACCGGTGAGTGGGGCGCCATAATTTTTTTGTGTTACCGAGTGAAAAGGTAGAGCACCCGTTTTGACCAGATTCATCAGTGTCGTTGAAATCTGTGGTCCCATTTTCTCACCCTGGATGAGCTGGCCAAGCACAGCAGCATAAGCGAGCGACATGGCCATGATGGCTGGATCATTTTGCGTGAGCTGGCAATTGGCCACCACGCTGTGCGCGAGTTTGCCTGGCGTATTGGCATAGAGTGCAGCCAGAACAATGGCTCGCTCGGCGGATTCAGAGGTATCTGCCGTGCCACCGGTTTTCGACCAGGGCAGTTTTTGTTCTACGCGACAGCGCCAGGCTTCACGCAGGGATTGATTGGTGTAGCCGCCGGGGCCATGCATGGGTGTGCCGTCAAGCTGGGGAAACAAGTCTTCATCAAGCCGACGGGTGAAATCATTTTCGTTATAGCTGCGCTGATCGACGATAGATTGCATCAGCATGACCTGAATCAAGCCGGCTTGCGATAATTGGCCAGCCTGCATACCCGTGTGATAGCGGCCATCCTTGGGTGTGGTGTAGCCAGTAATCTGTCCATGGTCACGACGTAGTTCGTCAAGATCGTAATACCAGTGGCAACCCAGCCCTAAAGCATCGCCAATAAGCGCCCCGATCAGGGCGCCGGCTGCACGGTCTTGATGCATGTTATTTCCTTTTCGATTCGGTAATGATGCAGTTTAGGCATACCAATAAAAATCGGCGCTGATAAGGCGGTGAACAGAAGGCACAAGGGGTAAAAGGGGTACATTTATGTGCCGCTTTTCGCCTGCACGAAAGCCTTGAATTCGTCTGCGGGCAGTGGCTTGCTGAAATAATAACCCTGGACTTCATGACAGCCATGCTCGCGCAAAAATGCCAGTTGTTCGGCGGTCTCGACGCCTTCGGCAATTGTCGTGAAGCCCAGGCTGTGTGCCATAGTGATGATGGCGTCAACAATGGCGCGGTCATTCTGATCGTTGGCAATGTCGCGGACGAAGGATTGGTCGATCTTGAGTTTGGATATCTTGAAACGCTTGAGGTAGGCAAGCGACGAATAGCCAGTGCCAAAGTCGTCGATGGAGAGGGCAATGCCTTCGGCATGCAGGGCGTCGATGATTTTGATCGCGGCTAGCGGGTCTTCCATTGCCAGGCTTTCAGTCAATTCGAGTTCCAGATAGCGCGATGACAGTTCCGCCTCGTTCAGAATGGTTTTTATCTGTGCAATCAGATTGCTTTGGCGAAACTGCGCGGCAGAAAGATTGACGGCAATAGTCATCGCCGGCAGGCCTTCTTCCTGCCATGCCTTGGCTTGACGGACCGCATGCTGCATCACCCATGCGCCGAGCTGAATAATCTGCCCGCTCATTTCCGCAACGTTGATGAATTCGCCGGGCGAGATAGGGCCCAGCGCCGGATGCTGCCAGCGCGCCAGCGCCTCGGCGCCAATTAGGCGGCCATCCGCAATGGCAAACTGCGGTTGATAATGGAGAAAAATCTCATCGTTTTTAAGAGCCGTGCGCAAGGCGGTTTCCAGTTCGAGAAAACGCTGTGAGCGGGCCTGCATCGCGGCGGTGAAAAAGCGAAAGGTATTGCGCCCGTCGTGTTTGGCGCGATACATCGCCGCGTCAGCGGCCCGGATCAGGGAATCAAAGTCATTGCCATCGACCGGGTAGAGGGCAATGCCGATGGAAGGTGAGCTGTTCAGTTCATGATTTTCGGCTTGATAAGGCGCGTCAAATACCGCCAGCAATTTTTCGGCGACGCGAGTGGCTCCTTCGATAGTGCACTCGGGCAGCAGCAGGATGAACTCATCCCCGCCCCAGCGCGACACGGTATCCTGTTCGCGCACTGCATTGCGCAGGCGCATCGATACGCTGCGCAGTAATTCATCACCGATGCTGTGGCCGAGCGAATCGTTGATGTTCTTGAAGTGGTCGAGATCAAGGAACATCAACGCCAGGGATTGCCCGGTGCGGCCAGCATTGGCGATCGCCTGATGTACCCGGTCGCGCAGCAACACCCGGTTAGGCAGCTCGGTAAGGGGATCGTAATTCACCAGTCGTTCGATCCTTGCTGTAGATTCCTGCCGCGATTTTTCGTGGGCGTAGTGTTCCAGCGCGAAGCTGATATCCATCGCCATTTCGAGCAACAGGTTTTTAGCGGTTTCGTCAAAGACATCGGGCTTGCTGTCATATATGACGAATACTCCGACGACAGCGCCATCACAGGTCAGCGGCAGGGCAGCGAGTGAACCCCAGCCAAAACGCGCGCCATGTTCGTGCCAGGGAGCGAGCATCGGCTCATGCTGAAAGTCCTGGCACCAGTAGGGAGTATTTTCGCGGACGGCTCGGCCTACAGACCCTTGTCCGAGAGGATCATCAGCGCGTATGGAAGTCTGGATATCTGCCAGGTATTCCTTTCCGTCGCCATAGCTTGCCACCGGCACTACGCGCTCGTGCGCGGCATCTACCCGGCCAATGACAGCCATCTTGAAGCCGCCGAAGGTCACTGCATCGTGGCAGATGATCGGGAATAGTTCTTCTTCACTCTGGCAGCGGACAATCGCCTGATTGCATTGGCTCAGCGTGGCGTAGAGCTGCGTCATGCGTGCCAGCTTCTGCTCGTCGATTTTTCGTGCCGTAATATCGCGGATAAGGGCAATGAAACGCGGCGCTTTACCGGCGATGGGTTTTTGGGACATCGAAAGCGAACGCCAGACTTCGCCCTGAGGCAGGCTCAAGGGATATTCCTTGATGGTTGAACGACCGGAGATGCTGGCTTCCTCGATGGCCTCCATCACGGCACGGGCGGCTTCGGCAGACAGGGATTCGGTGACGGTTTTGCCGATAAAGTCCTTGGGCAGGATAGCTGGCCCATGCATGCGTGACGCGCGATAGTCGCGGGCACGGCCTTCAGTATCGAATTCTATCAGCAGGTCGGGCAAGGCATCCAGCGTGGCTTGCAGCGATATCTGAGTAGCGGCCAGTTGCGCTGTGCGCTTCCGTACCAGGCGCCGTAGCAACAAAACGAAGAACGTGAGCGCAAGGATAACGCCGAGGGTAATAACCAGCCCATAGCGCAGGGTGCGGTACATGACATAAGGTAGCGGTTTGCCTAGCCATTTGTCGTTGAGCGCCGCATACTCGTCCGGGCTGATGGCGGAGAAGCCTTGGTCGACCAGAGTGAGAGTGGCCGCATCGCCTTTATGTACGGCGCGTCGAAATTTTCCAGTATAGAGTTCGAACGACTGACGAAACTTTTCGGCGACGCCGGCACGGTAAAGCAGATAATTAGCCGGCGGCTCATCCATGCAGAATATCTGCACCCGATCGGCTATTGCCGCATCGACGATTGCCTGGTAGCTGGCATAGGGTGCCAGCGCCGTGATGCCAAAGCTGGCCAGTTTTTCGATACAGACGTCCCCCGCTTTGACGCCAACAATAAAACCATGCAGGCTCGCGGGGTTGTGGATACCGCTGATTTTGGCGTTGCTGTATATGCCCACGAGCAGGTTCGTATACGCAGCGCTGAAGTCATAGAGTGATTCGCGTGCCGGTGTGCGGAGTATCTTATCGATGACATCAGCATTGCCTGCCTGCATGATCTGCTGCGCTTTTGCCCAATCAGTGGCGGTGATATCGACCTTGATTCCCGTCTTTTTTTCCCACAATCGCCACTCATCGATCAGCAAGCCTTCCACCGAGCCATTGGCAGTGCGCATGACATAAGGCGGGTAATTGTCGTCCATCACCACGCGCAGTGGCGAATCGGATACAGCTGCGGCAGCCAGGGCTGCCGGAACAATAGCGGCACAGCATGCCATTGTCACATGCATCAAAGCAAATGCCGCAAAACGCCGAAGAGAAAATGAATGTGCA
>DATCQI010000147.1:0-1608 GCA_036569545.1 Rugosibacter sp. | reverse complement strand
GTGCTGCGGCAATATGGCATATTTGATCGGGCCAAAAATCGTGGAATGCAGCCCGAGTAAAAAAAGCGCCAGCAATAAAACAGGTAACTGATGCCACCAGAATCCGATACCCGCAATGAACACAATCAACAATTCAAACAGCTTCACCCATCGCGTGAGCCGGGCTTTATCGTACTTGTCGGCCAGTTGCCCAGCAGTGGCTGAAAACAGGAAAAACGGCAAAATAAAAATGCCTGCAGCAAGGTTCGCCAGTACGCCTGGCGAGAGTGTGGTCCACCGCGCGGCCTGAAATGTGAGCATCACGATCATGGCATTTTTAATGACGTTATCGTTGAGCGCTCCTAAAAACTGGGTGATGAACAAGGGCAAAAATCGCCGCTGGCACAAGAGCTTCAGCGGACTAGGCGAACCAGGGAGACCAGAAAAATCGCTCATGCTTTCAATAACTCTTCGCGTCCGCCCAGCCAGCGGTCGAGGTGCGCCTGAGCGATCGCGGGGGCTTCACGCAACAGGGTATCCGCCAGTTGCCGTGCCTGTTCAACCAATGCGGCATCTTCCAGATCGGCATAGCGCAACAAAGGCAAACCGCTTTGCCGTGCACCAATAAATTCTCCCGGGCCGCGCAGACGTAAATCTTCCCGCGCAATCTCAAAGCCATCATTGCTTTCAAAAATTACTTTCAGCCGCGCCCGCGCTGTTTGCCCCAATGGCTGCGCATATAACAAAATACACGCTGATTGCACCGCTCCGCGCCCGACCCGGCCGCGTAACTGATGTAATTGTGACAGACCAAAACGCTCCGCGTGTTCAATAATCATCAAGCTCGCATTGGGCACATCAACGCCGACTTCAATCACGGTGGTGGCGACCAGCACGTGAATCTGATTCGCCGCGAAGGCTGCCATGACAGCGGCTTTTTCTTCGCCTTTCAGCCGACCATGCACGAGACCAATGCGCAGATCGGGTAGATCAGCCAAAAGCTGCGCGAAGGTGTCTTCAGCCGTTTGCAACTGCAAGGTTTCGCTATCGGTAATCAGCGGGCACACCCAATAGGCCTGCCCACCCTCACGACAGGCTGCACGCACGCGAGCAATAATCTCGGCGCGCCGTGTCGCAGATACCAGTCGAGTGCTCACCGGCGTTCTGCCGGGCGGTAACTCATCCAGTATTGATACATCCAGATCGGCGTAATAACTCATTGCCAAGGTGCGCGGAATGGGTGTGGCCGACATGGTGAGCTGATGCGCAAAGCGGCCTTTTTCTTTCAGCGCCAAGCGTTGGCGAACTCCGAAGCGATGTTGTTCATCCACAATCGCCAACCCCAAGCGATGAAAGACGACATTCTCTTCAATCAGCGCGTGTGTTCCGACCATTAATGCCGTCTCACCAGCGCCGACTTTTTCCAGTACGGCGGCCTTGTCGCGTTTTTTCAGGCTACCCGTGAGCCAGGCCACCTCTATCCCCAAGGGCGCCAACCAGACAGAGAGTTTACGGTAATGCTGTTCAGCGAGAATTTCCGTCGGCGCCATGAGCGCTGCCTGATAGCCTGCCTCGACGGCATGCAGCATGGCCAATGCGGCGACGATGGTTTTGCCGCTACCCACATCG
>DATCQI010000146.1:0-5355 GCA_036569545.1 Rugosibacter sp. | reverse complement strand
CAGGTGATTCGCGCTTTTCTGAATGCCTGCACCCATCGAGGCAATAAAGTCTGCCAGGCCGAAGGTGGCAATACACGTTCATTTACCTGCTCTTACCATGGCTGGTCTTACAACACGGAAGGCGAGCTGGCTGGCGTTCCGCTGGAAAAGGAAATTTACGACAACCTCGACCGCGAGCGATTTGGCCTGGTTTCCGTGGCACGCGTAGAAAGCTACAAAGGGTTGCTGTTCGGCTGCTTTTCTGAAGACGCACCGAGCCTTGTCGAGTATCTGGGTGATATCGCCTGGTATATCGATGTCGTGACCGATAGTGCCCAAGGGGGCCTTGAGGTAGTCGGCACCCCGTATAAAACAGAGATCCCCGGTAACTGGAAGCTGCCCGTTGAAAACGCCATTGGCGACGGCTACCACGTCGCGTGGGCTCATGCCGGGGCAATGAGCGTCGTCGGTGCGATAGGCAATGGCCGCTCGGATCAAATATTGGGCATCAGCGCAAACAATATGGGGGTCGATCACACGGGCGCGATAGAAATCGTCACGAAAAATCACACAGTTCTAACCACGCTGGATGGCCAATCGGGTTATGCACTGTACGATCATCCCGAGCCAGTGCTTGCCCATCTTGCCCAAAACCGGCCCAATGTCATTGAGAAACTGGGTGAGCTGCGTGGCCGTCAGCTCTACGGGTCAGAGACACATATTGGCGTGTTCCCCAACGTGCAGATTATTCAAGGGCTTAACTTTATCCGCATCATTCACCCCAAAGGCCCCGGCAAGTTCGAGGTATGGACGTACGCCATGTGCGAACGCGATATGCCGGACGCGACCAAAGAAGTCATTCACGATCACGTGCGACAAACCTTCGGTCCTGCCGGATTGCTCGAAGGGGACGACGGTGATTTCGTTGAAGCCATTACGCATTCTGCTGCCGGCTATGCCACGCGCCAATTAAAAGGATTCCTCGGCATGGGCATGGGGCGCAAAGTGCCATGGGGTGGCCCCGGTGAAGCATCGCCCGGATTAGTTAACGAAGCCTGTCAGCGCGGTTTTTATGATCAGTGGCGACGCACGATGGAAGCGGATAATGCCCATGCAATCATCGGACAAACAGAGCCTACTGTGCCTATTACACCTATATTGCGGAAGGTTCGTCATGGGTAATGCAGAACTCAAACTTGCGCCAGCAGCGCCAGTCAGCTTTGAGCAGGAATACGCCATCGGCAAGTTTTTATTGATGGAAGCACGTGTGCTGGATGAGGAGCGTTATCCAGAATGGCTGGATCTGTTGACTGAAGATATTCGTTATCAAATACCCGTGGCGATCAGCACCTATCGTCGCACACGTCAAGGGTCCACTACGTTAAAACCACTATTCATTATTGATGATGGCTTTCCGGGCTTGAAACAACGTGCAGCGCGCGAGGCCACGGGACTGGTCTGGCTCAACGACCCGGCAACACGGCACCTGCGCATCATCACCAATATCGAAGTGGAAGCCACCGATACGCCGCATGAGTTTTTGGTGCGCAGCAAGTTCATGCTTTTCCGTGGCCGTCGCGATAAGGATATTGTGAGCCATGCGGGCTGGCGCGAAGATATTCTGCGGCAGACGCCGCAAGGCTTGCGCATTGCCCGCCGCGTTGTGCACTTGCTTGAGCGCGTGGTGATGGATAAAAACCTGAATATGTTTTTCTGATATATCGTTGCACATTGCATACAATTGCATACAATAAATCGGTCGTTCTCGACCATAAACAATAAAGAGGATTAAGTAATGACCCATCGATTTACAGGACGCTGTACTGTTGTCACCGGAGCCGCAGCAGGCATAGGACGGGCGGCCTCTGTGCGTTTTGCATCAGAAGGGGCACGTGTGTGCCTCATTGACGTTGACCGCGTCGGCCTTGAAGAAACGCTAAATCAGATTAAAAGCGCCGGCGGGGATGCCTTCACCGTCCAGTGCGATGTGTCAGATGAAGCCAGCGTGCGCGACGCGATTAAACGCGCTGAAGAAACTTATGGCGTTGTGCGCGTTTTGTTCAACAATGCAGGTATTGAATCAGGCGATGGCGTCACTGAGTCACTTAACCTTGCCAGTTGGGAGCACATTCATTCTGTGAACACACGCGGCCCTTTTTTGATGGCCAAATACGCGCTGCAAAGCATGCTCCGTGGCGGTAGCGGGGTCATCACCACCACCTCGTCCATCGGTGGCTTGATCGGCACGCCAGGGCTGCATGCCTACAGCGCATCCAAAGGTGCTGTCATTGCGCTCACCCGTGCCTGGGCCGTTACCTATGCCAAACAAGGCATCCGCGCCAACGCAATTTGTCCTGGCCTGGTCATGACGCCCATGGTGGCGCGCATCGGCAAAGGATTCATTGATGGGGCTACCGCCATGACCCCCTTGGGCCGTGGCGCTGACCCGTCTGAAATCGCCAACCTGGTCGCATTTTTATCGTCGGACGAAGCCAGCTTTATTACCGGCTCGATTATTCCAATCGACGGCGGTTACACAGCGCAATAAATCCACGTATTGCACTGGATTAAACAGCTCTTCTGGTTTAATCTGACGGTAAAAGTCGGCGCTGGGAATGCGGCGACAAATGAAACAGGACGGTTATAAAATAACGCGATGGATAAAGACAAGCTGCATTTTATCCGCTTTTTCTAAGGAGGACTTACGTTGAATTCAAGAGCAAATACCCCAACTAATGGCTCAGTGTCGGTAGAAACATTTGATGTCGTTGTTATCGGCGCAGGATTTTCCGGTCTTTACGCGCTGCACCGTCTACGCGACCAGATGGGGCTCTCTGCCCGCGTCTTTGATGTCGCTGGCGATGTGGGCGGTACCTGGTACTGGAACCGCTACCCAGGGGCTCGTTGCGATATCGAGAGCATCCACTACTCGTATTCTTTTTCTGAAGAACTCCAGCAAGAATGGACATGGAGTGAGCGCTTCTCCGCTCAACCGGAAATTCTGCGCTATCTCAACCACGTGGCCGACCGGTTTGATCTGCGCAAAGATATTCAATTCAACACGCAGATTACTTCGCTTGTGTGGGATGAAAAAAACACGCTTTGGGAAGTCAGTACCAAGGCGGGAATCATCGCTCGCGCGAAATTTATCATCGCAGGCACAGGCAACCTTTCTGTCGCCAAGACACCAGAATTTAAAGGCATTGAAAATTTCAAAGGCGATATCTATTTCACCGGCAACTGGCCGCACGAGAGCGTCAATTTCACTGGCAAGCGGGTAGGAGTTATTGGTGCAGGAGCCAGTGGCATTCAGGCCATCACCGAAATCGCCAAGGAAGCTGCCCATCTCACCGTGTTTCAGCGTACGCCGAACTACGCTACCCCCATTGGCAATGCCCCGATGGATCCTGAAACAGAGCGACAGACCAAGGCCCGCTATGCGGAAATTCGCACCAAATCACGTAACTCATTTCTTGGGGTACCTTACAATCAGGCATTGCCATCGGCGATCGCCGCCTCGCCGGAAGAAAGACGACGCGTCTATGATGAGTGCTATGCACAAGGCGGCTTTCGGCTAATTTTCGACAGCTTTCAGGATTTGCTGTTCAACAAAGAATCCAATGACACCGCCGCCGAATATATCCGCGTCAAAATTCGCGAGCGAGTCAAAGACCCCAAGGTGGCCGAAATGCTAACCCCAAAAGGCTATCCCTATGGCACCAAACGTCCACCGTTGGAGACGAAATATTATGAGACCTACAACCGGGATAATGTAACGCTGGTTGACATCAAAAGCACGCCAATCGAGATGATCACTGAACGTGGCATCCGCACCACATCGGGCGAATACGAGCTCGATGCCATTGTGCTGGCCATCGGATTCGACGCCATGACCGGCCCGTTGCTGCAGTTGGGCATCGTCGGCTGCAATGGGCTGACGCTGAACAAAAAATGGGCCGACGGTCCACACACCTATTTAGGTATCGCCACGCATGGCTTCCCGAATCTGTTTTTCATCACCGGGCCGCAAAGCCCTGGCGTCCTCTACAACATGCCGTTAGCGATTGAAGATCATGTTGAGTTCGCGACAGATGCGATTCAATACTTGCGTGAGCACGATCTGGATGTGATCGAGCCAACTTTAGAAGCAGAAGCCCAATGGGGTGCACTCGTTGATTCGATTGCACAGCAGACACTGCTGCCAGGTACGGATTCCTGGTACACGGGAGCAAATATCCCTGGCAAGCCGCGTATCTGTATGATTTACCTCGGCGGCGCATCTGCCTACCGCAAGATCTGTGCGGATGTGGAAGACAACGGCTACACAGGATTCGCGCTGGATCGCACGGTGACGACAGAGGGCATCGGCGTAGCTTAGCCACACCCAAGCGAAGGAAACTACTTACTTGTATTGAGTAAAGATAGTTTTCGCGTCTTTGTGCGCGCGCTCTAGCGAGCAGATCGCCGGATCGTCATCGTGTGCGATAAAAAAATCGTCCGCCTGAGCACGCATCACCATTTGGACTGCCGTCTCGTCAGTAATGTCATACTTCTCGACGATGAGCGTGGTGACTTCGTCCAGATATTCTTCGTAGTTCATGTTTTGTCTGTCTCAGGATATGCGGCATGGGCATGACGCCACAGCCAACCAAGCGCTCAGTATACAAATACAAAGCTAAACCTTAAGTGCCACCGGGCTTTCCATCCTGCCTCAGAAAATCAACATACAGCGCCTCTACCTGCGCCCTGGCCCACGGGGTGCGGCGAAGAAACTTGAGACTGGAGGCAACGCTAGGCTCGTGCGTGAAACAACGAATCTCGATGCGCCGCCCCAACTGGTGCCACCCATAAAAATCCACCAGATCATTCAGCAGTTTTTCCAGCGTCACGCCATGCAATGGATTGTTTGCTTGCAGCGCTTTCATCGAGCTTGTTTGTTTATCATCAAGGACATATTATTCGCTCATTCTGCCTCGCTCCAGCTTCACAGTTGCCCGCCTGGTTTTGCTCTCCAGTCGTCGTTTAACCGATGCGCGGGTAGGTTTTGTTAATCGACGCATTTTAGGCAGCGTGGTAACGCGGGCGATCATCTCGTGCAGCCGTCGCAGCGCCTCCGCACGATTCCCCTCCAGACTGCGAAACTCCTGTGCTTTGATAACCACCACACCCTCTTTGCTGATGCGCTGATCGCCGAGATTCATGAGCCGCTCGCGAATCGTTTCCGGCAAGGATGAAGCCTTGATGTCAAAACGCAGATGCACCGCATTCGACACTTTATTGACGTTTTGCCCGCCCGCACCTTGAGCGCGGATAGCTGAAATATCGACCTCGTCTAGAGGAATAGTTAATCGGCAAGTCATCGAGTCAGCATATTAG
>DATCQI010000145.1:0-12023 GCA_036569545.1 Rugosibacter sp. | reverse complement strand
GGCCCGAACTGTGGATGCTGGGCTCGTCCGACTTTGGCGGCGCTCTCGCTGCGCACCTGGGCATTCCGTTTTGCTTTGCGCAATTCATCAACGCGCAGCATGGCGATGCGGTCATGCAAATGTATCGCGACAACTTTCAGTTGGGCTATGAATCCTCACCACGCAATGCTGTCGCCATTTTTGTCATCGTTGCTGACACGGAAGCCGAAGCAGAGGACATCGCCGCTGCAGTGGACTTGCGTCGTTTGTTCATGGCGTATGGACAAAACCTGCCGGTACCCACCATCGCCGAGGCCAAATCGGTGCAGTATGAAGAGCGTGACCGGCAGATCATGGCCAACGAGCGGCCGCGCAGCATTATCGGCACGCCGGATCAAGTGGCTGAACGCATGCTCGCCCTGCAAGAAAAATTCGACACTGATGAGCTGATTATTCTTACCGTCGCTCCCAGCGTCAAAGCGCGCATGCGCACCGCTGAATTATTAGCCAAAACGTTCGCGTTACCTTGCGCATGAAAACCTCCCTGTCAACTGATCCACGCGCCCTGATTGATGCCGCATCATTGGGAAAATTCCAATGGCAAACCTTTGTGCTGTGTTTTTTCGTCACGCTGTTCGATGGCTTTGACACTCAGGCCATTGCCTATACAGGCCCGGCCATTGCCAGCGCCTTTCATCTTGGTCCCAGCGAGCTCACCCCGCTGATTGTCGCCGGTACGGTGGGCATGGCGCTAGGTGCAATGGGGCTGGGCTCACTAGGCGACCGCATCGGTCGTCGGCCAACGATATTACTCGCCGTTTTGGTGTTCGGCATTTTTTCACTAGCCACGGCTTTTGCCCGCTCGCCTACTGAAATTCTTCTCGCCCGCTTTTTTACCGGGCTGGGCATGGGTGGCGCAATACCTGCCGTGCTCTCCTTGGTGAGCGAGTTTTCCCCGGCGCGACACCGCGGGCTGGCAATCACTGGCGTGCTGCTCGGGTTGCCTGCCGGTGCCATTGGTGGCGGCCTCCTGGGTGCACGGCTGCTCTTGCACATTGGCTGGGAGGGGATTTTCATGATTGGCGGCATTTTGCCGCTAGTTTACCTGCTCATCCTTTATGCGCGTCTGCCTGAATCGCCCTTCTTTCTGGCCGTGCAAGACCTGCCTCGGCATCGAGAAAAAATAACGGCATTGCTGAGAAAAATATTGCCTGCGGTAGAAGAAACCACTTTGCGCACAGCTTCGTTCCTCGTCACTGGGGAAACCCTACATGCTTCGTTTAGAACCCTGATCAGCCTCCAGTTTTTACGCAATACGCTCGCAGTATGGATAACCTATTTTTGCAACTGGGCTGCGTGGTTCATGCTCATCCTGTGGCTACCCACTGTACTCAAAACCGCCGGGCTGCCGCCTGAACAGGCCGCCCTCGGTACCGTAGTCATCAATAGTCCGGTCATATTTTTTTGCCTGGTAATGGCGTATTACCTGCCAAAAAAACCTGTGCGGCAGCTCTTGACTGCAACTCTCACCTTGGGCATTATCACTGCCTGTGGCCTCGGGTTGGCAAACAGCCTCGCGGAAAGCATTCACTGGCCACTGGTATTTTTCCTCATCGGTGCTGCCGGCGTAGGCATTGGCCTGCCACAGATCGCGCTTAATTATGTGGTGATCGAGGCCTACCCTACTGAACTGCGCGCCACCGGCGCTGGCTGGGCTATCGGCATGGGACGCACAGGCTCGATCGTTGGCGCGGCGCTGGGAGGCTGGTGCTTGAAAGTCGGCGGTGTGGCCGGTTTTTATTATGCGCTGATCGTGCCGCTGCTATTGGCCATTGTGGGTGTGTTGATGATACGCACGAAGAATTAGCGAGTAATCCAATAGGAGTAATCTCATGGTCAGTAACACGTTATATTTGACAAGAAACTTTTTGCAGCTCAAAGCGTCTTAAAAGCGAGCATCAATGGCTATTTTTAGCGGAAAAAGGCAGCTATCCCCATGGAATCATTAGACCCCGTTGTATTGGCACGCATCCAGTTCGCGGCCAATATGACTTTTCATATCCTCTTTCCGACTATCAGCATTGGTTTGGGATGGTTTTTGCTGTTCTTCAAAATACGCTTTGTCGCCACACAGCAATCCCACTGGATGGATGCCTATCAGTTTTGGATCAAGATATTCGCACTGACTTTTGCATTAGGTGTCGTAAGCGGCATCACCATGAGTTTTCAGTTTGGTACCAACTGGCCGGGCTTCATGAATACCGTCGGTAACGTGGCCGGCCCGTTGCTTGCATATGAAGTTTTAACAGCATTTTTTTTAGAAGCCACCATGCTGGGCATCATGTTGTTTGGTCGCGGCCGCGTGAGCGAAAGAGTGCATACGCTGGCCACCTTTCTTGTTGCTGCCGGTACCACGGCTTCTGCATTCTGGATTCTGGCGCTCAACTCGTGGATGCATACGCCCGCAGGCTACGCCATGATCAACGGGAAAGCCCATGTCACCAGTTGGATGGCGGTTATTTTCAACCCTTCGTTTCCCTACCGCCTGACCCACATGCTTATTGCTTCAGGGTTAACGGTCGCTTTTTTGCTGGCAGGCATTAGCGCATACCGTTGGCTGCAAAATGACAAAGCCAGAGATGTCATGGCCACGTTACGCACAGCGGTGTTCGTTGCCGCCATTCTCATCCCCCTGCAAATTATCGTAGGTGACCTGCATGGCCTGAATACGCTGAAATATGAACCCGCAAAAATTGCCGCAATGGAAGGTATCTGGAATACGCAAGCGGGCGCACCTGCTGTGCTAATCGCCATTCCCGATGCGACAACTCAATCCAATCACTACGAATTGGCCATTCCCAAACTCGCCTCTTTTTACCTGACTCATGATTGGCATGGCGAGATCAAGGGCATCAAGGCTTTCGGCGAACAACATCCGCCCGTCGCCCCTGTCTTCTTTGCCTTCCGGATCATGGTAGGAATTGGCCTGCTGATGCTGGCGGTGAGCTGGTTTGTGGCGTGGCAAATTCATGCCAGAAAAGACATTACTGCACTGTCCGCAAAAATTCTAGTGGTGATGACCTTTGCCGGTTGGATTGCCCTGGTGTCAGGTTGGTATGTAACCGAAATCGGCAGGCAGCCCTGGCTGGTTTATGGCGTACTGACCACGACACAGGCGGCATCCACTGTGTCCGCTAAAAACATTGCCATCACCTTGCTGATCTACTTCTCGCTCTATGTCGCATTGCTGATTTCCTACATTTCGGTAATTTTCCATCTCGCCAAAAAAGCCACCGACAAAAACGATCTCGCCGAACAGCAACCACAAGGGGTTCAACATGTCTGAGTTTGGGGTAAACCTGTTCACGCCAGCCGGGTGGTTACCATTGGTATTTGCCTTGGTGATGGCACTCTCCATCCTGGCATATGTGATTTTGGATGGATACGATCTGGGCGTGGGCATGTTGCTCAAAAAGGCTGATGGCCTTAGCCAAAAAGACACCATGATTGCGAGCATCAGCCCCTTTTGGGATGCCAATGAAACCTGGCTGGTGTTGGGCATTGGCATCTTGTTGGTCGCCTTTCCATTGGCGCACGGAGTGATCCTGGGCGCTCTGTATTTGCCTGTGGCATTAATGCTCATCGCCTTAACCTTGCGCGGCGTGGCATTTGATTTTCGTGTGAAAGCAAAAGCACAACATCAGTTGCTTTGGGATCACGTTTTTTATGCAGGCTCGCTGCTGGCATCGTGGTCTCAAGGCTTCATGCTCGGCCAATTCATCACGGGGTTTCGGGAAGAATTGAACAGTTATCTGTTTAGCGCACTTATTGGCTTTTGTTTGATCGCCGGATACCGCCTGTTAGGCGCTGGTTGGTTGATCATGAAAACCGAAGGCCCCTTGCAATACAAGGCGGTGAAATGGGCCCAAAGAAGCCTGTG
Source organism: Rugosibacter sp. (assembly GCA_036569545.1). Lineage (GTDB taxonomy): Bacteria > Pseudomonadota > Gammaproteobacteria > Burkholderiales > Rhodocyclaceae > Rugosibacter. The sequence continues at coordinate 8,104 of DATCQI010000145.1, read as the reverse complement.
GCTGACAGCAGCAGGCGTGCTAGCCATTTCAGCCGCAACACCCTGGGTCAGCTCCCGGATTTTTGACAAATGGTTCAGCTTCCCGAATGTGTTGATGCTGCTCCCCATCCCCGCCATGACGCTGGTTTTGTTCGGCGTGATGGCGCGCAGCTTGGCTCGACTGCCGGTCAGGCTGGCACAAGACAATCAATATGGAACAGCTGTTCCCTTCGCCTGCACTGTTGGTGTTTTCCTGCTGTCTTTTTATGGCTTGGCTTATAGCATTTTTCCTTGGCTGGTCATTGATCGCATAACAATCTGGCAAGCCGCCAGCGCGCCCGAGGCGCTTTTAGTGATTTTTTATGGCGTCGTCGTCGTACTGCCCATGATCATTGGTTACACAGTATTTTCTTATCGAGTTTTTTGGGGAAAAGCCACTAAGCTGAGCTATTAGAGGGATGACCGTACTGTCCCAGTACATCTCCCAGTACATCTCCCAGCGCACTTTCAAGACGTGTCCAGACTGCTTCATTTTCTGGCAGACCAAAGCGCAGCGCGGAAGGTTTGGCAAAACAGCGCACAAGCATGCCGCGCTCGGCCAAGCGTTCATAAAGTGCTGCCGCAACCGTGCATTGCACATACTGAAATAACCCTGTGCCGCCCGTCGGCGGCAAACCATTTGTCGTGAGCAGTGTGGCAAGGCGCGCACTCGCGGCGTGCAAGCGCTGGCGCTGTGCAGCCTGCCACGCCGTGTCACCAAGGCCGACTTTTGCAATAAAGCGCGCAGGATGCGCCAACGGCCACGGGCCAAGCGCTTCTTGCAAGCGCAGCAACAGCGCAGGCGCAGCGATGCAAAAACCGACGCGCGCACCGGCCAGGCCAAAGAATTTTCCGAGCGAACGCAGGACAATCACATTTTTAGCGCCTGCCATTCCGGCCATGTTCGCCAGCGAATTCTCGCCATCAGCATCGGCAAAAGCTTCATCAACAATCAGCCAGCCGTTGTTTTCTGACAAACGCCGGGCCAGGGCAAGTAACGCTGCGCGAGAAAAACAGCAGCCGTCGGGATTGTTCGGGTTGGCCAGCAGCATCACATCTATCGCATCAACATCTTGTTGCCGTAAATCTTCTGCCGCGCATTCAATCACTTGATGTCCCGCTGCCCGCCAAGCCGGGGCGTATTCGCCGTAGCTCGGAGCAAGCACGGCCACCACGCCCGGCGCACGCAAGCGCGGCAAAGCCATGATCGCTGCTTGTGAGCCATTAACGGCTAATAAATTTTTCGCCCCGTAATAAGCACGCGCCACATCCAGCAAGCCATCATCATCCTCCGGCAAGCGCTGCCAGACGGATAAGGGAATCTCCGGCACAGGGTAAGGCCACGGGGCGATACCGGTCGACAGATCAATCCATTCGTGCAACGCGATGCCGTAACGCTGACTCGCCAAACGCAAGCGGCCGCCATGTTCAAGCATGGTTGATTAACGCTGTAAATATCGTCATGAATACTGCCAATACAACCACCCAAACCCACTGTCCAAGCACTATCAGCTTTAATGAACGGTAAATATGCAATTGACAAGCCGTATCACCAGCACCGACTTTTGGCCGCATCTCCAGCTGACCGTGATACATCGCCGCACCGCCAAGTTGCACACCAATCGCCCCTGCGCCCGCCGCAATCACCGGGCCGGCATTGGGGCTGGCCCAAGCCTTTGCCTGCCTGCGCCAACACGCCAGCGCGGTGCGTGTATCACCGAGCGCCGCATAGGTAAGCGCGGTCAGCCGCGCCGGAATAAAATTCAGCACATCATCCATGCGTGCTGCCGCCCAGCCAAAATAAATCCGTCGCAGGTCTTTATAGCCCCACATCGCATCCAGCGTATTGGCCAGACGGAACAACAGCACCCCAGCGCCACCCGCAATGCAAAACCAGAACAGCGCACCAAACACCGCATCATTGCCATTTTCCAGAACCGATTCAACCGTGGCACGGGCAACACCTTCTTCATCCAGCTGCGAAATATCGCGCGACACCATCCAGCCGACATGCAGGCGCGCCGCAGCAAGATCGCTCGCGGCCAGATCGCGAGCCACCTGCTCGCCATGCTGCACCAGACTACGCGTGCCGAGCGCAAAATAAAGCAGCGCAACGTCCGCCAGCCAGCCCAGTGGCAACCGGCACAAGTACCATGCCGCAGCAACCGGTGGCAGCACCAGCAACAACCAGCCCAACAAGCCGCGCAAACGATTGAACAGCGGATGCCCCGGCGCACCTTGTCGCAAGATATTTTCGATGCGATCCGCCAGCGCACCAAACCCGACCAGCGGATGAAAACACCGTGGTTCGCCGAGCAGGCGGTCCAGCAAAACACCCACGACCATCTTCAAAGGCAAGGCGAGAGAAACGTCTGGCATGGGATAATCGGCAGATGAAAAAAACAGGATTCTACTGGTGACTGCCGCTGCGCTCATGATTCAAGGCTGTACCTCAGACGCAGGCAAGACCACCCTCGTTGCGGCACTGTGCCGCATTCTCCAGCGCCGAGGTATTCATGTCGCGCCGTTCAAGCCGCAAAACATGGCCTTGAATTCTGCCGTCACTATCGATGGCGGCGAGATTGGCCGCGCACAGGCCTTGCAGGCGCAGGCCGCTGGCATCGCACCGCGCATCGACTTCAATCCCGTGCTGCTCAAACCGACGACAGACCGTCGCGCCCAGGTGATCATTCACGGCCATGCGGTGGATACACTGGATGCCCGCGCGTATCACGACTACAAACGTGTGGCCATGAATGCCGTGATGCAAAGCTGGCAGCGGCTGGTGGAAGAATTCGACTGCGTGATTGTTGAGGGCGCAGGGAGTCCGGCGGAAATCAATTTGCGTGACCGCGACATTGCCAACATGGGCTTTGCTGAAGTGGCCGATGTGCCGGTGATTTTGATTGCCGACATTGACCGCGGGGGCGTCTTCGCCCATCTGGTCGGCACGCTGGAACTGCTCTCGCCTAGCGAACAGGCACGCATCAAGGGCTTTGTCATCAACCGTTTTCGCGGCGACATCAGTCTGCTCGAATCGGGCCTTGAGTGGTTGGAGGCGCGCACCGGCAAACCCGTATTCGGCGTGCTGCCGTATCTGCATGGCCTGATGCTGGATGCGGAAGATGCCATCGCTACGGAAAGCCATGCCAAAACCAACACGCGTCTGAAAGCTGTTGCCATCGCTTATCCGCGTTGCTCGAACCACAATGATCTTGATCCGCTGCGCCTGCATCCGGAAGTTGATTTCACCTGGCTTGCCCCCGGACAAGCGTTGCCGCCGTGCGATTTGATTGTGCTACCCGGCTCAAAAGCAGTTCAAGCGGATCTCGCCTGGTTGCGCGAACACGGCCATGACAACGCCATCGCACGTCACCTGCGCTACGGCGGCAAAGTGATCGGGCTATGCGGTGGCTATCAAATGCTCGGCAAACTGCTGCATGACCCACAAGGCCTGGAAGGCACGCCGGGCAGCCGGCCAGGTTTATGCTTTCTGGATATGGAAACCACGCTGGTCACTGAGAAACAGTTAAGAAATGTCACCGGCAGACTAAAAGTCGGCGCTGATGAGGCGGCGATGGCAGGCTATGAAATCCACATGGGCGTCACGCATGGCCGCGCACTTGATCGTCCGGCGATATGGCTGGATGACCACCGCGCCGATGGCGTCATCTCCGAGGATGATCTGATTCTGGGCACGTATTGCCACGGTCTGTTTGATCGCCCCCAAGCGCTCACCGCGCTGCTCAACTGGGCTGGGTTGAAAAATACTGCAGTGGTTGATTTCACGACTCGACGCGAAGCTGATCTGAATCGTCTGGCTGATGCCGTAGAAGCGGCGATTGACTGGAAAAAAATAAGCGTCAGCATCCCCCTGCCGGGCTTTTAAGCTCCAGTGACAAACCAGCGGCAACAAAGGTCACGCGATCCGCCAGCATTGCCACCCGCTGGTTCAGGCGCCCCGCTTCATCAACAAACTGCCGCGTGATTTCGCCCAGCGGAATAATGCCCAGCCCCACTTCGTTGCTCACCAGAATCACACGGCCGGGAAGTTGTGGCAATACGGTAAATAGCGCCGCAGTTTCCTGCGCCAGCCGCTGCCCGCAGCGTACATCAGTTTTACCATCATCGACAAATAAGAGATTGGATAGCCACAAGGTCAGGCAATCCACCAGCAGGCAACATCCTGGGGCAGCATGCTTTATAAGCGTTGCAGCTAACTGCAGCGGCTCTTCCACCAAGTCCCAACCGGATGGCCGCCGCATCTGGTGATGGGCAATGCGCTCAGCCATTTCCGTATCCATCGCTTGGGCTGTAGCGATATAAGTCACCACACATTGGGATGCCTCTGCCCGCTGTTCTGCCAAAGCGCTTTTCCCCGAACGGGCACCGCCAAGAATGAGTTCTATCATCCGCGCATTATCGCTGATTGGTATAGTGTACGACGAGCCAAAAAATACACGCGGAGAAAATCATGGAAAGTAAGCAGCACACCGTTCGCACAGATAGTTTTGATACCTTTTTTCACGAAAGCGGCACAGCAGATGCGGCACCTGTTTTGTTGCTGCACGGCTCAGGCCCGGGGGCGAATGCGATGTCCAACTGGCAATTTGCCCTGCCTTTTCTGGGTGAGAGTTATCACTGCTTTGCCCCCGATATTGCCGGCTTTGGCCAAAGCACCCACCCCAATCCGCCACAGGGCGCAGCCGCCTGGATAGACATCTGGGTCGCACAGATGATTGCGTTTCTGGATGCGCTCAAGCTGAAAAGAGTGCATCTGGTCGGCAACTCCATGGGCGGTGGCGTAGCCATGCACTTGGTCAGCCGCTATCCGGAACGCTTTGATCATGTCGTACTCATGGGCGCAGTTGGCGCACCATTTACCGCAACCGAAGGCTTAAAACGCGGCTGGGGTTATTACAGTACCGGCACAAAAGAAGAGCTGGCATTTCTCGTGCGCAAGTTTTTGCATAACCCGGATATTCTCGGTGGCGATGTGGATGCCATCGCCGCGAATCGCTATCAGTTTGTGATGCAAGACAGCGTGCGCCAGCAGTTTGAAGCCATGTTTCCGGGTGACACGCAAACCCATATTGATGCTTTTGTTTTATCCCCTGAAAAACTGCAAAAAATAACCAACCCCGTACTGGCCACCCATGCGCGGGAAGACTTTTTTATACCGCTGACGACTTCGGAATACATGGCCAAGCACTTGCCCAACGCCCAAATGCATGTGTTCAGCCAGTGCGGCCATTGGATACAAATTGAACAACGCAAGGCTTTTAATAACCTGGTCAAGCTGTTTTTTGATGGTGGACTTGATCAGAAATAATATTATTAACAATGAACTATATAAATAAGTTAAACCATTTTCTATTTTAAATTTCTATTCAAAACCCATGACTACTACAAAAGACATCAATTTATTTTCACCGATTCAACTTGGACCCTACACTTTGAAAAACCGCATGACGATGGCTCCCATGACACGCAACCGCGCAAATGAGGCTAATGCGCCACATGCACTGAATGTTGAATACTATCGCCAGCGTGCCAGCGCCGGGCTCATTATTACCGAAGGTGCCATCGTTTCTGCCGCAGCAGCAGGTTACCCTGGTACCCCGGGCATTTACAGTCCCGAGCAAGTGGCGGGCTGGCGGCAAGTAACCGATGCCGTGCATAGAGAAGGCGGACGGATTTTTCTGCAGCTATGGCATTGCGGACGCGCCTCGCATAAATCATTATTGCCTAATGACATGCTGCCCGTCGCACCTTCAGCCATCAAGCCGGTAGGCGAAACCCTGACTTATACAGGCATGCAAGCATTTGAAACACCCCATGCGCTCACCATGGGAGAAATCCCCGACATCATCGAGATGTTCCGCCACGGTGCACAATGTGCGTTAGAAGCCGGATTTGACGGCGTGGAAATTCATGGGGCCAATGGGTATCTGGTGGATCAGTTTTTGCGCGATGGGACTAACCAGCGCACAGATGCTTACGGTGGCTCAATTGCCAATCGAGCACGTTTCCTGCTGGAAGTCACTGAAGCGGTATGCAGCGTATGGGGTGCTAACCGCGTCGGCATTCGTCTCTCGCCCTTGGGGCCCTTTAACGACATGCACGATTCCAACCCCGAGGCTACCTTTAGTTACGCCGTTAAAGCACTCAACCATTTTGGCCTGGCCTACCTGCACATTGCCGCAATGGGCAGCGATAAACCCGGCGCTGGCGGCCCGGCGTTTGATCTATTCAAGCTGCGTGACCTCTGGACAGGGCTTTATATGGCAAACTATGGCTATGACTTGGTGCGCGGCAATGCGGTGCTCGCCGATGGCCGTGCGGACATGATCGCCTTTGGCGTGCCATTTTTGGCCAACCCTGACCTGCCCCGCCGCTTTGCCGAGGGCGCTGCACTTAACGCGCCGGATGTCGCCACCTTTTATGGCGGCAATGGCAAAGGCTACACTGACTACCCTTTTCTTGCAAAATAACTCAAGGAGTCGCCTCCATGGAAAGCCGCTTTTGGCATGAGCGCTGGGAAAAGAATGAGATCGGATTTCACAAACTCGAGTTCCACCCTTTTTTACAGAAATATTGGCCCAGCCTGCACGTCCGGCAAGGCAGCGGTGTGTTTGTGCCTCTGTGCGGCAAAAGCCGGGATTTACTCTGGTTGCGGGACCAGGGGCTGAATGTTATCGGTGTTGAATTAAGCCAGCGTGCGGTGGAAGATTTTTTCTCTGAGAACAATCTCACCGCAAAAGTGACTCAACAAGGCGAGCTCACACTTTATGAGTGTCCCGGCATCCGTATTTTTTGTGGTGATTTTTTCAAGCTCACGGCGGCAGATCTTAAGGGTGTCACAGGTGTTTTCGACCGCGCTTCACTCGTCGCCCTGCCCCCCGCCATGCGGCGCGATTATGCTAGTCACATGCAAAACATTCTGCCGTCCGGCACACAAACACTGCTGGTGTGCTTTGCCTATCCGCAAGAGCAAATGGACGGACCACCCTTCAGCGTGGAAGAAGCTGAAGTACACGCCCTATTCGCCCCCGCCAGTGAGGTCACCTTTCTAGCTCAGTTCGACGTGCTGGATAATGAACCACGCTTTAAGCAACGCGGACTTACGCGACTGCATGAAAAAGTCTTTCGCTTACGCTATCCTTGATACCCATGAAAAGTCGGCACCCCAAGGGTACTTCCTGCGGGGCGCGCTGGTGATACGGCGAAAAACAGACTAAAGACCGAACTTCAATCAGGAAAAACCATGCAAAAAAGAACATTAGGCCATTCCAACATTAAAGTTTCCCCACTCATGTTTGGCGGCAATGTGTTCGGCTGGACACTCGATGAAGCCAAATCGTTCGAGATACTTGATGCCTTCGTTGCAGCGGGGTTCGATTTCATCGACACTGCCGATGTTTACTCGCGCTTTATTCCCGGCAACCAGGGTGGCGAATCGGAGACCATTCTCGGCAAATGGATGAAGGCGCGCGGCAACCGCAGCCAAGTCATTCTGGCAACCAAGGTTGGCATGGACATGGGCGAAGGCCAGCAAGGCCTGTCCAAAGCCTATATTTTCAAAGCAGTTGAAAATTCGCTGCGCCGCTTGCAGACGGATTACATTGATCTCTATCAAGCGCACCTTGATGACGAAAATACGCCACTCACCGAAACACTGGAAGCTTTTGATCAGCTCATCAAGCAAGGCAAAGTACGTGTGGTCGGTGCTTCCAACTACACGCCAGAACGGCTGGAAGAAGCATTGCAAGTGAGCAAGGATAATCATCTTGCCTCGTATCAAAGCTTGCAGCCTCTGTATAACCTGTATGACCGTGCAGCATATGAAGACGGCCTGCAAGCCGTATGCCAAAAACATGGCCTGGGCGTTATCCCCTATTTTTCTCTGGCTAGCGGCTTTCTCACCGGTAAATATCGCAGCACAGCCGATTTTGAAAACAGCTCACGCGGCGCAATGACCAAGCGCTATCTGGATGCGCGCGGCCTGCGTATCCTCACCGCACTTGATGTCGTCGCAAAAGATAAAAAAACCACGCCAGCCGTCATCGCGCTGGCCTGGCTCATG
>DATCQI010000144.1:0-1999 GCA_036569545.1 Rugosibacter sp. | reverse complement strand
CAACTCGCCAAATTCATCGGCCAAGCCCATGATGCTGAGTAAGCGCATCGTGGTGTTAAAAGTAGTGCCATGCGTGATGATGCCGATTTTTGCTTGATCGTTGCCAAAATACTCATTCAGGTTGCGCTCGACAATCAGCCGTATCGCCGTCGGCAAACGCTCTTCAAAGCGCTTGGCTTCTTGCTGGAACGAATACGGCGGCAAGGCAAAAATTGTCGGGTCACGGCGAAATTCTTTCACCTTATTGACCGTGCTGATCTTGGGCAACACGTTATCGCCCACATTAATCTCGGCATTGGCATGCGAATGTTGCGGCCGCAACAACAAGGCCACCACCGAGTTGCTGTCGCGCGATAAATCCATGCCTTCTTTCACCATGCGGTGCAGCACTTGCTGGTCATGTCGCGGATCAATCACCGGCATGCCGATTTTGTGCCCCCACGGCAAAGTGCGCTGCAACACCGTGGTACTCGATCCGCCGTAATCCTCGCCAACGATAATCATGGCGCCATCTTTCACGCCCAGTTGCGAGACGTGATCCACCACATCCTGGCCCACGCCGTTGCCCAGCACCTTCCAGGTCACCGCGCCGCGTACAGGCTCGAAAACAGAAGCGGTAAGCAATGCAGCAGCAGCCATTTCGTTGCTCGAGGTTTCAAAATAACAGCCGTATTCCTTGAGAATCGGGTCATATGCATCGGCAAACGCATCCAGCAAATTAGCCGTCGGCGCGCCAGGGTAACCGCCAAAATAGCTGATGCCGGATTCGAGCAGCGCCTTGAGCACCACCAAAGCGCCATCGCCATAGAGCGTATCGCCCCGGCCGCCTTTGAGCTGCGCAATTTCATCACTGGTAAATGAATGAGACATGATTTCTTTATTCCGATTCTTGGTTAATCAAACAGATATTTTCAGGAGATGTTTTTAGGCCATTTATACGCCGGTGCCTGCTTGGTTGCAAACCGAGCAATGGCTTCGGTGCATTCGGGCGTGGTAATTGCCATGCTTTGCGCTGCAGCTTCCAGACCCAGCATCGTTGCCAGGCTGCTTTCATACGACTGATTCAGTGTGTGCTTGGTGAAACCAAACGCAGTGGGCGACATATGCTTCATGGCATGCGCCAAGGTGGTCGCCCGTTGCAAAACATTTTCCGGAGCATGTATTTCCAACGCAATGCCTAGGCTTAACGCTTCTTCGGCTGAAATTTCACGCGCGGAATAAATCAGCTCTTTGGCGCGCTGCAAACCCACCACGCGGGGCAAGGTGTACATCGCACCATAGTCAGGCAACAAGCCCACCCGCATAAAAGCCATGCAGAAACGGGCACGGTTCGATGCCACAACGATATCTGCCGCCATCGCCAAACTAAAGCCTGCGCCATAAGCTGTGCCATCCACGGCGGCAATCACGGGCCGGTCAAGATTCATCAACTCGGTGAGATAGGCATGTGCCGCCATCAAGCGCTGACGCATGATGCCCGAATCTATGCCTTCCATACCGAGCAAATCGCCGCCTGCGCAAAATGTCTCCCCTGCACCGGTCAAAATCACGGCGCGGATGGATTGGTTCAACTGAATTTGCCGCACCAGCGCACCCAATTCTTCGCGCATGATGGAGTTAATCGCATTGCGGCTTTCCGGGCGCGACAATGTAATCGTTGCCACGCCGTCATCTACAGAAAACTTTAAAGTTTCAAACGAACTCATAAAATCAGCTCAATGTTTTTGATAAACCGTCACCACACAAGCACCCCCCAAACCCAGGTTGTGCTGTAGCGCGATGGTGGCATCTGCCACTTGCCGCTTGTCAGCTTCGCCGCGCAATTGCCACGTCAACTCAGCACACTGCGCCAGACCAGTCGCCCCTAATGGGTGGCCTTTGGAGAGCAAACCGCCCGAAGGATTGGTCACCACTTTGCCGCCATAGGTGTTGTCGCCATCGAGAATGAATTTTTCTGCCGTGCCGCGAGGGGTCAAACCCAAGGCTTCATACGAGAGCA
>DATCQI010000143.1:0-2059 GCA_036569545.1 Rugosibacter sp. | reverse complement strand
GCTCTACCGTTTTGAGTTTCCCGAGCGCCCCGGCGCACTGATGAATTTCTTGAACAAGATGAGCGCGGACTGGAACATCAGCCTGTTCCATTATCGTAACCACGGTGCCGATACCGGCCGCGTGCTGGTCGGCATGCAAGTGCCGCCGCAAGACATGAAAGCCTTTGGCGCATTTCTTGAAAATCTCGGCTATCAATTCTGCGACGAGACCACAAACCCGGCGTACCGGCTGTTTCTGGGATGAGCGTTGCATGAATTTTGATTTCGATGCGCCGGTTGACCGTGCGGGAACGGATTCGGAAAAATGGGCAAAGTATGCCGGACGTGCCATCCTGCCGTTGTGGGTAGCTGACATGGATTTTGCTGCACCCCCTGGGGTGATAGCTGCCCTGCAAAAGCGCGTGGAACATGGCGTGTTTGGCTACAACCAGGCCACTACGAGCCAGACACAGGCAATTGTTGATTACCTTATGCGTCAATTCGCCTGGACTATCGAGCCAGAATGGATCGTCTGGCTGCCAGGTCTGGTTTCTGCGCTCAATGTGGTTTGCCGTGCCATCGGCGAAATAAATGATGCCGTCTTTACTGCAACACCGATTTATCCGCCCTTTCTCTCTGCGCCAAAACACGCAGAACGGCGCCTGGTCAGCGTGCCGCTGGTGCAAAGCACGCAGCGCTGGGAATGGGATTTCGATGCGGTGGATGCTGCACTAGAAGGCTCATCAACAAAACTTTTCCTGCTCTGCCATCCACATAACCCGACCGGCCGTGCATGGCAGACTGATGAACTGACAGGGCTTGCGCGGCTGGCTGAAAAACATGATCTTGTCATCTGCTCGGACGAAATTCACAACGGATTGCTCCTCTCGGCGCCTCACCAGCACCGAGTTTTCGCCACATTAAGCAACGACATCGCAGCACGCACCATCACGCTGATGGCAGCGTCGAAAACCTTCAACATTCCAGGATTGGGCTGTGCCTTTGCCGTGATTTCCGATGCCAGCTTGCGGCGCAAATTCACCACCGCCATGCGCGGCATCGTCCCGCACGTCAATGCCTTGGGTATGGTAGCGACCGAGGCGGCCTTTAGCTCCGGCGACAATTGGCGAGCCGCGCTGCTGGATTATCTGCGCAACAATGTACGCGCCGTTGAAAATGCCGTCGCCAAAATTCCTGGCCTCGTCATGCACCCGGTCGAAGCCACTTATCTGGCGTGGATCGATGCGCGTGAATTTGCGAAACAACGTGGCATAGCCAACCCGACACAGTATTTTGAAGCCCATGGCCTGGGTCTTTCCGACGGCGCAGCCTTTGGCGCGCCAGGCTTCGTACGTCTTAACTTCGGCACCCGCCGCGCGCTGCTTGATGAAGCACTGCAACGGCTGAATGCCGCCTGTCGCTAATATCACGCTAACGAACAAATACACACCCCGCTTCAGTAATAATCACATCCAGCGGCACATCGTGCGCTTGTGGACGAATGCTGGGTACGCGAGCAATTTCAAAGCCCACGCCTATCGTCAGCGGGCGAGGAACCTGAACTGCCAAAGTGCGGTCAAAATAGCCACCGCCGTAACCCAGCCGATAGCCTGCGTCATCAAAAGCGACCAAGGGAAGCAGCACGATGCTGGGGACAAGCTCTTCACCCGCTGTGGGAATGGGGATGCCATAACGGTCACGACCCATCGGCGTTGTCGGCGTCCATGCGCGAAAAACCATCGGTGTATCACGTGCAACCACTACCGGCATGGCGACATGCCAGATACCCTGCGAGGGACATTGCGCACTATGTTGCATATTGCGTTGAAGCAAGCGGCTAACCAGCGGGCCGGCATCAAATTCGTTTTGGGTCGGCGCGCAAAAAGCCAGCCTATGTTCAAGCTGCATGGCAGACACATGCAGCAAAAAAGATTCAAGATGCGTTTCGAGTCGCGCTGAAAGTTCAGCATGTGCGGTATGCTCAAGCGCCAAGCGGGCGGCGAGTTTTTCTCGACGTAATGCAGCGCGAAAAACGGAAGAATCGGCAGTGTCGGCGGCGGGCGTTAAATCGCGGGGCATG
>DATCQI010000142.1:0-8915 GCA_036569545.1 Rugosibacter sp. | reverse complement strand
AGCTTCTTGCGCTCCAGACCAAGGAGTGTGGCAGCGGTGAGATTCGTTTCGGTGATCAAGCCTGTATCGGTCAGGGTGAGATAGCCGACCGGGGCAAATTCGTAGAGATCCAGGTAGCGATTACGTGATTCTTCGAGAGCTCGCTGCAATTCCCCGCTTTGCATCCCCAGTTCAATCTGGTGTACCTGGGATTTGTGCAGGAGTTCGTCGGCCGGTAGCGCAGGCGATACGGCGGAGATATCTGCAACAAACTGTGTTTCAGCCATGTCGCGTAATGCTGATGTGCCGCTTCCTCCGCGTTTTTTGTTCATCGGTTATCCTCAGAAGGCCGCATTCCCCGTCTGGCGGGTAGGCCGGCGAACGGTTATATCTTCTATTGCCAAAAGAATCAATGGCATCATCTGAACATTTTTTATTATACGTATGGCATTAATGCGTATTTCCTGTGTCCAATGTTGGGGAATGAGTGATCCCTCTCGACATCGTTGAAATTTGTCCCTTGCGGCAGGATGTCATCCAACAGTTTGCACAGCCTGGGAATATCCCATTGACGGTCACCAAAGGAGTGAAAATAGCGACCAAGATGGGGCAGTCTGCTTAAGTGGTCAGGCTCAGTTTTTCTGCGCCATACGCAATGCACCGTTCAGGCCCAGCGCCGGGTCGGTGGCGACATGGATGGACATCTTTGCAGCAATCGCTGCATGCTCGGCCTTGGCATTGAAAGCCATCAAGAAGGGGCTGTGTGGAAGCAATGGCAGCAGTTTGGTGATGATGCCTCCGGCGAGAAAAACGCCACCTCGCGCCAGGCAAGCCAATGCCATATCGCCGGCAAAGGCGCCATAGGCGGCAAGAAACAGTTCCATCGAGTGGTGTGCCGGGCTGTTGGCATTTGCCAGGGCCAGCAGTGAAATTTCTTTTGCTGACAATGTGTCCTCGGTCATGCATTCGTGAATGGCGGTAATGCCTGGCCCCGAGACGACGTGTTCCCATATCACCCTGCCATGGCGTGCGTGCAGGAATTGCCATAGCCTGAGTTGTTCTTCGTCGGCGGGTGCGAAGGCAGCATGACCCCCTTCGCTGGGCACGATGTGCCAGCCTTGGTTTTGTGATGAAGCGTGCGGCAAAACGAGCGCCATGCCAAGGCCGGTACCTGCGCCAACAACCAGACGAGGTGCATCGGGCAGAGGCTGTCCTGCTTGCAGTGTCACTTGTTGATCGCTGGTTGCTGTAACTGCACCGAGTGCAGCAGCGGCGAAGTCATTGACCAGCTGCAGTGACGGCAGGCCAAGGCGGCGGGATAGTTCAGCGCAGTCGATGATCCAGGGCAGATTGGTCAGTCGGACTGAACTGCCATCATCGGCAATAGGGCCGGCGACAGCCAGACAGCCGCCATGTACTTGGGATGGATTGAGCTGCGTATCAGTAAAAAAGGCGGCGAGCAGATCAGTGAAATTCGAAAAGTCGGCGCTGGCGTAACGGCGCTCGATGATCAGCACGCCATTTTCCGCCAGGCCTAGCAGTACTTTGGTGCCGCCGATGTCGCCACCGAGGATCATGCGCGAGTGGCTGCCATCGTTGCCAGACTACACGGCCACTGGCGCTGCAATATGCGGATGCGGGTCATACGCTTCCAGCGTGAAATCTTCAAAACGGAACGCGAAAATATCTTTCACGTCAGGGTTGATGCGCATGCGCGGTAGCGGACGCGGTTCGCGCGTCAGTTGCAGCCGGGTTTGCTCGAGGTGATTGCTATATAAATGGCAGTCACCACCAGTCCATACAAAGTCACCTGGTTGCAGCTGGCATACCTGCGCCACCATCATCGTGAATAGCGCGTAAGAGGCAATGTTAAAAGGCACGCCTAGAAAAATGTCGGCGCTACGCTGGTAGAGCTGGCAGGAGAGTTTGTTGTCTGCTACATAGAACTGGAACAGGGCATGGCACGGTGGCAGTTTCATCTGCGGGATATCTGCCGGGTTCCAGGCAGAAACGATGTGGCGACGCGAATCCGGGTTGTTTTTCAAGCCATCGATTAACTGAGTGATCTGATCAATTTCGCCATCAGGGTTTTTCGAGGATGGATTCGGCCAGTGCCGCCATTGGTGGCCATACACCGGGCCCAGATTGCCATTGTCGTCAGCCCAGTCGTCCCAGATCGAGACACCATTTTCCTTGAGGTAGCGGATGTTCGTCTCGCCCTGCAAGAACCACAGCAACTCGTGGATGATCGAGCGCAGGTGCAGTTTTTTGGTAGTGAGCAGGGGAAAGCCCGCCGCCAGGTCAAAGCGCATCTGATAGCCGAAGACAGAGCGCGTGCCGGTGCCCGTGCGGTCGGATTTTTCCGTGCCGTGTTCAAGCACGTGGCGCATCAGGTCAAGGTAAGGGCGCATGGGCGAATGGGGGAATGAAAGAAGGGTAATTTATTTTAAGGCACCTTGGGTCGTCGCGCAGCAATTGGTTGCAGCACTTTCTGCCTATCAAGGCAAAACCCCGCTGGTGCTGGCCATTCTACGGTGTGCCGTGCCGATTCGAATCATTGCGGATGCGCTGGGGAGAGAGTTGGATGTGGTTCTGTGCGTAAATTGTCATTGTCGGCCAATCCGGAATTTGCCATTGGATCGCCGTAAGTGAAGGCGACACTTTTATAGCCGCACTGCACGGCTTATCCGAAGGCTGGCTATTGAATTTTTTCTGCCGATAGGGGACGGGAACATATAATTCATGCTTTAGCATAAGCGCAACCATCTCCAGAGATGGATTAAAAACATGAGACTCCCCCGTATCGACGTACATCCTGTACATGATTTTTCTGCATCTGACGCTGCTGGTCATGCCCTCATCGTTATTCCCGAAAATGCCGATTTGCCGACCGGACTGCCGGCACGTGCGCAATGGCTGGCGGTGCTGAAACGCAAGGACATGAAGCCAGCGGAACTCGTCAAGACACCCTTGGCCATTGATTTGCCCGATGGCCAGCGTTTGGCGTTGCTAATGAGCGATACAACACTCTCTCGCTTCGAGCAGCTCACCCGGTTGCGGCAAGCGGTCATGCTGTTGCTGGAGGAATCACCCAAAACGCTGTCCCTGTGGGCAACCGATGCAGATGTTGCACGTGATCTTTTGTTTGCGACCCTGGTAAATAGCTTCCCGCTGCCTGTTCGCAAGAAAAAGCCTGCGGAAACCCTGGCAAAGATCGATTTGTTTAGCCCGTTGAAAATGGCCGATCTTAATCCGGTCATTGTGTTAGCCAAGGCAAATAACCTCGCCCGTGAATTGACTGCCTTGGCGCCGAATGAACTCACGCCGACGACCTATCGCCAACGTATTCGGCACCTGGCAAAAGAGCATGGCCTGGGAGTTGAAGAATACGGTTTAAAGCGTTTGAAGAAAATGGGTGCAGGTGCTTTCTGCGCTGTGGCCCAAGGCTCGAATGAGGATGATGCGGCGATTGTGCATCTGAGGTATCAGCCATCGATTTCGGCGAATAAGCCACGCAAGACGTTAAAAAAGGCTGCACTCGTGGGCAAGGGTATCTGCTTTGATACGGGTGGCCATAACCTCAAACCTGCGCGCTATATGGCAGGCATGCACGAAGACATGAATGGATCAGCCGTTGCCTTGGCGCTGACTTTGGCTGCAGCTGAAATGCAGTTGCCGGTGGTTATTGATTGCTGGTTGGCGATAGCGCACAACCACATTTCAGCCACAGCGTATAAACAAAATGACATCATCACCGCGCTGGATGGCACCACAATCGAGATCGTGCATACCGATGCCGAGGGCCGCATGGTGTTGGCAGATACGCTGACGCTGGCAACGCGCAGCAAGCCTGATCTGGTGGTTGATTTTGCAACGCTCACCGGGTCCATGCATGTTGCCGTGGGAACAAGGCATTCCGGCATTTTTGCCAGCGTGGCACCCTTGGCGGACTTGGCAGTGGCGGCAGGCGCGGCTAGCGGCGAACGGGTTTGTGCATTTCCGCTGGCGGACGACTATGCCAAGATGCTTGAGTCCAAAGTGGCCGATGTCAAGCAATGTACGCTGGATGGCGAAGCAGACCACATTTTGGCGGCGTTGTTTTTGCAGCGTTTCACTCATCATCGTCCCTGGTTGCACGTTGATCTTTCTGCTTCCAGTTGCACGGGTGGTCTGGGCGTTGTCGCCAGCGATCTCACGGGCTTTGGCGTGGCCTGGGGCGCCACGCTGCTAGCCCAGTGGCTTGACCAGTAATGAATTCAGGGTAAAGTTGTTCGCGTAGGTGTGTGATGCTAAACTTATTATCTTTACCGAAGATGCCTTGAGATCATTGAACTAAGCAAGTTTTTGAGTGTAGCAAGCGATGAGCTTATTATGGAACAACTAGATGAAAATAGTTAATAACTTCTGGAACCTTGTCTTTATTGTTGCTGAAGTATTATTAGTTGCTTTCGTTGCCTATCGCGAGTCAGCTACCTATTACTCATTTGATGTTTTCTATTGCGTGCCTATTCTTCATGCGGCGCGGTTGAGTTCGATTCGTGCGTTGAGATATTCGAGAAGTTCGGATACGCAGATACCGGTCATTATTGGTATTTTTGTAGGGATTGTCTGGACTACAGGCGAGTTTCTTGCGGTGTATCCGGATTACCCATGGAGTGCATGGTTATTGAATACGTTCGCGCGCAGCGTCACCTTTACTGTCATCGGTCGTGTGATGGCCAAGGTGTGGCGCGAAAGAGAATTCTCTCGCAAGGATTTACTGACTGATCTGGCTAATCGCCTCGAATTCACTGAACGATTCGCCATCGAGCAATCGCGGAGCGAGCGTTCGGGTAAGCCTTATTCATTGTTGTTCATTGACATCAATCAATTCAAATTGCTGAATGATGAGCAAGGTCATCATGTAGGAGATGAAGCGCTCAAAGCCTTATCAGCGATTCTCATAAATAATTCCAGAAAAGGCGACGTGGTTTCCCGGTTTGGTGGGGATGAGTTTGCTTTATTGTTTCCGGAAACAAATGAAGCTTCGTGCGATATGTTAGCCAATCGAATTCTTGAGGTAACAAAAACAGAATTTAAAAACAAGAGCTGGCCGATTTCCTTGTCAGTTGGTTGTGTCACGGGGTCTGGCTTGAACAAGAGTATTGACGAGTTATTGCAGATTGCCGACGGAAAAATGTATTCAATGAAAAAAGAAACGCGTATGCAGTGGCGTATTGAGCCGGTTATCAAAGAAATTCACGTGCGTGATGTAAGTCAGCTTTAAGCGAACTGCTATATAACAGTCGATTGAAATACGAGCTACACAGCCCATAGCAAACAGCATACTGTCCATGAACGAATCTGCCCCAATGTCAATGGTTGAGCTGGAAGTTGGCAAATCGCCCGATGCCGCCGTAATCTGGATGCATGGGCTGGGAGCAGATGGGCATGATTTTGAACCTATTGTGCCGGCACTCAATTTGCCCACTCGGCTTGCCGTTCGCTTTGTGTTTCCGCATGCGCCGGTACGCCCCGTGACAATCAACAATGGCATATCCATGCGTGCGTGGTATGACATTTTTTCGTTGGGCGGCGGCCGCGAGGATGAAGCGGGTTTGCGCGCGACGCAACAGCACATCGATTCACTGATTGCTCGTGAGCGTGCGCGTGGCATTGCCACTGATCGTATTGTTCTGGCAGGTTTTTCGCAAGGTGGTGCCGTAGCCCTGATGACGGCGTTACGGCATTCCGAGCGGCTTGCTGGCGTGATGGCCTTATCAACTTATTTGCCGCTGGCAGGGAAGCTAGCTGCCGAGCGGCAAGCGGTGAATACCGATTTGCCCGTGTTCATGGCGCATGGAACAGAAGATGAGATCATCGGCATTGATCGGGCTGTCAGTTCCCGCGATGCATTGATCGCGCTTGGCTACAGGGTGGAATGGAAAAGTTATGCCATGGGGCATGCTGTTTGTCCGCAAGAAGTGGCAGACATCAGTGCCTGGCTGAACAAGGTGCTTTAGCCGGGCTAATTTTCAGAGGCTGGCCTGATGGCTGACTTTGGCCGGAAGGCTTTGATAACGGTTTCATTCGTTTCGATATAGGGCCCGCCAATAAGGTCGATGCAATAAGGCACGGCCGCAAAAACGCCGGGAACCTGCTGCTTGCCCTCTGCATCCTTGATACCCTCCAGCGTCTCTTTAATCGATTTGGGTTGACCAGGCAAATTCAGGATCAGCGATTGGCCGCGGATGACACCGACCTGCCGTGAGAGCAGGGCGGTGGGGACAAATTGTAGCGATATTTGGCGCATTTGTTCACCAAAGCCCGGCATGATCTTGTGCGCTACGGCCAGCGTTGCTTCGGGGGTAACGTCGCGAAGTGCAGGACCCGTACCGCCGGTAGTTAGTATCAGATGACAACCGGCAGTGTCGCATAATTCAATCAGCGTTTGTTCAATCAAGGCTTGTTCATCGGCAATTAACCGCGTCACCATGCGCCAGGGAGAAATGAGCGCGTCGGTAAACCAGGCCTCTAAGGCGGGTAAGCCCTGATCTGCATACATACCGCTTGCGGCGCGATCAGAAATGGAAACAAGGCCAATGCAAAGTTCGTTATTCATGGTGTTGGCAGGGGTTGGTGCCAGGTGGTAGTAAAAAGAGTTGATCGGCATGGCATCCCAATGCTGATTTTAAATAGCTAGGGTTTTTTATCCGAATGGGATGGCCTCATTTTAATGTAATCGCAGACGCGGTATGATCAAGGCTGGTTGGATTGAGCATAAACGCGCAAAGCGTTTAATGTGTACAGCGCTGGCGAAAGGTAATAACGATGGCAGAAGACGTAGAGATACAAGAAGAACCCGTGAACATCATGGATGAGGAAATTAAAGATCGCCCTGTCACACGGATTGCGACGATCAGCATTGTTGCGGTGGGTCTGCTTGGTCTCTGGGTTATTGGGGGTGCGCTGCGTTCCAGCGGATTACCGTGGGTCTCGCAGGGCGCTTCGCCACAGCTGCCGCCGACATCTCAGTCTGCCCCACCGTTACCCGCACTGCTAGCGGATCAGCGACCACTCCCGATTGCCCCGTCTGTAACAGGTGCCGGAGATGTTACCGAGCAGCAGGCCGGTATTGTTCATATCACCGGAGCACAGTCTGCTGTGGCAGCCCACGCAACGCCGACCACAACAACAATAGCTGACTTCACAGAAGTATTTGTTTCTCAGCCACTCATCCCAACGAAAAAAACATCTGGAGTGCAACATTTTGGCGTGCAGTTGGGTGTATTTAATACCGTGGCTAATGCGGAAAAGCTACGTCAGAAAATGCAGGCGCAAGGTGTGCCTGTTGTGGTGGAAGCCCGCGTCCATGTGGGCCCTTTTGCCACGCGTGCGGAGGCGGATGAGGCACGTGCCAAACTCAAGGCGCTGGGCATTGAAGAGAGTGTGTTGGTGATTTTGAAATAATCATTACACCGTTATTTATTAACCTATCCGAGAATGAATTGATGAGCCGAAAAATCATTGTAACACCCGCTGCGCCTGCCGCCATTGGCCCTTATTCACAGGCTGTGCAAGCAGGCAATACCGTGTATTTGTCGGGCCAGATTGGCCTGGATCCGGCTACCATGCAAATGGCCGATGGCATTGATGCGCAGATTGTGCGTGTCTTTGAAAACCTCAAAGCGGTGAGCGAGGCCGCTGGTGCAAATTTGAACGATGCGGTGCGTGTGACGCTTTACTTGACCGATCTGGCCAATTTTGCCAAGGTGAATGAGGTGATGGCGCAGTACTTCACAGCACCTTATCCGGCGCGCGCAGCCGTGGGTGTAAAAGCCTTGCCGCGCGATGCGTTGGTTGAGGCTGATGCGGTTTTGGTGATTGGCTGAACGTCGCGAAAAGAAAGCAGCGGGATCGGCTGGCAACACGCTGGCAGGCCGCTTGGCACGGCTGGGTTTGCGTCGTGACATCGATTTTGTGCTGCACTTGCCGCTGCGCTACGAGGATGAAACCCGCATCACCGCAGTGAGCGATGCTCTCCCCGGGGTAGCCGCGCAGTTTGAGGTTGAGGTGGTCAGCTGTGAAATTGTATTTCGCCCGCGCCGTCAATTAGTGGTACGTGCTCGGGATGACAGCGGCACACTCATCCTGCGGTTTTTGAACTTTTATCCGAGCCAGCAAAAAGTGCTGCAACCCGGCGTGCGCTTACGGATATTCGGCGAATTGCGCGATAGCTTTCTGGGCGATGAAATGATTCATCCCCGGTTTCACGCGGTGCCTAATTTCGTGGCGAGTTCCGGGGCAAATACAAATGTAAAACATGCGGCATTACCAGCGGGTCTCACCCCGGTTTATCCCACCACCGCCGGGCTGGGCCAGGCCACCTTGCGTCGCTTGGCCAGTCGCGCTTTGGCACGAAGCGATCTAGTCGATACCTTGCCTGCCGATGTGCTGGCCAAGCTAGCACTGCCGTCTTTTGCCGACGCAGTGCGACTATTGCATTCGCCGTCTCCCGAGTGTTCTCTGGAGCAATTAGAGTCGCGCCACCATCCGGCCTGGCGGCGCGTGCAGTTTGATGAGTTGTTAGCTCAGCAATTGTCCTTACGCCGCGCCTACACCGCCCGTCGTGCGCTTGGCGCGCCGCAGCTTCTAGCCAACGGGACACTCACACGGCCGTTACTGGCCGCGTTGCCGTTTCGTTTAACCAGTGCGCAGCAGCGCGCAGGGCATGAGATTGCCAATGACTTGACTCAGCCACATCCGATGCAACGCTTGCTGCAAGGCGATGTGGGTAGCGGCAAAACCATCGTCGCCGCATTGGCCATGCTGCATGCCATCGAGGCAGGCTATCAGGCAGCACTTATGGCACCGACGGAAATTCTCGCTGAACAGCATTACCGTAAACTCTCTGTCTGGTTGGCGCCTTTGGGAATAGACGTGGCCTGGCTTACGGG